>CAYNXB010000029.1:0-21918 GCA_964401045.1 uncultured Sphingomonadaceae bacterium | reverse complement strand
GCGCGGATACCAATAGCCGCCGATGCGCAGCCATGCCGGCTTCATCTCGTCAGTGAGGCGTCGACCGATACCGACTGTCACGTCCTCATGAAATCCGCAATGATTGCGGAAGCTTGCGAGAAACAGTTTCAACGATTTCGATTCGACGATCGCCGCGCCCGGCGCATAGTCGATCACCAGATGGGCGAAGTCCGGCTGGCCGGTGACCGGACACAGAGACGTGAACTCGGGCGCGGCGAACCGCACCAGGTAAAGCTCGCCGGTGCGCGGATTGGGCACGTAGTCGAGATTTGCTTCTTCGGGTGAGGCCGGCAGCAGGCTCCGCTGGCCGAGATGCGTGGTCCTGGGGGTATCGCTCATGCCCGCCTGATGCCGCGAACCGGTGTCCGGCACAAGCTGGCCGTTGACCTCGGCAATTCACACGCTATTCAGCGCGCGCCGCGCTCCTGAACGCAGCACTTATGCTCATGAAGATTTCGGATTTCGCACGGCTGCTTGCCTCGGTAACGGCGCTCACGCTCGCCGCGCCGGCGCTCGCCCAGGATAATAGCTCGGTCAGAGACTTCGAGCTGCCGTCGGAACAAGCGACTCCGCGCGCGCAGCCGCAAGGCCCGGTGGTCGAGGGAATCGCTCCTCCGCGCGTCGCACGGCCGGCACCGACCCCCACGCCCGCTCCCCCACCGGTAGCGGTCGACACCTCTCCGGTCCCGATTGATCCCGGTGCGTCGCTTCCCAGCCCGACTGCCGGCGAATCGGTCCGCAGCGCGATCGACAGCTTCAACGCCGCGCGCCCACAAGCGACGCCGAGCAGCGCCACCGCGACCGAGGCGTCGGCCGATGCGGCCCTGCCACCCACCACGGCCGCGCAACCCAGCCTGTCGCTGCCTCAACCCGCTGCTACGCGGCCCGCGGCATCCGCTCCGGCGGCCGCCGTGGTTCATTCCGGCGGCATCGCCTGGTGGATGTGGGTCCTTGCGCTCCTCGTGGTCGGCGCGGTCGGCATTCTCGCCGGCTGGTTGTGGCGCGGGCGCCGCGCAGAAGCGCGGTTGGAGATCGAAGATATCGAGCGGCCTCACCCGTCCGAACCGATCAGCCCGCCTGCGGAGCTGCCCAGGGTCGCCGCGCGCAAGCCGTCCGAAGCGCCGCCGGTGCGCCAGCCCGAACCGGCGCCGGCGATGGCCGACGACCACGACGATCACCTGCCCGAGCGGCCCCTGCGCATCGCTCTCGAGCCTGCACGGCTCAGCGTCTCGCTCCTCAACGCGACGCTCTCCTATCGCATCCTGCTGACCAATCAGGGCGACGCGCCGTTGCGCGATATCTCGATCGACGGCGACATGATCTCGGCCCACGCTTCGCTGTCAGAGGAAGAGCAGATCGCCGCTTCGAACAGCAAACTCGAAAACCGCCACCTGATCCGCACGCTGTTCCCGGGCGAGACCAAGGTCGTGTCCGGTGATTTCGCGCTTCCGCTGCCGCATATCCGCCCGATCCGGAACGGCGATGCGGCGCTGTTCGTGCCGCTCGCGCGGCTGCGGGTGGTCTCCGTTGGCGAGCACACCGAAGTAATCGTGCAGACCTCGGTCGTCGGCCAGCGCGCGGCCCGACCGGGCGGCGGCCTCCAGCCGTTCCGGCTCGACCTCGGCCCGCGCATCTATTCGGAGCTCGGCCAGCGCGCGTTTGCGTGAACTCGCTCGACGGCTGTCGAAAGCCGCGATAACCCTGCCGCCAGGATGGCAGGAGGCATGATGGACCCGCTGGTTTCGACCGAATGGCTCGCGAACGAGATCGGCGCGGGCGACTTGCGCATAATCGACGCGTCGAACCATTTACCGGACGCCGAACGCGATGCGCGCGCCGAATACGATGCCGGGCACATTCCCGGTGCGGTATTCATGGACCTCGCTTCCCTGGTCGATACGGCCAGCCCCGTGCCTTCGGCGCTGCCCCGACCCGAGCAGTTCGCCGCGCGGATGCAGGCGCTGGGCGTTGGCGATGGCAGTCGCATCGTGGTCTACGACGACAGCGCGGTGAGAACCGCTGGGCGCGCATGGTTCATGCTGACCTCGTTCGGCGCGCGGAACGTCGCTATCCTCGACGGTGGCCTCGCCAAGTGGAGGGCCGAGGGCCGCGAGCTCGAAAGCGGCGAACCCGCCTTCTCCGAACGCCACTTTACCGCCCGCCCCGACGGCGGAAAAGTGCGCGGCAAGGCGCAAGTGCTCGCCAATCTCGGCAGCAAGGCCGAACAACTGGTCGACGCGCGCGAGGCAGGCCGCTTCACCGGCGAGACACCCGATTTCCGCCCCGGCATCCAGAGCGGCCATATCCCCGGCTCGCGCAACCTGCCGTTCACCGAGCTCTACAACGATGATGGCACCTTCAAGGACGCCGGCAGCCTGCGCGCAGCGTTCGAGGACGCGGGGATCGATCTCTCGCGGCCGGTGGTGACGACCTGCGGCGGCGGGGTCACCGCGGCGGTGCTCTCCTTCGCGATGCACCTGCTCGGCAAGGACGATACCGCGCTCTATGACGGAAGCTGGAGCGAATGGGCCGCCGATCCGGCGACACCCAAGGCGCTCGGCCCCGCGGACTAACCTCCCGTTCGCCCTGTGCTTGTCGGAAGCGAAGCTCGGCGTTGCCCCACGGCCGCTTTTGGTTTCTTGTGTTCCGCATGCCAGAAAGAAAATCGGTGCTTCGACAAGCCTCCGCACGAACGGGTTTCAAGTGAACGATAAAAAGCCCGGCGGCTCATTTACGAAGCTTGTCCACGGCGGTCGCCGCGCGGAATGGACCGGGCCGGTTGTCAATCCGCCGGTATGGCGCGCCAGCACTCACCTCTACCGCGACAGCGCCGATCTCGCCGCCGGCCGGACGAACGAGGACGGGCAGTTCTACTACGGCCGCCGCGGCGGCCCGACGCAGTGGGCGCTCGCCGAGGCGCTGACCGAACTTGAGCCGGGCGCGCACGGCACGCTGCTCTACCCGAGCGGAGTGGCGGCGATCGCGGGCGCATTGCTTGCGGTGCTCAGCGCGGGCGACGAGTTGCTGATGATCGACAATGCTTACCAGCCGTCGCGAGCGATGGCCGAGGGGCTGCTCAAGCGCCACGGCATTGCGACGCGGTATTTCGACCCCCTCGACCTAAGTGGCTTCGCCGCGTCCTTCTCCGACATGACCAGGGCGGTGCTGCTCGAAACCCCGGGCAGCCTGACGATGGAAGTGTGCGACGTCCCCGCCCTCGCGGAAATCGCGCATGAACATGATACGGTGGTGCTGTTCGACAACACCTGGGCGACGCCGCTCGGCTTCCCCGCGCTCGAGCGCGGCTGCGACATCGACATCATGTCGCTGACCAAGCATGTCGGCGGACATTCGGACCTGATGATGGGCAGCGTTTCAGCGGGCGAGAAGCTCTACAAGCGGTTGCGGCTGACCGCACAGCAACTCGGCGTGGTGGTGTCTCCCGACGATGCCGCGCTGGCGTTGCGCGGACTCAGGACCATGGGCGTCCGGCTTGAACGCGAAACCGCCAGCGCGCTCGCCATCGCTGAGTGGCTCACCGGCCGCGCCGAAGTGGCCGAGGTGCGCTGCCCGATGCACGAGGAGCTGTGGCGGCGTGACTTCACCGGCGGATGCGGGCTGTTCAGCTTTCTCCTGAATACCGGCGACACCGCCGCCCGCGACCGCTTCGTGGATGCGTTGCGCCTGTTCGGCATCGGCTACAGCTGGGGCGGCTATGAGAGCCTGGTGATCCCGTTCGGCCCGGATTTGCCCCGCACCGCAACCACTTGGCCCACCGCGGGTTCTAAGGCCACGCTCGGCATCCGGTTGTCGATCGGGCTCGAGGACTCTCAAGACCTGATCGCCGATCTCGCCGCCGGGTTTTCGGCAATGGAGCACGGATGAACGGCGCCAGCGATTTCCTGCAGAACCTCGATCGCGGCAGCGACTTGTGGACCGTGATCGCCACGCTCGACAGCTGGGGCTTCACCGTCTCGAGCGCGCGGATTTCGCTGTGGACAGTGCTGGTCGCAGTCGCCGTCATCATCGCCGCCTTGCTGTTTGCGCGCCTGGCGATCCGCGTCGCCGGCTGGATCATCGGGCGAATGACCGGGCTCGACACCGCGCAACGGCTGCTGGCGCAGAAGCTGGTCTCGATCGCCGTATGGGTCTTCGCATTCCTGATCGCGATCGACGCGCTGGGGATCGACCTCACGGCGCTGGCGGTGTTCTCGGGCGCGTTCGGGCTTGCACTGGGCTTCGGCCTGCAGAAGACCTTCGGGAACCTGCTCGCCGGGATCATCCTGCTGATGGACCGCTCGATCAAGCCGGGCGACGTGATCGCGGTCAACGACGGCATCTCGAACACCGTCGGCCAAGTGAAAAAGATCGGCATCCGCGCCGTTTCGGTCACGACGCGGGACAAGAAGGAATACCTGATCCCGAACGAGAACCTGATGATCAATCAGGTCGAGAACTGGTCCTACAGCTCGCGCGAGGTACGCATCCGGGTGCCGGTCATCATCGCGCCGTCCTCCGATCTGGAGCTGGCTGAGAAACTGATGCTCGAGGCAGCCCGCGCTTCGCCGCGCGTGCTCGGCAATCCGCCCCCCGCAGCGTGGCTGATCGAGATCACCGAAGTCGGCGTCGAGTTTGAAATCCGCGTGTGGATCGACGATCCCGAGGAGGGACTCGCCTCGGTCCGCTCCGACATCCTCAAGCGAATGTGGAAGCTGTTCCAGCAGGACGGAGTCGAACTGCCGGACCGCGCATTGCGTAATCTCTACCTGCAAGACAGTGAGCAATTCCGGCAGCTTGTAGCGGTAATCTCAAAGGCGATGGTAAATACGAACTAGGCGCAGCAGGCGCGCCCTAAAGTTAGCCTAACGCACCCCACAGCCATTCTCGCTGGCGACTGGAGCGCCCCGCAGCCATCTCACCGTCATGGCTCGGAATGGAACCGTCTATCTTGTCGGCGCGGGCCCTGGCGACCCCGACCTGCTGACGCTGCGCGCCGCGCGCCTGCTCCAATCGGCGGGTCTGGTCGTGCACGACGGGCTGATCGATCCCGCCGTGCTGGCGCTCGCTCCGGCCGATGCCGAACTCGTCTCGGTCGCCAAGCGCCGCGCTCGTCACACCATGCCGCAGCACGAGATCAACGCATTGCTGGTGCGCGCAGCCCGCGCCGGGCGTGACGTCGTGCGCCTTAAGGGCGGCGATCCGTTCGTATTCGGTCGCGGCGGCGAGGAAGCCGAAGCATGCCGCGCTGCCGGCGTGCCTGTCGAGGTCGTTCCCGGCGTCAGCGCCGCCCTCGGCGCGGCGGCTGCGGCGCAAGTGCCGCTGACCCACCGCGATCACGCCAGCATCGTCAGCTTCGTCGCCGGCCAGTGCAAGGGCCTCAGCGAACAGAACTGGGCCGGGCTCGCCGGCAAGGGCCGCACGCTGGTCATCTACATGGGCGTCAAGACCGCCCCGCAAATCGCCGAGAAGCTGATGGGTGACGGCCTCGCGCCCGAGCTTCCGGTGGCTGTGATCGAGAACGCCGCCCGGCCGGAGATGCGCGTCCTGCGCGCCTCGCTCGCCGGCTTGCCCGACATGGTCGAACGTGAGCGCGTGAAGAGCCCGGCGGTGATCGTGATCGGCGAAGTCACGGCGGAACCCGCCGACGCCCCGCTCGCACAACTCGCATTGGAAGCACGTAGATGAAGATCATCACCGGCAACGATCTCAAGACCGGCTCGGTCATCTGGTGGGATGGCCAGGGCTGGTCGCTCCATGTCGAGGACGCCGTCGACGTCGGCGACCACGGGGACCAGATCCTCGCGGTCGAAGACGCCGCATGCCGCGTCAACGGCGGCTATGTGATCGACGCGGAGAAGAGTGCCGAGGGTATTCGCCCCGCGCACATCAAGGACCGCATTCGCGCGCTCGGCCCGACCGTGCGCCCCGACCTGACGTTGAAACCCGCCGACCCCAACGCCGGCAACTGGGTGATCTGATGTACCGATATGACAAATACGACCAGGCGATGGTCGACGCGCGCGTCGAGGATTTCCGCGACCAGACCCGACGCCGCATGGAAGGCAAGATGACCGACGACCAGTTCAAGCCGCTGCGCTTGAAGAACGGTCTTTACCTCCAGCTCCACGCCTACATGCTGCGGATCGCGATCCCCTACGGCACGCTCGATTCGCGGCAGCTTCGCAAGCTCGCCCACATCGCCCGCACCTACGATCGCGGCTATGGCCACTTCACCACCCGGCAGAACATCCAGTTCCACTGGATCAAGCTCGAGGATGCGCCGGAGATCCTCGCCGAGCTGGCGACGGTCGAGATGCACTGCATCCAGACCAGCGGCGAATCGATCCGCAACATCTCCGCCGATCACTATGCCGGCGCCGCGGCCGACGAGATCATGGACCCGCGCCCGTGGGCCGAGATGCTGCGGCAGATGACCACGTTCCACCCCGAATTCAGCTACCTGCCGCGCAAGTTCAAGATCTGCGTGATTGCGGCTGAGGAAGATCGCGCCGCAATGCGGTGGCACGATTTCGGGCTGCGCATTGTCAAGAACGAAGCGGGCGAGATCGGCTTCGAGGTCTATCCCGGGGGCGGTATGGGCCGCACCCCGTTCATCGCCTACAAGAGCCGGGATTTCGTGCCTCAGCACCAGATCTTCAGCTATCTGCAGGCGGTGCTGCGGGTGTGGAACCGCCATGCGCGGCGCGATAACATCCACAAGCAGCGGATGAAGATCCTCGTCCACGAGCTGGGCGAGGAGGAGTTCAGCCGCCAGGTGGAGGAGGCTTTCGAGCACATCCTCACGCTCGGCACCGACTTTCCGCAAGCCGAGTACGACCGCATCGCGGCCTACTTCACGCCGCCGTCGTTCGAAGAGGGCCTGAGCGACGAGATCGACCGCTCCGACCCCGATTTCGCGGTCTGGGTCGACCAGCAGGTCGCGGCGCACAAAATGCCCGGCTATGCGATCGCCAACATCAGCCTGAAGCCGATCCGTGGCATCGGCGGGGACATCACCGCCGAACAGATGGAAGTCGTCGCCGACCTGGCCGAGCGCTACAGCTTCGATGAGTTGCGCGTGAGCCACGTGCAGAACCTCGTCTTGCCCCATGTGCGCAAGGCCGATCTCTACACGATCTGGCAGACGCTGCGCGATGCCGATCTGGCCGACGCCAACCTCGATCTGGTGACGGACATCATCGCCTGTCCGGGGCTCGACTACTGCAGCCTCGCCAATGCGCGCTCTATCCCCGTGGCGCAGAAGATTGCCGAGCGCTTCGCAAACTACGATCGGCAGAAGGATCTCGGCGAGCTCAAGATCAAGATCTCGGGCTGCATCAACGCCTGCGGTCACCATCACGCCGGCCACATCGGCATCCTCGGCGTCGACCGCAAAGGTACCGAGAACTACCAGCTCCTGCTGGGCGGTTCGGGCGACGAGAACACCACCCAGGCCAAGATCACCGGCCCCGGCTTTGACGAGGACGGCGTGGTCGACGCCGTCGAACGCGCGATCGAACGGTACCGCGAAATCCGCGAGCCGGGTGAGCGCTTCCTCGACACCTACCGCCGGGTCGGCATGGATAGCTTCAAGGAGGCGATCTATGGCTGACGCCGACACCGATTTCCTGCGCTTCCGCGACGACGTCGCAGCCGACGAACCGGCCGTTTCGCTCGATGCGTTCCTCGAGCAGAGCAACGCGGTCTCGGTGCGGATCGAAGCCGGCGACGATGTCGAGCGGCTGATCCCGCAGCTCGATCGCGTGACCCTGGTCGAGATCGACTTCCCCAAGTTCCGGGACGGGCGCGGCTTTTCGAGCGCGCGCATCCTGCGCGAGGCGGGCTACACGGGTGAGATCAAGGCGACCGGCGACGTGCTGCTGGACCTCATCTACTTCATGCGCCGCTGCGGGTTCGACAGCTTCGCACCCGACTCCCCGCTCGACCGCGACGAAGTCGCGGCCGTCCTCAACCGCTACCCGTACGTTTATCAGCACGCGGCGGACACAGATTCGCTCGGGGCGGTCCCCATCTGGAAATTGCGTCATGGCATCGGCGGCTAAATTGAGCTCGCGCCCTCTCGACCGGATCGACACCGGCCCTCGCTTCTCCGAGGCCGACGCGATCCGTCTGAACCGCATGTTCCGCGCCTCGGATACCAACGAGTTGCTGACCGCGGTGCTCAAGGACGGGATCGCCGGCGATGTGGCGTTGGTGTCGAGCTTCGGCGCGGAGAGCGCGGTGCTGCTGCACCTCGCCGCGCAAGTCGATCCGAACCTGCCGGTGCTGTTCCTCGATACCGACAAGCACTTTCCGGAAACGATTGCCTACCGCGATGAGCTGGTCGCGCGGCTCGGCCTCACCAATATGCAGGTGCTGACGCCCGATCCGGTGGACATCGCCGCCAAGGATGACAACGGCTTGCGCTGGTCGTGGGACCCCGATGGGTGTTGCGAGCTACGCAAGGTCCGTCCTCTGGCGAAGGCGCTCGCGCATTTCGACGCCTCGCTCACCGGGCGCAAGGCGTTCCAGTCCTCCGGCCGGGCGACGTTGCCGCGGTTCGAGATCGATGCGAGCGACGCGCAGGGTCGGCTGAAGATCAACCCGCTGATCGACTGGAGCGCCGCGGATATCGAGGCCTATTTCGAGGCCCACGATCTGCCTCGGCATCCGCTGGTGGAGCAAGGCTACCTGTCGATCGGCTGCTCGCCCTGCACGCGGCCAGTCAAGCCGGGTGAAGACCCGCGCGCGGGCCGCTGGTCCGGATGGGAAAAGACCGAATGCGGCATCCATGTACCCGGCGAGTCCGGCGACAAGGATTTGCCGCCGGACTACCAGCCGGTATTCTGACCAGCGCTCAGTTGAGTTCCCAGAAGGTCTGACCGACCCGCTTCAGCTTACCGAGCATTTTATCACCTTCCCACAGAGTGGCGGAGCGGCCCGCGCCCTCGCGCTCCATGATTCCGAAGGCCAGGTGCGGATCGTCACCATCGAATTCGATCCGGCGTTGCTCGCCCACCTCATCCTGGTCGATTTTCAAGATAAATGTCCGCCGCTGCTGCATGTGCGCGCGCTCCTGTGAGACTTCGTGTCGCGAGCAAGCGAACCGCTCTCGGCAAAAAGGATCGGCTGGCCGTCTGAAGCGGTATCGAAGGCGCTACGTGTGTATGCCGGAACCACGAAAAAGCCGATCGATGGTAACCGTAGCGCGAGTGAGGGCATAGCACCCTTAGGATGATTCGCCTAACCCATTCCAAATATTAACAAAAGTTGGGACCTTAAGCCGGTCGATTCAATCGTTTACGCCTGCAACCATCCTTGGGTGCGATACCACCTTGCGGTCGCCTGCAACCCTTCTGCGGTCGGTATTTCCGGCCGCCACAACGATTTTGGCACGTCCGCGCCGCGTTGCACCACCCAATCGCGATGAACCATGTAACCGATACGGTCGGGCGTCAGCTTCGCCTTGTTGCCGCGCAGCGCAGCGTCGATGGCCGCCACCGCGCGCAGCAGCGGCTCCGACAGATGCGGCACCCACACCTGCCGGCCAACCGCGCGCCCGATCGCCTGCGCCAGCTCACGATGGCTCCAGCCGTTCGGACGGCCGTCATCCGGCTCGAACGTCCGGTGGGTAACGGCCTCTCCGCCCGGCACCAGCGTCAGCAGCAGCCGCGCAAGGTCGTCCACATGGATCAGCGATGAGCGGCCCTTCGGCGGCATCGGCACCACGCCCCAGCGCGCTGCAAGCCTGAACAGCTCGAGGATCTCGCGGTCGCGCGGTCCGTAGATCGCGGGCGGGCGGACGATCGTCCAGTCGAGCCCGCTCGCCGCGATTACCTGTTCAGCCTTGCGTTTGCTCGCCCCGTAAGTCGAAAGCTGCGGCTCGCGCGCGGCGAGCGAGGACACAAACACGATCCGCGGCACACCCGCCGCCACCGCCGCTTCAACCAGCGCGAACGTGCCCTCGACATTGCCGAGGTGGAAGCCGCTCGGGTCGGGCGTGTTCACTACCCCGGCGATGTGGACCACGGCTTCGGCCCGATCGACCAGCTGGGCCAATGTGGCACGGTTATGGAGGTCGCCGCGCTGCCATTCGACGCCGCGCCGCTGGCGCATCCCGCGCCGCGTCAGCGCGCGAACTTCAATTCCGGCGGCTTCGGCTGCATCGAGGAAAGCCTGGCCGACGAACCCGGTCGCGCCAGTGATGGCAACGGTCACAGAATCACCAGCTGATCTCGATGGATCACCGCCGAGCGGGGGGAATAGCCGAGAATCGCCTCGTGCTCGTCGCTCTTGCGGCCCTTGAGGCGGGCGATCTCATCCGCGCCGTATTCGGCGAGGCCTTGGGCGACCGGACGCCCGACCCGATCGTGCACCGCCACCGGATCGCCCCGCTCGAAATTGCCGTCCACCGCGGTAATCCCGGTCGCGAGCAGGCTGCCCCCGTTCTTGAGCGCCGCAACGCAGCCGTTGTCGACCGTCAGCGCCCCCATCAGGCGCATGCGCCCGCCGAGCCACGCCTTGCGCCCTACATCACGGCGGCGGGGCAGGAACAGCGTACCGACGCCCCCTTCGATCGCGTGCGCCACCGGGCGGGTTTCGCGGCCATTGACGATTGCGAGCGCAATTCCGGCGCGCTCGGCAATCTCTGCCGCTTGCAACTTCGACACCATCCCGCCCGAGCCCATGCCCGAAGCGGACCCAGCGCTGGCCATGGCCCGCACCTCATCGGTCACGCCGTGGATCAGCGGCTGCAGGCTGGCCGAAGCACCGGCCGAAGGGTCGCGATCGAACAGGCCATCCACATCGGACAGCAGCAGCACCGCATCGGCCGAGGCGGCCTGCCCCACCCGCGCCGCGAGCCGGTCATTATCCCCAAAGCGTATCTCATGGGTGGCGACCGAATCGTTTTCGTTGACCACGGGCACCGCGCCGGCCTTGAGCAGCCGGCCGAGTGTCGCCGCGGCGTTGAGATAGCGGCGGCGATCGTCCAGATCCTCGACCGTCAGCAGCAACTGCGCGGCGATCAGGCCGTGGCGGCCGAGCGCTTCGGCCCATAGCCCGGCGAGCGCAATCTGCCCCACTGCGGCAGCCGCCTGGGCGTCGCTGAGGCGGGCCCGCCCGCCCTTCTCGAACCCAAGCTTGCCGGCGCCGAGCGCGATCGCGCCCGAGCTCACCACCACCACGTGCTGGCCGCGCTTCACCGCCTCGGCGATTTCGCCCGCCAGTTCCCCGAGCCAATCGCGGCGTACCTCACGCTGTTGATCGACAAGCAGTGCCGAGCCCACCTTGATCACAAGGCGGCGAACGAGCGTGGGATCGGCCAGATCGGGAAGCTTGGCGATGGACATGCGGCGCGCTTAGCGAAGCATCATTGCTTCGTCATCCGGGAAGCGTCTTCAATTCGTTATCTCAGCGAAAGCTGGGATGCGCGACAATCAGCCGAGGGGCGACCAGGGCTTCTCCTCGCCCTCGTCCGCTGTTTCCCCCGGAACCTCGGTTACGGTTCGTGCGGGCAGGTAGTCGAGCACGGCGTCGAGCAGTCGGTCTATCCCCTCGCCGGTCGCGCCGGAGATGGGGAACACCCGCGCTGCGCCGGCCGCTTTCAGCTCTTCGGCGAAGCCCGCGGACAGCTCTGCGTCCGCGAGATCGACCTTGTTGAGAGCGATGAGGCGCGGCTTGTCGCCCAGGTCCGCGCCGTAAGCCGCAAGTTCCTCCTCGACCACGCGCAGCGCTTCGGCGGGATCGGGCCCGGCAATGTCGACCAGATGGATCAGCACCCGGCAGCGCTCGATGTGGCCGAGGAAGCGGTCGCCGATCCCCGCGCCTTCGGCAGCGCCCTCGATCAACCCGGGAATGTCCGCGAGCACGAACTCACGATCCCGGTGGCGCACCACGCCCAGCTTCGGCACCAGCGTGGTGAAGGCATAGTCACCAACCTTAGCCTGCGCGTTCGAGACCTGGTTGATGAAGGTCGACTTGCCGGCGTTGGGCAGACCGACGAGACCGGCGTCTGCGAGCAGCTTGAGACGCAGCCATACCCACAGCTCTTGCGCCGGCTCGCCCGGCTGGTGTTGGCGCGGAGCGCGGTTGGTGCTGGTCTTGTAGCTGGCGTTGCCACGGCCGCCGAGCCCGCCTTCCAGCAGCACGACCCGCTGGCCCGCTTCGGTGAAATCGGCCAGCACGGTTTCCTGATCGTCGTCGAGCACCTGCGTGCCGACCGGGACTTCGATCACGAGTTCCGGCGCCGATGCGCCGGTGCGGTTCTTGCCCATGCCGTGGGCACCGCGCCGGGCCTTGAAGTGCTGGGTGTAGCGAAAGTCGATCAGGGTGTTGAGCGCCGGCACCGCCTCGAACACCACGTCCCCGCCCCGCCCGCCATTGCCGCCGTCCGGCCCGCCGTATTCGACATACTTCTCACGCCGGAAGCTGACGGCCCCGGGGCCGCCTGCGCCGGAGCGGATGTAGATTTTGGCTTGATCGAGAAAATGCATGAGGTTCGCGTTAGGTGATTGGCCGGGTGCTTGGAAGTCCCGTGGCCGGGAAAGGAACGGGCTGCCACTAGCAGCCCGCAAGCGCGAACGCGCGCCGGTCGGTCAGGCCGGAGAGCCAAGCGGGGCGGATGGCACTCGCCGGCGCTTGAGGAGAAAACAAAAAATCAAACTGGTGGAGCCGAGGGGGAACGACATCACGAGTGAAAAAACCGCAGAAACCCTAGACTTTTCGCCCTTGCTACGAGCGAGCGTGTAGCGGCGGTGTGTAACAGGGTCAACGACCACAAGAGCGTCTCCACACAGTTTAGAGAGACCCGGCTTCATTGTCAGTGCTCAACCGTATTTTCGCGATCAACCGGAGAAGGATAGACCGTTTTCCGCCATTCCTTGGTCAGGGGCGCACCCCGTCAACGGTTCCCGTGCCCTTGGCCTCGGTAGTTAAAGCTGACGCATTGACTGGCTCCGGGCCATCCCCGCTACGGGGTCATTGATCCTCGAAAATATAGGTCCCCGTCATCTCGTCCCCTGTGAAGTCGCAAACGAGGCGGTAGGTCAGCTTGAGGTTAAAGCTGTTCCTAGCCGTGAAGGTCGTCGTGAACAACGCGGTGCCGTCATCGTGGGATTGGAGGTTCGCGTCCAAGACTGAAAAGTCGGCGGTTGAGGGATGCGTAATCTGCTGACGAGCGGCAGCCTCGCAGGCGGCGAACGCGTCGCTCTCGGTGAGGGAGAAACCCTTCTCCGGCTCAACTCCCACATCCATAATGTTGGGGTGCCAAAGGAATAATGCTCCAACTGCCGTCAGCGTAATCACAACAGCGCCGCGCGCCGTATCGGACAACGTTGGCTTCCCCTTCGCCCTATTCGCCTCGAATGGCCGGGACCAACTCATAAGTGCCGCCAGTAAGAACACGCCTGATGCGATCCCGGCGCTGAAGAAGGACAACGAGATCGCCGCGACCGCCAGCAAGGACATCGCGAACACGGACGATGCCCTGATCTGCGCGCCGCGAACCTGACTGACACCAACCACATTTCCCTCCTGCACAGCCTCAAGCCTAGCTCAACTATGACGGCGGAAGATTAAGAAATGTTCCTCATAGAGGGTGGCTCTCGAACTCGTTTTGTCACCGATAGCGGTCGATGGATTTGTGTCGGCGATTTGGCTCCAACGTGAAGGCTGCTCGAAAGCAAGCGGGCTATTCGCAAGAGACGCTCGCCGATATGGCCCGAGTGGCGAGGTCGTATATGTCAGACGTTGAGCGCGGCGTTCGCAACCCGACGCTTACAGTTGTGGAGCGGATTGCAGCAGCTTTGAACGTCAGTCCGGGAAGCCTACTAGACTAACAGGCGGCACTCCTACGCTTTGGGTCGTCACGAGGATTGCTCATGCTCTCGCGGTAGAGCAGGGCGACCTCATGCGACAATCCGAAGCGTGAGCGGTTGTCGGGTCAACGCATCGACCATTAACCTCCTCGGGCTATGGTCGGCTAATGAGCTTCAGGAAGCCATTCCGCTCCGTTCCGATACATGAGGGGGAACACTATCGCGAGCAACGGCTGCGGAGGCAGCGGACGGAAGCCGTGCGGTTTCTGGCCGGTGCCGCACTGGTTGGATCGGTCGTTGGCATCGGCAGCGTCGCAATAAGCAATGGTGGCGCGTCAACAATGGCGAGATCGCTCAAGTCGGTGGCCGTATCGGCGGGCATCATGCGTGCCCACACTCCGCAACCGGGCGCATATTATCCGGGTTGTGACGCCGCACGGGCGGCGGGGGTAGCGCCGCTGTATATCGGCGAACCGGGATACCGGGAGAAGATGGACGGCGATGGTGACGGTATTGCTTGCGAACCCTATCGCGGATGAGCGCCTCTCGTAGAACGATTATGGTCGCTCGGCGATCAACCCGTGTCCTTCCAGCAAGCTCCGGGAGACCAAGTTGAGCAGTCCCCGGTATTCAGGCCGCAAGGCATGTCGCTTGTCGGGACGGCGATGGTCCTTCCGGCCAGCCTTCGGACGGCAAAGGATGCCTGCCCGTTTCAGATCGTCAATCAGGCCCTCCGGCCAAGCGTGCCCTCCATTGGCCTTCAGCCCGCCATCTTCCAGCAACGCAGTCAGCAGCGTCGAAAAGTTGACGCCATGTGTGACGCTCGCACGCTGCACCGCGCTGCATAGCGCAACGAGATCGCTCATCTGTGGAGCCGGGTGTTCATCCATCAGAGGACCGAGGGCGCGCCACTGCGCAGCGTCGAGCAGATTGGTTCGGTCGTGGTGGAACATATCCAGCAAGCGCGTCTCCGGCACTGAAACCCCGTCAGACGACTGGATCGTTGTTCCCTTGCCCTTACGCCGCACCTCGAACCTGATCCTTCCCGGTGCTTTCGGATAGACCGCCAGCCGGTAGTTCTCGCGCAGGGTGAACCCGACTGACAGGCAGTCATCTACTCGTTCCGCCCACAGGCTGCTGTTGGTAATGTAACGCCAGACTTGCGCATCGTCGAAGTCCACCAGAGCGGCAGTTGCCAGAAGCCGGACAGCCCCGACCGCGTGAGTATGTCTACGCTCGAAATATGCCTCGATCTGTTGGATGCGGGCATCTCCCCAATCCATACGACACGCAATGCCGGGCACATGTGACACCAGCGATGCGCCTTGAGAGACCAGCCGTCCGGTATCGAGCGGGAGAACAAGCCAGCCAACCATTCGCTGAAGCTGGTTCACGTAGATCGGATGGAAGGCCGCGAACGGGTCATCGCCAAGACAGGCGCGCATCACCGTGTAGTCGCTGATCCAGTTATCCGCGTCCTTTCCGAAGGCCAGCGGGACGCCTCCCGGCGCGCGCATGAAAAACGCGACCGGATCGAGTTGGCAGACAAACTCTGCGAACTGCCCACCAAGATGTCCGTGCATGATCAGCAGATGGTGCAGCGTCCGGGTGACATTGCCGCCAGTAAGTCCGAACTTGATGAACCCACCGTGTTCTCTCTTTCGCTCCACGAATAGTCTGACGTTGCCCAGCGTCGTGGCAGCGTCCGCCCGCGTCTTGATGACGATGCCATCGCGGCCATTCTCCTGTCGGAACCACATCGGCTCATCGGAAGGCGTCAGCATCTCGAAGTAGCCATCGACGCTTAGGCTATCTCTGGAAGGCTCCCCTGCGATCCAGTGCCCGCTGGCTGACAGGTTGACCCGGTCGATTCCTATTTCTGGCATGACGGGCTGAAGGTCCGGGACGAACGCGCGTAATCCACCACGCCCACGTTGCCGTGCACGCACGAACATTGCCTGTTCGCTTGCCGCTGTGCTGATGATCTTTGCCTTTCGGTGCTTTACAGTCCCTCTGTAGAGGCGGGCCATTAAGACCCGGTAACGGGCACTCGATCATCGGTCAGAAAGCAGGTCTGGCTGGGCCTTATCAGTGGACACGTCGCCATCGGGCTGGAGCAATTAGCCACTTAGCCGCAGGTTGCGACCGTGGAGGTATCCTGCCCGGATCAGAAGGTCGGGTGAGGCAGCATGTTTACCGGCAACACCTCGACGATGGCATCCGGCAGGGGACAGAGCGGCGACCTCTCCAAATTGGCAACGCCCCAACCCCAGCGGTTGCGCAGGTGTTGCGCTATGTCGATGCCATGCCGAGGGATGCGCGCGAACCACTCGACCCCGGTGACCGCTGACGCTTCGACGGTCTTGCACCAGTCGCCCCAACGGTAAAAACGCATGTGAATGGCGCGATGGCATGGACGGCACAGCGTCGGGTCGCGGGTGACGTCATAGTAGTTTTCTCCGTGCAAGGCGTGTTGCCCCTGAATACCGCAGACGTCACAGTGCTTCCGCACGGTTAGGCAGCCCGCCGCTAGAAGCCAGCCCGCCAGTTGACCGCCTCGTCGCCGCTCCTCCCCGGAAAAGCCATTGTAGGCTTTCAGGAGTGGGAAGCGGGACACTTGATAGCGGGTCGGAGCGTCTTGCCGGGGTGATTGCAGACGATGGCGAGGAAGCGCGTCGATGTAGGCGTCGATGTCGAACTCCGAAGGGCGATTAGTCATGAGCTTCGCCAAGCTGGATTTTGATCTTGCCCATCTTGCTGTCCACGGCGGTGAAGGTCATCCGAAGCTGGCTGACCAGCACACGCTGGATGTCGGGGGCGTTGTCGTGGCGCTGCCCTTCAATCGCAACGCC
Source organism: uncultured Sphingomonadaceae bacterium (assembly GCA_964401045.1). Taxonomy (GTDB): domain Bacteria; phylum Pseudomonadota; class Alphaproteobacteria; order Sphingomonadales; family Sphingomonadaceae; genus CAYNXB01. Next base: position 5,228 of record CAYNXB010000029.1, on the reverse strand, counting down.
GTGCATGTCCTCCAGCATCGCGGTTATGTCCGCGAACAGGCGGGGAATAGTCGCCCTCATATCCCACCAGCCTCGGCAAGCAGCCGATATACACTTGAACGGCCAATCGAGAGACGTGCTGCGATCTCGGATGCGCCTAGCCCGGATTGACGTAGCTCCAAGACCTGCGGTGCTTTGCGTCGGGCGGTAGGCTGGCGACCTTGATACTTGCCCGCCGATTTTGCCTTGGCGATGCCTTCGCGCTGGCGCTCAAGCATCAACTCGCGCTCGAACTCGGCTATGGAGCCAAGCAAGTTCAGCATGAGTTTGCCGGTGGGCGTGGTCGTGTCGAGGTTCATGGACAAGATGCGAAGGGCCACCCTCTTTGATCGCAGCCGCTCGGTGATCGCCACAAGCTCTGCGACCGAACGACAGAGCCGATCCAGTTTGGTCACAATCAAGCAGTCGCCTTCGCGCGCGAACTCCAGCGCGGCCTCAAGCTGATCGCGCTGGGCAACGGATGAGGTCATCTCGCCAAAGATGCGCGTGCAACCCGTTGCAAGGAGCTTGGCTTCTTGCGCCTCGTAGCCCGCGACCTGTTCGGTCGTTGACGAGCGCCTGTAACCAATAAGCATGTGATAAGCCTCGCATTTTCCAACGCGACAATGCCACCCCTGAATGGCTAAGTCACGGAAAAGACTAGCTTATTGGCAACAAATCTCGTGCGTTCGGCACGCCAGACCCGTAGCGGCGTATCTCGATCAAACCGATGGAACCATGCGCCGCCCGTTTGAGAAGTCGTTCAGTTCGCGCGGGGCGACTTCGAGATCAGCTTGCCGGATCGAACTCAATGTCGGTGATCGTCGCTCGGGCGTTCCCTTCTTTCCACTCGCTCGGCACGGTCTTGGCAGTGTAGAATTGCCCGCTTTCTTGTTGCCAGATGTAGTTAGGCCGCAGCGGTTTGTCCTCGTTGCCTATGCTTATCCCGCTCACGTTCACCGGGTAGTAGAGTTCCTCCGCGATGGGCTGATCGTCAGCGTCCAGAAATTCGACTTTCACGGTCAAACTGTTGATGGTTCGGTCGCCCTCGTTTTTGATCTTGAAGTCCACGCCCGGCACGCGGCCATCCAACAGGCTATCGTAGTATTTCGCCTCGAACTGATAGAGGCGAAGGCTTTTGTTGATGTAGCTCGCTGCTTCGGCAGAGGGAGAGGAACTCGCCTCGGATTGGGTCGCTGCCACTGCCGGAATGGCATCCGTTGAGGATGCGACCTTCGGCGCGCTGAAATGCGTCCACGCATCTTGCACGGGCGAAATCAGCAGCATCAGCGCCGATACGCCAGCGACAATCTTCTCAACGCCGTCGTTGATTGAGAGAAGCGGCGCACCGTCAGCTTTTCGATCCTGAACGGCGACGTAGACGAGCAAGGCTGGGGCAGCGGCGAGGACTAGCCAGCCCCACTGCAAACCTACCGAGGCCATCGCCGTTTGAGCGAGGCCCGCGAAGGGATTGTCCTTGAGTGCATCATCCCCGAGCGCATTTGGATCATCGACCACTGGAGGCGACCGAAAACGTAAATGACCGTCAGCAGTGCCGCACCACCCGTCCAAATCAGTGCGTCGCGCCGATCTGCCCAGCCGAGAAACGCGCTTAGAAGGCCCAGCACAAGGAGGCCAATGGCGACAAAGTTAAAGCCATTGCTCATGAGCGTGACGTTGCCGAGAAACGGCAAGGTCGCGATGGGCAGGAACAGCCCAACGATGAGCAGACCCGCCCCGAGAAAGCTCAATCCCTTATTATTCATCTGATCCCCCTGCTTACGCGGTTCACCATACCGTTTTCGCTAGATGGCGCGATTACGTTAAAACACGGTTCGCGGCGACGCCGGGAGAGATATGAAACGACAGGTCCCCTTGATCAAATCCCCTTCGGAGCCGCCGCACGCGCCGCAGCATCCTGACCTGCCATGAAGCCGGAGAGCCGGGTATCTAAGCGGGATCAAGCACGGATTGCGGAACCCCACGATCAAGGTGATCGCTAAGATTGCCGAGGCACTGAACGCGGAGGTGAGCCGATTTTCGATCCAGTGGATTGATCAGCGATCACGGTGCAACTGTTGCACCGCCCCACTAGGCTCTAGGAAGCTGCGAGAGACCGTCGCACTGGCGGGGAAACGGCCCTATTGGGACAGTTGCCACGTTTCTCCAGCGATCTCACATGGGCAGGACCGTGTGCGACAGAAGGCGGAAGCGCGTTAGGGCGGCCCCTCACCGCGAATAGCATAATTCCACTCATCGGGCAGTGGTCGGCCCCACACTCGGTAGACCGGCGCAAAGCTCCAAACCGCTGGAGATCGGACGCGCACCGTTCCTGCAAGGGTGATTTTCGCCCGCTTGCGCTTGATTAGCGCAGAAAGCTGGACGGCATCACCGGCACTTTGCGCGAGAGTTGCGCACAAGACCTCTTGGCGATCTGGCGCATCAGCGGCCCGCTTATACGGGTCGGTTCGATCAAACTTCGCGGTCCACGCTTCGGCCAACAGGATCACGGCGTCCGCCCCGCGCCTAGCCACCTCGTTGGCTACTTGTCGCATCATAAGGTATTTCTGCGCTTGATCCTCCGGATGAAGCGCCTCCATGTGGATCGGTCGTGCTTCCTTTAGAAAGAAGGCGATGGTTTGGTGATACCCATCTTTGAGAAAGACTGTGCGCGCTGTATCGAACAGGGAGTTGAGCGCATCCTCGGCATTAGAAGCTGAAAGAGGAAAGATCGCATCCGGTTTAACTCCAAACTTTGCTGCCGCCTCCTTGGCCTTGCCAATGTCGAACGGCTCCTCACGAGCCTCAATTGTCATGCGCGCTCCATCAGCTAGCGAGATGTGGAGCGTTCGAGTTTCTGCATGAGCAATCATGCACGGCAACCGTCCCTCGCGGAAACCCGCTGCGAAGGTCTCCTTGGAACTCGTATTCGTGGTTACAGGATGAGGCAGTCCTGCCTGCTCGTGCGCATCCGCAACGAGGTTGGACAGACGGCCATAGGCGGTCGCCACAGCGTCCAGCAATTCAAAGTCCGGGAGCGTATTTTCTACCCACCGCCGCTGAATGGCTAAGATGCCGTGCTTACGGACATGCGTCCCGACTGCATCGTCAGGGATGTTTTCTAAAAGCTGCTTTGTGCCGTCAAACAGTTTTGCTGGAACCTCTACTCGGGGGCCTTCGTCCAGATATGATGCGATAATCTCTGCTCGGATGAAGCTGTGAACCTCAAGGTCTCCGACCTTTTCGATCCTGTTTCGCGCTTCCACCATCCACCTCATGAGGGGATCGGCGCGCAATTTGTCTTGCCATCGAGCATACCAATTATCGAACTCGGGGATCAGGCGCCTATTGCTCTGAACCAAGAACGTGACAGTTCGGAGAGTTTGAATGGCGCTCTGGATTGCGACCCGGAATGCCTCCGGCTCAAAATAGGCACCTTCTGCTTGATGCCATTGACGATGTGCATCGTCTAACCGCTGATCGATGGCCGCCAAAGGGCAACGATTGGGATGATCGCTCATAAGATCGAAATGCTATAGCGGCAGGGCAATATTGACGGTTCACCCCGTGTCATTTCTTTTCGATCAGGTGAAGCTCGACGGGGAAACCCATCCGAGAGATGCGCTCCGCAACTGCTCGAAGTGCAACCTTGCTGAAGAATGGTAAACCTAAGTTGCCGCTGGACACATACGGGTGTCGCATCACGCCGAATACGACGGTGAAGTCACTTGGGACTGGTTTTGATCTTCCGTCAGGCAAGAGCTTGATGAAACCCTGTTTGCTGAACTTCTTCTCGCGTTTCTTGGCAGCCGATCTAAAACCTTTCCGAAATACCTCGTCTGACACGAACGCCTCCGCTGCCACTAAACCTTGGTTCCAAAGATGGCTCAATGGAGCGGAGGAGTGACCATCCTTCAAATGGATGAATTGCTTGGTCCGAGACAAGAAGTCGCAAGGTTCGAGGGCCGCGTTGGCGGCCCCCTTCGGAGCAACCTTTGTCTGATCCATCGAGATCAGACTATGCTCGCCTTCTAACTCCGCGATCAGCGCACGCTCGTTGGCGGCGGTCGTGCTTGCACGAAACGCGGGTTTCAGGAGCGCTGCATAGGCACCCTCGATCTCCTTGTGATAGGCGCGGCTCACGAGAAACCACTGGCCATCGAACAAGACAAAGATGTCGTTCCCCTGCGTCACCTCATGCACGAAGCAGGTGTATAGCTTGCGCTTGCGGCTCCGGTCGCCCTCTCCGTCCTTGATGACCCTTATCTCATGGCCGGCCTTCAACTTGGACATATCGGCAATCTGGTTGAAGTCGCCTTTTTGCAGTTCGGTGACGTAGTCCTCGATGGCAAGTTCACCATAAGCCGTCTTTTGACCGGGAGACAGGCCGATGCCGAAGTAACCGATCTCCATGCTCGCGTCGGGAGCGAGAATGTCAGGGATGACCATGTGGAGATCAGATGCATTTCCATCGACCATCGACTTGAGGTCTTTGAAGGCGATGCCGTCGAGCTTCTCGGTCAACAGACGTTCGCCGACAGGTTGCACGTAGTCGATGAAGGCAAAGTCCGTTTGGTAATCAGTTGCTTGGTATAGTTTTAGAGCCTTCTCGCAGTGCTCGGCAAGCTTGTCTGGATCGAGGGCCGCGCGCAGGTGCAGCGCATCCTTGCCAGCGAGCGACTTTGCGAAGTCTCCGCTCTTTGGCGTGCCGGATGCCAGTCGGACAAGATTGCGGTTAGCGTCCAGATCGAAGGCACTCAAGTCACTGTCGCGGCTCGCCTGAACACGGCGCTGTATGACCGTGGTGTCGAGGCTTGCGCTGTCCAACGTCCGCAACTGACTTCTCGAAACAGCATTGAGCACCACGCGCAAACCGAACCCGCGCTGGATTGCGTCATCGTGGAGAACATGGTGGCCTTGCCCGAAGCACAATGCGAACAGCCGCTTCTCGTCTCCCTTGCCTGCTTCGATAAGCAAGACGGCGGAACAACTTTGCGTGCGAAGCCTCGCCCTGACTTCAGGATTGTAATGAGCGAGGAAGTTGGTCCACGTGGGCGGATTTGCGACGCCCTGTCCAATCAGCAGCGTGCCAGCGGTGCTCTCCACCGGCTCAAGGTCATGATCGTCCTTGAGCGCCTCGCCTACCGTGATGTCTTTGCGCAATAAGCGCAGTGCAAGGTTTACGATTGGTGTCTTTGTCACTGCGCCCC
>CAYNXB010000028.1:0-32985 GCA_964401045.1 uncultured Sphingomonadaceae bacterium | reverse complement strand
GGCTCGATGCGCACCGCGTGGTCGAGGATTTCATGATCGCCGCCAACGTCGCCGCCGCCAAGGCGCTGGAAAGCAAGACCGCGCCGGTGGTGTATCGCGTGCACGAGCCGCCGAGCCGCGAGAAGCTGGTCGCGCTCAAGGAATACCTCGATACCTTCGGCCGCAAGTTCGCGCTTGGCCAGGTGATCACGCCGGGCCTGTTCAATCGCATGCTCAAGGACGTGTCCGACGAGGCAGAGAAGGCGCTCATCATGGAGGCTGTGCTGCGCAGCCAGACGCAGGCCTATTACGGCCCGCGCAACGCCGGTCACTTCGGGCTGGCGCTCGGCAGCTACGCGCATTTCACCTCGCCGATCCGGCGCTATGCGGACCTGCTGGTCCACCGCGCGCTGGTCGATGCGTTCGATCTGGAGCAGCCAAAGCCGAAGGGAAAGCTTCCGCCGGCTTCCGGCTTGTCGGACCGCGATCGCGCCGATCTCTCCAAGGTGAGCGATGCGATCTCCACCGCCGAGCGCCGCGCGATGGAAGCCGAACGCGAAACGCTCGACCGCTACGTCGCCGCCTGGCTTTCCGCGCGCGTCGGCGAAGTATTCAAGACCCGCATTACCGGGGTCCAGAGCTTCGGCTTCTTCGCGACCATCGCCGGGTTGGGCGGCGACGGGCTGGTGCCGGTTTCCACGCTTGGCCGGGAATACTTCCGTTACGAGGAAGCGGCACGCGCGCTGGTCGGCGAGAGCAGCGGCACGCGCTTTGCGGTGGGCGACATGCTCGAACTGCGGCTGGCCGAGGCTAACCCGCTGTCGGGCGCGCTGAAATTCGAATTGCCGGATAGCGAGGGGGTGGTCGAGCCGCGAGGCGCGCGCGAGGGGGCCAGGCACAACGGCAAGCCCATGCAGGGCAAGCGTGGCAGGCCGGCGAACATCCGGCACCAGGGGCGCAAGCGGAAGTAATCTCCTTCGACACGGGGCGGATTAACTCAGCCGGTCGATATCCTCGTCGTTCAGCCCGCCCGGCACGATGAACACCGGGCATGGCAACGTCCCCGAGTGAGTCGAGAAATAGCTCACCAGCGGTCCCGGTCCGCCTTCCGCCGCCGAACCCAGCACCAGCGCGGCCACTTCGCCATGCTCGGCCAGGTAATCGCGGATCACCGCGTGACCTTCGCCTTCGCGCACCGCGATCACCGGCATCTGACCGCTTTCCGACAGGAGGCTGCCCGCGGCGCTGTTCGCGAGGACTTCGGCACGATCGCGCGCTTCCTCCTCGATCGTCGCCTGCACGCCTCCGAATGCGACGAAATCCTGCTTCGGAACCAGGGCCAGGATGTGCACCGCGCCGCCCGTCTTGGCCGCTCGGCGCGAGGCGAAGCGCATAGCGGTGCGCGCTTCCTCGCTTTCGTCCATGATCACCAGATAGACGCGCATCGTCAGAAGTGCCCCCGTGCCGCAACTATCGGGGCAAACGAAGGGCCGCGCAAGGCCTTGCCCGGGCCGCGGCAATCGGCCAATGAGCGCGCCATGTCGATCGCGATCACGATGCCCGCGCTCTCACCCACGATGGAAGAGGGCACTCTCGCCAAATGGTTGGTCAAGGTGGGCGACACGGTCCGCTCCGGTGACATCATGGCCGAAATCGAAACCGACAAGGCCACGATGGAGTTCGAGGCTGTCGATGAAGGCGTGATCGCCGACATCGCCGTGCCCGAAGGTACCGAGGGGGTGAAGGTCGGCACCGTCATCGCCACGCTGGCCGAGGAAGGCGAGGATGCGATGAGCGTGAAGCCGGCGAAGGGCGAGGCTGCGCCTGCTCCGGCGGCAGCGCCCGCTGCGCCAGCGCCTGAGCCCGCGCAGGCGGCGCCCGCTGCAGCCCCGTCCGCTCCGTCAAAAGAATCGAGCGAGGCTTCGACAAGACCCGCCCCGACAGGGGGGCGTGTGATCGCTTCCCCGCTCGCCAAACGCATCGCGGCGGACAAGGGCATCGACCTCGCCAGCGTCCAGGGCAGCGGCCCACATGGGCGCATCGTCAAGGCGGACCTCGATGGCGCGCAGGCTGGCGCCGCTCCGCCCAAGGCCGCCGCACCCGCCGCAGCCACGCAGACGCCGGAGTTCGGCGCGCCCTATGAGGCAGTCAAGCTCAACAACGTGCGCAAAACCATCGCGCGCCGCCTGACCGAAGCCAAGCAAACCGTTCCGCATTACTATCTCACCATCGATGTCCGCCTCGATCCGCTGCTCAAGTTGCGCAGCGAACTGAACGCGGCGCTAGAGGGCGACGGGATCAAGCTCTCGGTCAACGATCTGCTGATCAAGGCGCTGGCCAAGGCGCTGCTGCGCGTGCCGCAGACCAACGTCAGCTTTGCAGGCGACGAGCTGCGCCAGTATTCACGCGCCGATATCTCGGTGGCGGTCGCCGCGCCAAGCGGGTTGATCACGCCGATCGTGGTCGATGCCGGAACCAAGGCGATCTCGCAGATTTCGAGCGAGATGAAGGCGCTCGTCGAGAAGGCGAAGGAGGGTAAGCTCCAGCCGCACGAATACCAGGGCGGGACTGCCAGCCTCTCCAATCTCGGCATGTTCGGGATCAAGCAGTTCGACGCGGTGATCAACCCGCCGCAAGGGATGATCCTCGCGGTCGGCGCGGGCGACAAGCGGCCCTACGTGGTCGATGGCGCACTCGCAGTCGCCACGGTGATGAGCGCCACCGGCAGCTTCGACCACCGCGCGATCGACGGCGCGGACGGCGCGCAACTGATGCAGGCGTTCCAGGACATCTGCGAGAAGCCGCTCGCGCTGGTCGCGTGAGACGAGCGTTTTCCTACTCGGTTTCATTCTGCCAAGGGTCCGCGCATGACCGCCGACTCGCGTTTTCCCGCCGCAACCCCGACGAGCACCTCGTCGGCGACGGGTGTTCGCCGCACGGGGGAATCCGGGAAGGACGTGCCGTGAACTTCGTGAACTTCCGGCGTCTGTCGACATGAGTGAACTGCGCGATCCCGCCATCCGCGTCACCGCGATGCCGGCCGATGCCAATGCCTACGGCGACATCTTCGGCGGCTGGCTGATGAGCATGATGGACAGCGCCGCCGGCCTCACCGCCGCGCGTCATTCCAAGGGCCGCGCGGTAACCGTGGCGATGAACGGCATGGTGTTCCACCATCCGGTCAAGGTGGGTGACGAGATTTCGGTCTATTGCGAGATCGAGCGGGTGGGGCGCACCAGCCTGATTATCGCGGTCGACGCCTGGCGGCGGCATCGGCACGAGGAAGAAGCGGTCAAGGTGACCGAGGCGAAGTTTACCTTCGTCGCGGTAGATGAACACGGCAAACCGCGACCGGTCGAGTAGGAGTTCAAAGTGGCTGACCAATACGACGTCATCGTGCTCGGGTCCGGCCCCGGCGGCTATGTCGCGGCGATCCGCGCAGCGCAGCTCGGGCTGAAAACGGCGATCGTCGAGCGCGAGCTACTCGGCGGGATCTGCCTCAATTGGGGTTGCATCCCAACCAAGGCGCTGCTGCGCTCCGCCGAGATCCTGCACTACATGCAGCACGCAGGCGATTACGGGTTGAAAGCCAAGGAGATAGAGGCCGATCTTGAAGCGGTGGTGAAGCGTTCGCGCGGCGTCGCCAGGCAGCTCAACCAGGGCGTCACGCACCTGATGAAGAAGAACAAGATCACGGTGCACATGGGCGAGGGGGCCGTGACCGGGCCCGGTGCGCTGACCGTCAAAAGCGAGAAGGGCGAAGAGAAGCTCACCGCCAAGCATATAATCCTCGCGGTCGGCGCGCGGGCGCGCGACCTGCCGTTCGCCAAGGCGGACGGCGAGCGGGTGTGGACCTACCGCCACGCGCTGACGCCGAAGGAAATGCCGAGCAAGCTGCTGGTGATCGGTTCGGGCGCGATCGGGATCGAGTTCGCGAGCTTCTATTCTGACATGGGCGCCGACGTGACCGTGGTCGAGATGCTCGACCGCATCGTGCCGGTAGAGGATGCCGACGTTTCGGCATTCCTGGAAAAGGCGCTGACCAAACAAGGGCTTACGATCAAGACCGGGGCCGGCGTCGAGGAACTGAAAGTCGGCCCCAAGGGCGTTTCGGCCAAGATCAAGGGCAAGGAAGGCAAGATCGAGAGCCGCGAGTTCAGCCATGTGATCGTGGCGGTCGGCATCCAGCCGAACACCGAGAACCTCGGCATCGAAAAGTTGGCCGATCTCGACCGCGGCTTCATCCAGATCGATCCCTATGGCCGCACCAGGACCAAGGGCCTGTGGGCGATCGGCGACTGCGTGCCCGGCCCCTGGCTGGCGCACAAGGCGAGCCATGAGGGCGTCACCGCCGCCGAGGCGATCGCGCAGGAGTTGGGCAACAAGGACGTCCATCCCCACGCGCTCGACCGCAACAACATTCCCGGCTGCACCTATTGCCGCCCGCAAGTTGCCAGCGTCGGGATGACCGAAGCCCGGGCCAAGGAAGCTGGGTACGAAGTCAAGGCCGGCACCTTCCCGTTCATCGGCAACGGCAAGGCGATCGCGCTGGGTGAGCCCGAAGGCTTCATCAAGACGGTATTCGACGCCAAGACCGGCGAATTGCTCGGCGCGCACATGATCGGCGCCGAAGTGACCGAGCTGATCCAGGGCTACATGGTCGGCAAGCAGCTCGAAACCACCGAGGCGGAGCTGATGGGGGCGATCTTCCCGCACCCGACGCTGTCCGAAATGATGCACGAAAGCGTGCTCGCGGCTTACGGTCGCGCGCTCCATATCTGATCCCGCTCAGGCGCGCTAAACCGTTCGTCGCATTTGCTTTTCTCGTCCGGAACGCGCCGCTCGCGACGGCGTTGGGCAGGTGAGGAGAGCAATCATGGAGTATGAGATGGCGGAGGAGGGCGAGTTGCTCGATCGCAGCAACAACCCGAGCCTCGATAACCACACCCGGCAGGCGATCGAGAACCAGTCATCGGTCAGGCCCAGGGATTACCCACGCGAGAAGCGCAGGATGCAGAAGGCCGAGCTGATTCCCGAAGAAGCAGACAAGGCGTGATTCCGTTCTCCGTCGGCGTGCGCGGTCGCCGGAACTCGGTGATGACCGCCGCGTCGCGCTGAGCAGCGCCCCACTCATCGTCCGCAAGCGCCAGTTATCGCTTGGCGTGCCGATGGCCGCCGCATAACCATCCGCGCCGAAATTGTCAGTACGAGGCGAAAAGCTAGGATGGGATCTCCTCTCGAACAACCTGCGGCCGAGATCGCCGAAATCGTGCTCCCTCCGCTGGACGTGCTGCTTGCTGAACTGGCGTCGCTCGCCCCTAAGTCCGAGGCCATTGCCCGCTATCTCGATGCCGTGCGGGCCGACGCATTCACCCACCCCGATGGCCGGCGCGATCCGCTGGACGGCATGGGATTGACGGAGCCTGCCGCCGCGCTCCTCTCGCATCTCGCGCGCCACAGCCCGAGGCCGCTCTCGGTCGAGATCGGGTTCGGCATGGGGATGTCAACGTCGGTGATCCTCGGCACCCGCCGCGCTTGCGGGCAGCGGATCCAGCACTATGCGTTCGATCCGTTCGGCCTGCCGCAGAACCGCGGCGCGGTGGTCGAAGACTATCTGAACGAGCGGTTCAAGGGTCGTTTCCTGCGCGTGCGCCAACGATCCGAGATCGGGCTTGGCACCTTGCTCAAGCAGCACGGCCGCCACAGCGCAGGGCTCATCTTCATCGATGGCGACCACCGCTTCGAGCATATCATCGCCGATTTCGTGCTGGCGGACCTGCTCTGCTGCCCCGGCGGGTTCATCGTGTTCGACGATTCCTGGTTTCCCGCGATCGAGACCGCGGTGAACTACGTCGCCGCGAACCGCCCGGACTATGCAGTGCGACACCTGCCGGTGAACAACCTGTCATTCATCCAGAAGATCGACACCCGTGACCGTCGCACATGGTCGGCGTTCAAGCCGTTCCCCGTGCCTCAGCGAGAGGACTGGACCTCGGTACTGGATGGTTAGGATCGATCAGTCCCGCACCATGCGGAATTGATCGATCAACTCCCGCAGCGCCTCGGTGTCCACCGTGGCCGGCCGCCTGAAGATCGCCTGCCGCCCGCACGTGTCATAGGGTTGGAGCATCTCCTCGACGACGTGGTAATGTCGACGATCCCGGTAGTCGTCGAAGATGATGGTCGTGCCTGGCTCGCCGACGAGCAGCGAGGTGAAGAAACAGGCCACGCGGAATCGGCCGTCGATCAGGACAACATCGGGCTTGTCGCCCCGTCGCCAGATCCAGTCGGTGTAGACCTGGAAATACTCGCGCCGCGAATATGCGATCGGGTAGCCCCACGCGCCGGTCGCGCCCAGATCGACGAGGTGCAGCCGCAGCCGCCGAGTATCCTTGCCGTCGGCGACTTTCGCGGCCCAGTCAGGCGACGATTCGACCGCGACGATCCGTGCGTCGGTGTGCCCATAAACGTACTCGGTCGACGCCCCGACCCCATACTCCCCGTAGAGACGTGCGCCCGCCACGATCTCCCGGAATGCCGCGTCGTCCCCATCGAATAGTGCCGTCGCGCGCTTCCTGGGCCGATAACGGCGGGCTACATCTTCCAGGATCGGAGGAATCAATCGCTCGAGCATGCCCATTGGGAAGCCTTTCGTGCTCTCGATGACTCGGAACAGTGACGGGCAAGGACAGTGATCGGCAAGCGCGGGATTGTCGCCCGCCTTGCTACGGACCAACCCGCACTTGCGGCGATCCGATTGAGCACATTGGCATTTTGGCGGACAGGGTGGGATTCGAACCCACGAAGGGCTTGCACCCTTGGCGGTTTTCAAGACCGCTGCCTTCAACCACTCGGCCACCTGTCCGGCGGCGAATCGGCTAATGGCGATTGGCGGTTTTGTCACCTGCGGTGACGCGGCCACCCCCGATCAACACCCTGGGAATTTCGGACATTGTCACCGTGACTCTCGCGCCGCCCCCGGTTAGAATGGCCGAAAGTGGGTAAAGGCGGGAGAGGATGCACATGAAAAGATGGGCGATTTCTGCGCTGGCTATGGCCAGCGCACTCGGGTTTGCAGCGCCGGCGCAAGCGCAGTTCGGCGGTACTTGTGACCGCGCTTCGCTCCAGGAGATCGCCGACAAGTATGTCGCGGCGCAGGAGGCGGGGATGCCCCTGCTTATCCCGATGGGCAACTGGGTGGTCTATAACGAGAACTTCAAGCAATCGAGCATGTCGACCGGCGTGCTTTCGACCGCGCTCAAGGTCGACAAGCACCTCACATTGATCGATGAGACGAATTGCCAGGTGTTCATCGAGATGATCGCCGCCAGCAATCCGCATCCTTACGTGATCGCCGTGCAGTTCCCGGCGCGCGGTGGCAACGCCGGCAATTTCAACGTAATCTCCACCGACGAAGGCGACTGGCTGTTCGATGCCGCGGCGACGCTGCGTTTCGCTAGCCAGGAAGATTGGTCGCCGATCCCGGAAGCCCAGCGCGGGACGCGGGACCAGCTGATCGCTGCGGCAGATGCCTATCTCGACCTGTTCAAGGACAAGTCCGTACAAGTGCCGTGGGGCACGCCGTGCGCACGTCTCGAAGGCGGCCTCTACACGGCCAAGGGCAAGCCGGACGATAGCTGCAATGTCGGCGTTCCCGACAACATCGAGCTGAGCAACCGCCGCTATGTCGTCGACCCGACGATCGGCGCGGTCGACGTGTTCGTCGACTTCGGGGAGAAGAAGCGGCCCGACAGCCACCTGTTCCGCATCGAGAACGGCAAGATCCGCTATATCCACACGGTGACCAACTGCGGTGACGAAAAAAACTGCGGTTTCCCGCCGTTTGACCCGAACAAAGCACCTGGCTGATCGCCGCAAAGGGGATTCCCTATAAGGCCTTGGTATGAGAGGATGCGGACCATGCGTATTGCCCGTGTCCTCCTCGTCCTGCTCGCTACTGCCAGCCTGAGCCTGCCGCCCTCCGGGGCAGCGGCGCAGGACGGGTCGCCCGATGGGCTCACCTTCGGCGCTTATCTCCAGCTTGTCGCCGCCAAGGCCCGCGCGGCCGGGGTGAGGGAGCCGTCGATCCAGGCGACCATCGCCGGGCTCACGCCCAACCAGCGGGTAATGGATCTCGACCGCGCGCAGCCCGGTACTCCGTCGAGCACCGGGTTCCCGTTGCTCGCGCCCTATATCCGCGAACACGTCGACGCGAACCGCATCGCCGGCGGACGGCGCATCTATGCCGAAACCCGCGGCATCGCCGCCGAGGTCGAGCGCCGCTATGGCGTGCCCGAACAGATTGTGATCGCCATCTGGGGACACGAGACCAACTACGGCACCTTCACCGGCGACTTCGACCTCGCCCGCTCGCTCGCCACGCTGGCCTGGGAAGGCCGCCGCCGCGCACTGTTCGAGCCCGAGTTGATCGACCTGATGAAGATGGTCGATCAGGGTGTGTCGCGCTCGCAGCTCAAGGGCAGTTGGGCCGGCGCGTTCGGCAACCCGCAGTTCCTGCCCAGCATCTACCTGCGGCTCGCGATCGACGGTGATGGTGACGGCCGGCGGGACATCTGGAGCAGCCGCGCCGACACGCTGCATTCGATCGGCAACTATTTCCGCGATGCCGGCTGGCGGCCTGGCCAGCCATGGGGCGTGCGGGCGTCGCTCCCTTCAAGTCTTAACTGGTCTGCGCTCGAAACCGATCTGATCGCCCCGGTGTGCCCGCGCGTGCACGTGCGCCACAGCAAGTGGAAGACCGTTTCGGAATGGAAAGCGCTCGGCGTCCAGCCGCAAGGCTTCCTCGCCGATTCAACCATGGCAAGCCTGTTCCAGCCCGATGGGGCAGGAACTCCTGCCTGGCTATTAACCCAGAATTATAGGGTTATCCTCGAATACAACTGCTCCAATTACTACGCGATGAGTGTGGGGCTTCTGGCAGATGAGATCGTCCGGTGAGAGTTTGCGGCGCGCCGCGTTTACCTTGGTGCTGTTCGGGGCACTGAGCAGCTGCGGTGTGCTGGGCGGCCACGAAGCCGTCCTTTCCGACGCGCTTCCCACCGCACAGACCCGGACCGGCCCCGCCGCCGATTATCCGGTTGTGGTGGGCGATCCCTACCAGATCGATGGCACGCTCTACACGCCGGTCGACACGCTCAATTACGACGAAGTGGGCTATGCCGCGCTCGATGGGGCGGGCGGTGACGCCGTTTCCGCCGCGCACCACACGCTGCCGCTGCCGAGCTATGTCGAGGTCACGTCGCTCACCACCGGCCGTACGATCCTGGTGCGGGTGGAACGCCGGGGGCCGATGGATAGCAACAGCCTGATCGCGCTGTCGGCAGGCGCCGCAGCGCAGCTCGGCGACGGCGAAAAGGCGCCGGTGCGTGTGCGCCGTGTGAATCCGCCGGAGCCGGAGCGTGCCGTGTTGCGGCTGGGTGGCCGTGCGCCGGACCGGCTCGAGACTCCCCAGACCTTGCTCGCCGTGCTGCGGCGCAAGCTGTCCGGCGAGGGGTCCGCAGCGCTGACGCAACCCAAGCCCGAACTTCCGGCAGCGGCGGCCCCAGCGAAACCGGCCGCCGCGGCCGCCCCGGTTCCAACAAGCTCTCCAGCCGCCCCGCCGCCGCTGGCCCCGCTTGCAGTCGCCGCAACGCCGGCGACGCATCAACCGCCCCGCGCCGCTGCCCCGACCGGTCAGCCGGCGCACGTATCCGCCGCCCCCCCCGCACCGAAGGCGGCGCCTGCGCCCAAGCCGCGGACCGCTTCGCAGCCAGCCGTCACTCCCAACGGCGCTTATGTTGTCCAGGCCGGGGCATTCTCGACTGCCGACCGGGCCAACAAGGTTGCCAGCGCGGTCGGCGGCTCCGTCAGCCGTTCAGGCAAGCTGTTCCGGGTCCGCACCGGCCCGTTCGGCTCGCGCGCGCAGGCCGAGGCCTCGCTCGCCAAGGTCAAGGCCGCCGGGTATAGCGACGCGCGAATCTTCACCAACGGCTGAGGGACACTGCTCCCCGGCACAGGGGAGCGACTTGAACCGGATCTCGTTGACCTTCGTAAGTGCACTGGCGCTGGCCGGTGCGATCCCCGCCAGTGCCGCCGCGCCCGTGCCATCCGTTCCGCGGCCGCCTACCGTCGCCGAAGCGCCGATCGCGCTGCTTTATGACGTGAGCTCGGGCCAGGTGCTGCATCAGCGCGACCCGGACCGGCGCTTCATGCCCGCCTCCGTCACCAAGGTGATGACCGCGTTCGTGGCGTTCGAGCTGATCGATCAGGGTCGCCTCTCGCCACGCACGGTTTACACGGTGAACCCGAGGACCGCGCGAGAATGGTCAGGCAAGGGCTCGACCATGTTCGTCAAAGCCAACGAGAACATCGTGCTCGACGATCTGCTGCGGGGCATCACCACCGTCTCAGCCAACGATGGCTGCGTCGTGCTTGCCGAGGGTACTGCCGGCTCAGTCGCCAAATGGGTGGCAATGATGAACGCCAGGGCGCGCGAACTCGGCATGATCAACAGCCACTACGGCACGCCTAACGGGTGGATGGACCAGGGCAACACCTACGTCACCGCCAACGACCTGGCGCGGCTGGCCAGCGCGATATTCACCCGCCACGGGCAGCTCTATCACACCTATTTCGGTAATAAGCGCTTCGAATTCAATGGCATCGAGCAGCCGAACCACGACCCGCTCACCGGCGTCGTTCCCGGCGCGGACGGGATCAAGACCGGCTTCACCAACCAGGCGGGTTATACCTTCCTCGGCAGCGGCTTGCGGAACGGGCGCCGGCTGGTGCTGGTGCTGGCAGGATCGGACAGCGCGAACCTGCGCAACAAGGCGGCGCGCTCCTATCTCGAATGGGGGTTCTCCCATTTCGCGGGTCGACCGCTATTCGCGAAGGACGCGATCGTCGGCAGCGCCGAGGTGCAGGGCGGCTCGGCCCGACACGTCCAGCTGCGGGCACAACACGCGATCGAAGCCGCCCTGCCGCCCGGCGGGACCGGGCAGGTCACCTTGTCGCTCGACTATCACGGGCCGTTGAAGGCGCCGATCAAGCAAGGCGAGAGGGTCGCCGAGCTGGTTATCAAGGTCCCTGGCATGGCTGACGGCCGCGTGCCGCTGGTCGCGGCGGAGGATGTAGCTCCGGCGAACGGGTTCCAGCGGACGATCAACGGCCTGTTCGGGCTGCTGGGATGACCGGCGCTCGGTTCATCGCGCTGGAAGGCGGCGAGGGGGTCGGCAAGTCAACCCAGGCGAAGCTGCTCGCCGCCGATCTGGAGCGGCGCGGGATCGCGGTGGAGCTGACTCGCGAGCCGGGCGGAACGCCGGGTGCCGAAGCGATCCGCGCCCTGCTGCTCGATCCACCGGGGGATGGCTGGACGGCTGAAGCCGAGGCCCTGCTGTTCGCCGCCGCCCGTGCCGATCACGTCGCCCGCCGCATCCGCCCGGCGCTGGCGGCCGGCAAGTGGGTGGTGTGCGACCGATTCCTCGATTCGACCCGGGCCTACCAGGGCGGGGGCGGGGGGTTGGAGGACGCCGACATCCTCGGCCTGCATGATCTCGGCAGCCAGGGCCTGCTGCCCGATCTGACGCTGGTGATCGTTGCGCCCCAAGACGAGGTGAACGAACGGCTCGCCACCCGCGATGGCGGCGCGAGCGATGCGATCGGTGGGCGCGAAGCGGAATACCATTCCCGCGTCTGCGCCGCGTTCATCCGCTTCGCCGAGGCTGAACCCGGACGCTTCGCGCTGATCGACGGCGGCGGCACGCCCGAGGACGTCCACGCGCGAATCCTCAAAGCCGCCGAGGGTCTCCGATGAGTTACGTGGGCCACGAAGCCCCATGGCGCACATGGCGCGCGGCGACAGCGGGCGACCGTATGCACCACGGGTGGATTCTCGCGGGCAAGCGCGGGGTCGGCAAAATGCCGTTCGCGCTCGCCGCCGCGCGCGAGCTGGTGGCGGAACCCGGTGTCCCGCAGCCACCCGGCAACCATCCCGACATCATCGTCCTTAGCCACCTCCCCGCCAATGCCGACGAGGAAAAGAAGCGCGCCGAGGGCAAGCCCTACCAGACCAAGCGCTCGATATCGGTCGAGCAGATCCGCGAGATGCAGCAACGGCTGGTGACACGCCCGACGCTCGGCAACCGCCGCGCGATCGTGATCGATCCCGCCGATGACCTCGAGAAACCGGCCTCGAACGCGCTGCTGAAAAGCCTCGAGGAACCGCCGGTGGGCACTTTCTTCCTGCTCGTGTCCCACCGGCCCGGGCGGCTGCTCGCGACGATCCGCTCGCGCTGCCGCACCTTGCGCTTCCCCGCGGTGGCGGACAGCGAGATCGATGCGATCCTGCAGCGCGAAACCCCGAGCGCGGACGAGGGCGCGCGTCACGCGGCGATTGCAGCGGCGCGCGGTTCGCCCGGGCAGGCGATCGCGTTCGTCGAACAGAACCTCGGACCGCTCCACGGCCTGATGCGCAAGATCGTCACCCAGGGGGACCCGGGCTTTGAGCTGCGCGGCGAGCTGGCGGCGGCGATGGGCGCACGGCCAGACCGTGAGCGGCAGTTGGCCGCGCTCGAACTGGCGCGCGGCGTAATCGCCGACACGATGCGGGGCGCTGCACACGATCGCATTTCCGGGATCGTCGAAGCGCATGCGGAACTGGTGCGCCTCTCGGTGCAGGCACCGACCTACAACTTCGATCCCGGCCTGCTGGTGATGGAAATCGGCGGGTTGCTCGCCAGGGCCGCTGGCAATAGGGAACCGGCCCATGGCTGAGCCCTATTATCTTACCACCGCGATCCATTATCCCAACGGCCGGCCCCACATCGGCCACGCCTACGAGACGGTGGCGGCCGACGTGATCGCCCGCTTCCAGCGCCTCAAGGGGCGTGAGGTGCGGTTCATGACCGGAACCGACGAGCACGGCCTCAAGATGGCGCAGAAGGCGCGCGACCTGGGAACGACGCCGCGCGCGCTGGCTGACGAAATGTCAGGCTATTTCCGTGAATTGTTCGACAAGCTTGACGTCAGCTATGATCGTTTTATCCGCACCACGGAAGCCGAGCACCACGAGGCCAGCCAGGCGATCTGGCGCGCGATGGAGGCCGCCGGCGATCTCTACCTCGACCGCTACGAAGGCTGGTATTCGGTCCGCGATGAAGCCTATTACGATGAAAGCGAACTGACCGAAGGTGAGGGGGATGAGAAGCTTTCCCCGCAAGGAACGCCGGTCGAATGGACCGTGGAGGAATCATGGTTCTTCCGCCTGTCGAAGTACCAGCAGCCGCTGCTCGATCTCTACCGCGATCGCCCTGAGTTCATCCGTCCGGAAAGCCGCCGCAACGAGGTGATGCGCTTCGTCGAGGGCGGGCTGCGAGATCTCTCGGTCAGCCGCACCAGCTTCGACTGGGGCGTGAAGGTGCCCGGCGCCGAGGACCACGTGATGTACGTGTGGGTCGATGCGCTTACGAACTATCTAACGGGTCTCGGCTATCCTGCGCAAACACCTGAAATGGCGAAGTTCTGGCCTGCCGATCTGCATCTGATAGGCAAGGACATCGTCCGCTTTCACGCGGTCTACTGGCCGGCGTTCCTGATGAGCGCAGGGCTACCGTTGCCGAAGCAGGTGTTCGGCCACGGCTTTCTGCTCAACCGAGGACAGAAGGAGAGCAAGTCGCTCGGCAACGTCACCGATCCGGCCGATCTGGCCGAAAAGTTCGGGGTCGACGTGCTGCGGTATTTCCTGATCCGCGAGATCGCCTTCGGACAGGACGGCTCATACTCCGCCGAGGCGATCGTCGAGCGCGGTAACGGCGAGCTCGGCAACGCCTTTGGCAACCTGGCGCAGCGGGTGCTGAGCTTCATCGCCAAGAACCTCGATGGGCATCTGCCGGGCATTTACGGCCATACGGACGCCGACAGCGCGCTGTTCGACGTGGTCGGCAAGGCGGTGCGGCAGGACGTTCCCGCCGCCTTCGAGGCGCTCGCGCTGCATTCAGGCGTCGAACTGTGGCTGCAGGCCGTGTTCGCCTGCAACGCCTATGTCGACGAGCAGGCACCGTGGGCGCTGCGGAAGACCGATCCCGGGCGGATGAACACGGTTCTTGCGACGCTGGTGATCAACATTGCCCAGCTTGCAGTCGCGATCTCGCCGGTGATTCCGGCCAGCGCCGCGAAGCTGCTCGATACCATCGGCGTGCCGCCGGAAGACCGCACTTTGGAAGGCATCGGCGCGCATTGGTATTCGCCGCTCGCCGAGGCGCACCACCGCATCGACGCGCCGACGCCGCTGTTTCCGCGACTCGAGTTGCCGGCGGGGGAAACGGCTTGATGCTGATCGATTCGCACTGCCACCTCGAATACGAGGGCCTGGTCGAAGACCAGCAAGGTGCGCTCGAACGGGCACGGGCCGTCGGGGTGAGCGGGATGCTCAACATCTCGACCCGGCAAAGCGAGTGGGACCGCGTGGTCGGCACCGCCGCGCGCGAGAATGATGTTTGGGCAAGCGTCGGCATCCATCCTCATGAGGCGGACAACCACGCCGATCTGGGCGAAGCGGCGCTGCTCGCGGCCGCTGAACATCGGAAAGTGATCGGCATCGGTGAGACCGGGCTCGACTACTATTACGACAAATCCGACCGACAGGTGCAGCAGGCGCTGTTCCGCATGCACATCGCGGTATCGCGAAAGACCGGGCTGCCCCTGATCATCCATACCCGTGATGCCGAGGACGATACGGCCGCGATCCTCGCCGATGAGCTGGGGAAGGGGGCTTTCCCAGCCCTGATCCACTGCTTCACCGCCTCGGCCGATTTCGCCCGCAAGGTGCTGGACATGGGCCTCGCGATCTCGCTCTCGGGCATTGTCACCTTCAAGAATGCCAAGGAACTGCAGGAGGTCGCCAGCAGCCTCCCGGCTGACCGGATGCTGGTCGAAACCGACAGTCCGTTCCTGGCCCCAGTGCCGCATCGTGGACGCCCGTGTGAGCCGGCATTCGTGCGTAACACCGCCCAGTTCGTCGCCGATTTGCGTGGTGAGCCGATTGAACAACTGGCAGAAAATACCACGCGCAACTTCTTCGGACTGTTCAAGAAAGCAAGCGCGTGAAGCTGATCGTGCTCGGCTCGGGCACGTCCACCGGCGTGCCGCGGGCCAACGGCGAATGGGGCGATTGCGACCCGAGCGAGCCGCGCAACCGGCGTACGCGGGTTTCTATCATGGTCGAGAGCGCAGCGGGCGAACGGCTGCTGGTCGACACGGCGCCGGACTTGCGCGCGCAACTGCTCGCCAACGCCATCGAGAAGATCGACGGGGTGTTCTGGACCCATGACCACGCTGACCATTGCCACGGCATCGATGACCTGCGGGTGATGCGCTACGGCCGCGCCGCGCCGATCCCGGGCTTCGCGAGCGAGGAATGCGCACACCGGCTGCGCCAGCGGTTCGGTTACGTGTTCGCCGGGCAATACGGATACCCGACGATCGTCCAGCTCGAAGTGCTCGATCGGATCCGCATCTTCGCAGGCTTTGGAATCGATTGGTGCCAGATGCCGCATGGCGGCGGAATCGAATCGACCGGTTTCCGCTTTGAGGCGGACGGAAGATCAATCGGTTACGCGACAGATTTCAGTGAGATCACGGCGGAAATGGTCGAGCTGTTCGACCGCGTTGACGTGCTCGTCAGCGACTGTCTTCGGCGCGAACCGCATCCGACGCATGCACATTTGGCGATGGCGCTCGAGCTGGCGGAGCGCTGCGGCGCCGGGCACACGGTTCTGACGCATCTCGACAAGTCGATGGATTATGCGACGGTCAGCGGTGAAGTGCCGGCCGGCGTCTCGGTCGGCTTCGACGGCATGGAGCTGATGCTTTGAACGGCGTTGACTGGGCCTCGGTGGTGTTCCTGGCGGCAGCGCTGATCCTGCCGCTGAGCGCGCTCGCCGGGCGGCGGCTGCACTGGAAGCGCGGATTGGTGATGGCGCTCGCGTGGGCGTGGATTTTCGTGCTGCTGGTGATCGCGATCAAGGCCATGGGCCATGAGAACAGCGAGCCGGCTTCGATCGTCAGGGCACCTCTTCGGGCTCCTTCCTCAATTTAACATAATATATATTATCATCCTCACATGTCCAACGAACTGGATCGCCTCCTCTGCATCATGGCACGCCTCCGCGACCCAGAGCGCGGATGCGATTGGGATGTCGCGCAGGATTTCAGGACGATCGCGCCGTACACCATCGAAGAAGCCTACGAAGTCGCCGACGCGATCTCGCGTGACGACATGGCGGACCTGCGCGGCGAACTCGGCGATCTGCTGCTCCAGGTCGTGTTCCACGCGCGGATGGCCGAGGAAGCCGGCCATTTCGCGTTCGAGGACGTCGCGCGGACAATTTCCGACAAGATGGAAGCGCGGCACCCGCACATCTTTGGTAACGGAATCAGCGCCGGCTGGGAGGAAATGAAGGCACGGGAACGCAGCAGGCAAGGCCACGACAGCGCCATGGATGGCGTCGCGCGGGCATTGCCGGCGCTGATGCGGGCGGAAAAGCTCCAGAAGCGCGCTGCTCGCGATGGCTTCGATTGGCCAAATGCAGAAGGACCGGCAGACAAAGTGCGCGAGGAGATCGCCGAACTGGCGGAAGCTTCGCGCGATAAACGCCTGGAAGAAGCAGGAGATTTACTGTTTGCCGCAGTCAACTTGGTGCGTGCCTACAGCATCGCACCAGAGGATGCCCTGCGTGCGGCGAACGACAAATTTGAACAACGTTATCGCGCAATGGAGGACTTGGCCGATGGCGGGTTCGCCTCGCTCAACCTCGATGACCAGGAAGCGCTGTGGCAGCGAGTGAAGGCATCAGAGCGAGGCGAATCGTCCTAGCTCGCGCGGAGTCAGGCGCACCGCGATCCTACGCAGAGGGCCGTCATCGCCCTCGCCCGCATCTTCTTCCCCGAGAACTTCGCCATGAGCATGGAGCCAGGCGATTTTCTGGCCGTCGCGCGCCGGCACGGTGAAGCTGCAAACCCTGGCATTACCGGTCAGCAGCGCGCCGAGCCGTTCGAGCAGTTCCTCGCAGCCGAAACCGGTGACAGCGGAAAGCGGCGCGATTTCGTCATCGCCCTCCGCCGTTTCGGCGAGTTTCGCCCGCGTGTCATCGTCGAGCAGATCCCACTTGTTCCATGCCTCGACGATCGGCGGCCCCTCGCCTTCCCCCATCACGCCGAGATCGGCCAGCACTTCAAGCACTTGCGCCTTTTGCGCCGCATGCGCCGGGTTCGCCATGTCGCGCACGTGGACGATCACGTCGGCCGCGACGACCTCTTCAAGGGTGGCGCGGAACGCAGCGACGAGCTGCGTCGGCAAGTCCGAGATGAACCCCACCGTGTCAGACATGATCGCCTTTTCCACACCCGGGAGGCGGATTGCGCGCATCGTGGGGTCAAGCGTCGCGAACAGCAGGTTTTCGGCCATCACCCCGGCGCCGGTCAGGCGATTGAACAAGGTCGACTTACCGGCGTTGGTGTAACCGACCAGCGCGATCACAGGCCACGGCGCCCTCCCTCGCCGCTCGCGATGGAGCCCGCGGGTGCGGCGCACGCTTTCGAGTTCGCGGCGCAGCTTGCCCATGCGTTCGCGGATCATGCGCCGGTCGGCCTCGATCTGCGTCTCGCCGGGGCCGCCGAGGAAGCCGAAGCCGCCGCGCTGGCGTTCGAGGTGGGTCCAGCTGCGCACCAGGCGGCTCTGCTGATAGTCGAGATGGGCGAGCTCGACCTGCAAACGGCCCTCGGCCGTCGCTGCGCGCTCACCGAAGATCTCAAGGATCAGGCCGGTGCGGTCGATCACCTTGTGCTTGAGCTTTTCCTCGAGGTTGCGCTGCTGGATCGGTGACAGCGCGCCGTCCACAATCACCAGATCCGCCTCGTTCTGCTCGCAGGCAGCCGCGATGCGTTCGACCTGGCCCTGGCCGAACAGCGTCGCCGGGCGAATGTCGCGCACCGGCACCACGAACGCCTCCGTCACGACCAGCCCGATCGCCAGCGCAAGGCCACAGGCCTCCTCCAGCCGCGCGTCGGAATCGAACACCGCGCGCGCGGCGCGCACATCCGGCACCACCACCAGCGCTCTTGCGCCGCGGGTAACCTCGCCATCTACGTCATCGGAAAAGTTCAGACGCCCTCGCCTTCTTCCTCACCCGAATCACCGTCCGTCAGATCGACGTGGGTGGCGGGCTGGATGGTCGAAACCGCATGCTTGTAGGCGAGCTGCACGAAGCCCTCACGCTCGAGCAGCATGCAGAACAGGTCATAGGCGGCGATGCGGCCTTGCAGCATCACGCCGTTGACCAGGAACATGGTCACCTGCACTTCGGCATCGCGCACGCGGCTGAGGAACACGTCCTGCAGCAGGCGCTGCCGCTTGTTGCCCTCGGCGATCGCGAACACCGACGCATCGACCGGCTGGCCCGGCATGATGGTCGAGATCGCGTGCTTGTAGACAAGCTGCGATTGCCCGTCGCGCCGCAGCAGGATCGAGAAATTATCGAACCAGGTGACGATGCCCTGCAGCTTGACGCCCTTGACGAGGAACATCGTCACCGGCGTCTTGTGCTTGCGCAAGTGGTTAAGGAACGCGTCCTGGAGATTCTGCCCTTTAACCGCCGCGTCGGGTTTCTCGGCGGGGGGTTCTGGCTCCTTCACGGGCTTTGGACGCGCAGTGAGGGTTCGGCCGGCCATATTTAAGCTCCTTGTTTTTGGCGGTCGCGTTGTCCGCAATCCGCAGTCTGGCCGCCGCATGCGACAAGCATGTAACGACCGGGTCGGCCTTATATAATGCGAAATTCGTCCAGCCGAAAGCGTCCGAGATGGAATCCGGTTCCAACCCGCTCCCCCTTGAGGAAGCGGGCAGACTGTTCACCCCTCGATGCGATCGCTCATGCCGAGGATCTTGAGCTTGCGGTGCAACGCCGAGCGCTCCATCCCGATGAAGCCTGCGGTTTTCGAGATATTGCCCGAGAAGCGGCGGATCTGGATGCGCAGGTACTCGCGTTCGAAGCTCTCTCGCGCCTCGCGCAGCGGCACGCCCATCAGTTGCGACATGCCGTTGCCGTTTTCGGTCCGCGCGCCGGAAATCTCCGGCGGCAGCATGTCGGCGTCGATCGTCGCCAGCCGCTCGCGCGGGGCCAGGATAACGGTGCGCTCGATCACGTTGCGAAGCTGGCGCACGTTGCCGGGCCAGTCATAGGCCTGCAGCGCGGCCATTGCCTCGGGCGAGATCGCCGGCTGGGCAATGCACTGCTCCGACGCGTAACGGGCGAAGAAGTGATGCACGAGTGAGGGGATGTCGTCGCGCCGCTCCGCGAGCGATGGAATCTCCACCGGCACCACCGCGAGGCGATAGTAGAGGTCTTCGCGAAAGCGCTTTTCGGCGATCTCGCGTTCCAGAGCGCGAGAGGACGAGGACACCACGCGCACGTCCACCCCGATTTGCCGGTGCCCGCCAACGCGCACGAAGCTCTGCTCGGTCAGCACGCGCAAGATGCGGGCCTGGGTGCTCTCCGGCATGTCGGCGACCTCGTCGAGGTAGAGCGTGCCGCCATCGGCCATCTCGAGCAGCCCGGCGCGGACCAGCTTGCCGTCGATCTCCTCGCCGAACAGCTCCTGCTCGAAGCGTTCGGGAGTGATGCGCGCGGAATTGACCGTGACGAAGGCCTTGTCCGCCCGCGGGCTCCACGAATGGAGCAGGCGCGCGGCGACTTCCTTGCCTGCCCCCGCCGGCCCGGTGACGAGCACCCGGCTACCGGTGTTGGCCACGCGCTTGAGCGTCGCGCGCACCTGGTTGATAACAGAGGAGCTGCCGGTGAATTCGTCGGCGCGGGCGAAGCCTTCGCGCAGCCGTGCGTTCTCGCGCCGCAAACGCTCGGTCTCGGTCGCACGGGCGACCAGCAGCAGCAGCCGCTCAGCCTCGAACGGCTTCTCGATGAAGTCCATTGCCCCGCGGCTCACCGCCGAGACCGCGGTGTCGAGGTTGCCGTGGCCGGAGAAGATGATCACCGGCATCTCGGGCTCGCGCGCCTTGATCGCGTCGAGCACCTCGAGCCCGTCCATCGGGCTGCCGTGGAGCCACACGTCGAGCAGCACCAGGCTCGGCCGCCGCTCGTCGATCATCGTCAGCGCGGTGCGGCTATCGCCCGCCATGCGGCAATCGTAGCCTTCATCCGTCAGCACACCGGCAACCAGCTCGCGGATATCGCGCTCGTCATCGACCACCAGAATTTCGAGCGCCATCAATTAGACTCCACTTTCAGTTCCCCTGTATTCACTCGGCCGCTTCGGTCTGCGCATCGGCGCCCGCAGGCTCACGGGCGAAACGCACGGTCACCCGGGTGCCGCCGATATCGGACGCGGCGAAAGTCATCTCCCCCCCGTGCTCCTCGACGATCTTGTTGACGATCGCGAGGCCAAGTCCGGTGCCCTTCTCTCGGGTCGTCACATAAGGCTCGACGATGTTCTCGCGGTCCTTGGGCAATCCGATGCCGTTGTCGTCGATCGTCACCGTCAGCGCCTCGGCGTCGGCCGAAACGGTGACGGCAATGCGCGGGCGATAATCCGGCTCCGCGCCGCGTGCCCTTGCTTCGACCGCCTCCGTCGCGTTTTTGAGCACGTTGGTCATCGCCTGGCCGAACTGGTGCCGGTCGCAGGCGATGGGCGGCACGTCCTCCTCCGCAGTGAAATCGAAGCGGATATCGCTGCGCGCGACTTCCTGCAGGAACAGCGCCTGACGCACGAGGTCGACCGCGTCCTCCTGCCGGAAGACCGGCTTGGGCAGCCGCGCAAACGAGGAGAACTCGTCGACCATCTTCCGCAAATCGCCCACCTGGCGGATGATCGTGCTGGTGAGCTCGTCGAACAGCTCGCCGTCGCTGTCGATCTGCTTGCGATAGCGACGCTTGAGGCGCTCGGTGGCGAGCTGGATCGGGGTCAGCGGGTTCTTGATCTCGTGCGCGATGCGGCGGGCGACGTCGGACCACGCCGCCTGGCGCTGGTCGAGCAATTGCCGGGTGATGTCCTCGAAGGTGATCACGTCGCCTTCGGCATCTGGCGAAAGCTTGACCGCGAGCGTCAGCAGCTCCGCGCCACGGGCATATTGCACGATGCCGTTGGCGAGCCCGGCCCGCTGCATCTGCGCGATCTGGGGCGCGACCTCGTCGAGCGACAGCCCCACCGGCGCCGGACCGGTGCGACCGAGCAGCAGCTCCTGCGCCGAACTGTTCATCAGCAGTACCCGGCCGTCGCCATCGACCGAGATGATCCCGGCGGTGATCGATTCGAGCACCGCCTCGATAAATGCGCGACGCTCCTCGAGCTGTTCGTTGGCGCCGACCAGCTGGGTCGTCTGCCGCTCGATCTGCGAGGTCATGCGGTTGAACGCGCGATTGAGCAGACCGATCTCGTCCGCGCCAGTGCGCCCTTCGACCCGCAGCGAGTAGTTGCCGCCGCCGACCTGCCGCGCGGCACCGACAAGTTCCGTCAGCGGGCGCACCTGTCGATCGGCGAAGCGCAACGCGAACCACACCGCAAGCGATACCAGCGCCAGCGACAGGGCGAACAGCGCAAGGTTGAAGCGCAGTTGCAGGGTCCGCGCGCGCTGGGTGAGCACGTCGTAGGCCTGGAGCACGCTCTGTGCGCGTTCCCATTGCGTGAACGCCAGGCCGTCCGAGCTACGCGCGTTATAGAGGAAGATTCCCGCGCGGCGATCGATCGGCGTCACCGCCTCGATCTTGTCCGGCGTTGCCTTGACCGAGACACTCTTGCCGCTGTCGATCTCGTGCAGCGCTTCAGGGGTGATCCGCTCGCGCTCGCTGTTCTCGTCGGGATCGACGATCGCAGCGACGCGGAACTTGCCGTCGCGCCCCAGTTGCAGGATCGCCGATTCATCGAGCTTACGCCCGACTACCTGATACGAATAGAATTCGGGAAAGCCGGGACTCGCGACCGTGCTGCCCTGCAGGTAATAGCGCAGGTCCCCCGCCATGGTCAGCGTCTCCTCGCCCACCTCGCGCTGGTTCTGGTCATAATAGCCGCGCGCCAGCTCGTTCGCGTTCTCGAGGATGCCGCGCGACTTGTCCGAAAACCAGAACTCGACGCCCGACTGGAACAGATAGCTGGCGAACACCGCCACCAGCAGCGTCGGCACCGCGGCGACCAGCGAGAAGAAGAACACCAGCCGCACGTGCATTCGCGCGGTACCGCCCTCGGCCCGGCGGATCGCACGTCGTCGGCCGAACAGGACAACCAACGCCAGCGCCGGAATGAGTGTGCCGACCAGCATCGCCGCCGCCTGCGCGGATGGCAACAACAAGCCGGGCTTCTGGATGGAGGACATTGCCAGCCAGCTCGCCGCGAGCATTCCGACAAGGGCGATGGCGGAAAAAATCTCCAGCGCAGTGACGAGGTTTGCCCGCCGCGCCGTGACCATCGTGCGCCGCCACCACCGCGGCCAGCGATGCAGCGAAGCGTTTGGCGGTCGAACAGGAGAATCCGCAGACATCAGTTGCCGAGATACAACGGCACTGTTGCAGGTTTGCAAGGCCTTTTCGTCGAAGCGAGCAAAATCCGGTTGAAAACCGCCCTCAGTTCCGTTGGTTGAAACGGTCCGCCTCGATGCCCAGCTCGCTTAGCCGCTTCCGCAAAGTGTTGCGGTTTATCCCCAATAAGCGCGCGGCCTGGAGCTGGTTTCCACCAGTCTCCCGCAGCGAATGCTCGAACAAGGGCCGCTCGAACGCGGCAAGCGCTGAGTCGTAGAGATCGCCCGCACGCGGAGCGTTCTCCGCGATCCAACGGTCGAGCGCGCCCGCGAAATCCGGCGCCGCATCGGCCTCCGGCGTCCGGCTCGCGATGCCAAGCTGGAGCGCGACCGCGTCCTCGTCGATCAATTCGTCGCGCGACAGCAGCGCCAGGCGGTAGACCACGTTGCGCAGTTCCCGCACGTTGCCGCGCCAGCTTTCGCGCTGCAGGCGCGCACATGCCGCGTCCGACAGACGCCGCCGGGGCACGCCCTCCTCCGCCGCCTGGACAAGGAAATGCCGCGCCAGCGCCGGAATATCGTCGGGCCGCTCACGCAAGGGCGGCAACTGGATGGGCACGACGTTAAGACGGTAAAACAAGTCCTCGCGGAAGCGGCCGGCGGCGATCAGCGGCGCGAGATTGCGATTGGTCGCAGCGACGATGCGCACGTCGACTGCAATCTCCTCGCGTCCGCCCACCCGACGGACCCGGCCCGATTGCAGCGCGCGCAGCAGCCGCGTCTGCGCCTCCGCCGGCATGTCGCCGATTTCATCGAGGAATAGCGTTCCGCCGCTCGCCTGCTCGAACTTGCCGATGCTGCGGGCGACCGCGCCGGTGAACGCACCCTTCTCATGCCCGAACAGCTCGCTTTCGATCAGGTCGGCGGGGATGGCCGCGGTGTTGACCGCGACGAACGGCCCGGAGGCGCGACGGCCGAGGTTATGGATCGCTTCGGCCACCAGTTCTTTTCCGGTGCCCGATTCGCCAAGGATCAGCACGGTAAGATCGTTCTGCAGCACCCGGGTGATCATCCGGTAGACGTCCTGCATCGCCCGGCTGCGGCCGATCAGCGGCAGGCCTTTGACCTCCTCGCCGGGCTCCGCGCCTTCGCCGCCGCGGTTGTGGGCAGCCTGGCGCGCCGCCCGGACCAGCTCCTCGAGGTCGAACGGCTTGGGAAAGTATTCGAACGCGCCCGTATCGCTTGCGCGCACCGCGGTATCGAGCGTGTTCTGGGCCGAGAGGACGATGATCGGCAGGTCCGGATGCGCAGAGCGCACCGGGCCAAGCGTGGCGATGCCGTCACCATCCGTGAGCATCACGTCGGTCAGTAGCACGTCGAAGTCCTGCGCGGCGAGCAGCCGGTCGCGCCCGGCGACCGAATCGCAACGTTCGACCGCCAGCCCTTCGGCTTCGAGCGCCGCGGTGATGACCGTGGCGATCGCGGTGTCGTCCTCCACCAGCAGAGCGCGCTTGGTCATCGCCGGTCCCTCACTTCGCTTGTGCCAGATGCATGCGGAAGCAGGTTTGCCCTGCCTTTTCGTCGCGGGCGTAGGAAATGCGTCCGTTCATGTCGCGCACCAGCTTGGCGACCAGCGCGAGGCCCAGTCCCTGACCGTTCTTCTTGGATGTCACGAACGGTTCGAAAATATGGTCGCCCAACCCGGGATCCACCCCGGGCCCGTTGTCACACACAGCGATCTCGATCGGCAGCTTTACCGGACGCCCGAGCCGCACGACATTGAGCGCGAGACCCGAGACGAAGCGGGTGCGGATGAGAATTTCCGGCCGCTCCGCCCCCGCGCAGGCGTCGCGCGCATTGGCGACGAGGTTGATCAGCACCTGCACCAGCGCCTCCCCATTGGCGAGCACCGGCGGCAGCGACGGGTCGAATTCTTCGCGCAGCGTCACGCCGGCCATGTCGCCGGCCGCGATGACTTCGCACGCGCGGCGGATCGCATGGTGAAGATTGACCGGTGCATTCGGCTCGGGCTCCTCGCGTCCCAGCCGCTGCATGCGGTCTATCAGCCCGGCGATGCGATCGACTTCCTCGGAAATGAGGGTCGTCAGGTGACGGTCCTCCGCACCGAGCTTGCGCGCCACGAGCTGCCCCGCGCCGCGGATCGCGGCCAGCGGGTTCTTGATCTCGTGTGCAAGAATCGCCGGGCCGCGCAGCCCGACCGCATGATCGCCTTCCCCATGGCGGTCGCCCTGGCGCGCATCGGACATCGTCACGACCCGCCAGCCGGGATGCGCGGCGAGCGGTGACAGGGTCAGATTGACCAACATTTCGCGTTCGCCGACGCGGATCGCGAGGCCCCGCGCGGTCAGGCGTCCCTCGCTGTCGCGCAGCCGTTCGGCCACCGGCCGCTCGAGCACCTCGACCACCTCGAGCCACTGCTGCCGCACGAGCCGCTTCGCGCTCGCGCCGAGCATGTCCTCCCCCACCGGATTGACCTCCCGGATCGCGCCGGCGGGATCGAGCAGCAACACCGCGAAGCTGAGGCCGGCGATCTGCGCCTGCGCGCTAGGCGCGGCGGGCAGAGGGTTCATGCCGCGCGGCGGCTCAGGAACGGCTCGTAGAACCGCGCGAGTTCGCCCAGCACCTGTTCGGGATCGTTGATGAAGTTGACCGTGTTGCGGAACTCGGCCGCGCCGGGCACGCCCTTCACGTACCAGCCGACGTGCTTGCGCGCGACCTTGACCGCGACATCCTTGCCATAATGGTCGAGCATTCGCCGGTAATGCTCTACGATCACGGAATATTGTTCGTCTAGCAACGGGTCAGACACGGCCTCCCCGCTTTGCCACCAGCGCATTACCTGGCCGAGCAGCCATGGCTTTCCGTAAGCGCCGCGGCCGATCATCACGCCGTCCGCGCCACTCTGCTCGAGCGCCGCGGCGGCATCGGCGACGGTGCATATGTCACCGTTGGCAATCACCGGGATGTCGACAGCGTGCTTCACCTTGCGGATGAAGCGCCAGTCGGCCTCGCCCTTGTACATCTGGCAACGGGTACGACCGTGGACGGTGATCATCTTCGCGCCGAGGTCCTCGGCGATATGCGCAAGCTCGGGCGCATTGAGCGATGAATGGTCCCACCCCATTCGCATTTTCACCGTAACCGGCACCGAGACGGCCTTCACGGTCGCCTCGATCAAGCTGGCAGCGAGCGGCAGGTCGCGCATCAGCGCCGAGCCGGCATCGCCGTTGACGACCTTCTTCACCGGGCAGCCCATGTTGATGTCGATGATCGCCGCGCCGCGATCTTCATTGAGTTTGGCCGCCTCGGCCATCTCGGCCGGCGAGCAGCCCGCGAGCTGGAGCGAGACCGGGTCTTCGCTCACGTCCCACGCGGCCTTTTGCAGCGACTGGCGCGTCTCGCGGATCATCGCCGGACTGGCAATCATCTCGGTGACGTTGAGCCCGGAGCCATAGCGCCGCACGAGCGTGCGGAATGGCATGTCCGTCACGCCGGTCATCGGCGCGAGGATCACCGGCACGTCGATCGTCACCGGTCCGACATGGATCGGCTTCAACGCAGGAGAGGGAGGAAGCGAGGTCATTTTCGTCATGTGCCTAAAATATGGGCAGCCGCATAGTGGATTGCGAGCGGAGCGGCAAGCGGCTAGCCGCGATAACCCGTTCCCATGCCGGATCAGCCCCCTCCCCTCCCTGCCTTCTCCGCAGTCGTCGTCGCCGCGGGTAAAGGCGTGCGCGCTGGCGGCGAGCTGCCGAAGCAGTTCGCCCGCTGGCGTGGCAAGCCTGTTCTCCGGCACTCGGCCGAGGCATTGGTGAACGCCGGAGCGAATCCGATCGTGGTCGCCTTTCCACCGGGCGCCGATGAGCTGGCGAGCGACGCATTGGCCGGCATCCCGAACGTACGCCTCGTCACCGGGGGCACGACCCGGCAGGA
Organism: uncultured Sphingomonadaceae bacterium; assembly: GCA_964401045.1. Classification (GTDB taxonomy): domain Bacteria; phylum Pseudomonadota; class Alphaproteobacteria; order Sphingomonadales; family Sphingomonadaceae; genus CAYNXB01. Next base: position 6,536 of record CAYNXB010000028.1, on the reverse strand, counting down.
GTCGGTCCGCGCCGCGCTGGAAGCGCTGGCCGTGTCGGTACCCAACCTGGTCCTGATCCACGATGCCGCCCGGCCGGATCTGCCCCGCGCGGTGATCGACCGGCTGCTGGCGGCCCTCGCCGATCATTCCGCCGCCATCCCGGTGCTGCCGGTAGTCGACAGCCTTGCGGTGGCATCGGCAGGCCTCATGTCCGGTTCAGCCGACCGGGAACAGCTTCGCCGGGTGCAGACCCCTCAAGCCTTCCGTTACCCCGAGATCCGCGCCGCCCACGCCGGCTGGACCGGCGCGCCCGATGCTGGCGACGACGCGCAGGTGGCCCGCGCCGCCGGGCTCGAGGTCGCGCTGGTCGAAGGCGACGAGCGGCTGCGCAAGTTGACCTTCGCCACCGACTTCGACACGGCCGCCCCGATGATCCGCGTCGGAACCGGATACGATGTCCACCGCCTGGTCGAAGGCGAGGAGCTGTGGCTGTGCGGCATACACGTGGCGCACGACAAAGGTCTCGCCGGGCATAGCGATGCCGACGTGGGCCTTCATGCAGTGGTCGATGCGATCCTCGGCGCTTGCGCCCGGGGCGATATCGGACAGCATTTTCCGCCGAGCGATCCGCAATGGAAAGGCGCGCCGTCTGCGAAGTTCGTCGCCCACGCGGTCTCACTCGCCGCCGCGGATGGCTTGCGGATCGGCAACGTCGACATCACCTTGATCTGCGAAGCGCCGCGCATCGGCCCCCATCGTGAGGCGATGCGCGGGAAACTCGCCGAACTCCTCGGCGTTGAGACATCGCAAGTGAGCGTCAAGGCAACCACCACCGAGCGGCTCGGCTTCACCGGCCGCGGCGAAGGCATTGCCGCGCAGGCGAGCGTGACCTTGCTCCGGGAATGATCAAAGAGGACTATCGATGGCATCCGCCAGAATCATAGCTTTCGCAGGAGCCGCCGCGCTCGCTTTGCAGACGCAAGCCGCGCACGCGCAACAACAGTGTTTCAGCCAGGACGAGGTGAGCGCCGCGTTCATCTACGCTATGCCCGGCGTGATCGAGGGCGTGACCACGCGCTGCTCGGCTTCGCTGGGCACGAACGGCTTCCTTGCGCGGCAGGGCAAGGCGATGGCGGCGCGCTATACCGCGCAGCAGAACACTGCCTGGCCGAAGGCACGCTCGGCGCTGCTCAAGATCGTCACAAATGCCAGCAAGACCGGTAATACGAACGGCACGCTGGGAATGCTGTCGCAAATTCCAGGTGAGACCATGCGCCCTCTGGTCGATGCGATGATCGTGCAGGAAGCCGCCAATCGCACGCAGACCACACAGTGCGGAAAGGTGGACAAGCTTGCCGCCGCCATCGCCCCGCTCGATCCGAAGGAGGCCGGCAACCTGCTCGGCACGATGTTCGCGGTGTTCGAGCCGAATCACCCCCTGGTCTGCGTGGCGAAATCATGAGCGATCATCTGCTCCCCGACGATATAGTGGCGCTGGCCCAGCGTGTGATCGACGAGAATGTCGTCGCCGGGCGCAAGATCGCGCTCGCCGAAAGCTGCACAGGCGGGCTGGTCGCCGCGGCACTGACGGAAATTCCAGGCTCGTCCTCGGTGCTCGACCGCAGCTTCGTGACCTATTCGAACGACGCGAAGCGGGAGATGCTCGACGTGCCGGAAGACATCATCGACACCTTCGGCGCGGTCTCCGTCGCGTGCGTCTACGCCATGGCGCAAGGCGCCCTGAAGGCAAGCGAGGCCGATGTCGCGGTGGCGATCAGCGGCGTCGCCGGACCTGATGGCGGCACCGACAGCAAGCCGGTCGGCACGGTGGTGTTTGCGCGCGCGGTACGCGGGCAGGAGGAACCCGAGGCCGAGCTACGCAACTTCGAGGAGCAGGACCGCGCCGGCGTGCGCCGTCACGCGACGCTCTGCGCGCTCGAGTTGCTGTTGCCGTAGAGCTGCTCCGCCCGGGTTTCGAACGCGCTCACCATCTTGCGAAACGCGCGGTCGAAGTATTGCCCGGCGAGGGCCTCGAACACGCGGTTACGGAACGCGAACTCGACGCTGAAATCCACCTCGCACCCGCCGTCAGGCAGATCCTTGAAGCGCCAGGTGTTGTCGAGATCCTTGAGTGGCCCGTCGAGGTAGATCACCTCGATCTCCCGGGGGCGCTGCTTGAGCACTTTCGAGGTGAACTTCTCGCGCAGCGCCTTGAACCCGACCAGCATGTCGGCGACCATCTCGCTCTCGCCATCGGACTTGATCCGCGTCGCCACCACCCACGGCAGGAACTCGGCATAACGGCCGACATCGGCGACGAGGTCGAACATCTGCTCGGCGGTATAGGGCAACCGCCGCACCTCACGGATGCCGGGCATCAGCCGTTCTGCGTAGTCGGGTTCTTGGCCAGCTTCGCCTCGCGCGCGGCCTTCATTTCCGCGAAATCGGCGCCGGCGTGATAGCTCGACCGGGTAAGCGGGCTCGATGCCACCTGGAGAAAGCCCTTGGCACGCGCGATCGCACCGTAGGCGGCGAAGGTCTTTGGCTCGACGAACTCTTCGACTTTCGCATGCTTCGGCGTCGGCTGGAGGTACTGCCCGAGGGTGAGGAAATCGACGTCGGCGGTGCGCATGTCGTCCATCACTTGGTGCACTTCGAGCCGCGCCTCGCCGAGGCCCATCATCAGACCGGACTTGGTGAAGATAGCCGGATCGTGGCGCTTGACCTCCTCGAGCAGCCGCAGCGAGGCGTAATAGCGAGCGCCCGGCCGGATCGTGGGATAGAGCCGCGGCACGGTCTCCAGATTGTGGTTGTACACGTCCGGCCCGGCGGCGCAGATCGCCTCGACCGCCGGGCGCATCTTGCCGCGGAAATCGGGCGTGAGGATCTCGATCGTGGTCGTCGGCGTCTCACGCCGCAGCGCCTCGATCACCTTGACGAACTGTCCCGCTCCGCCGTCCGGCAGGTCATCGCGATCGACGCTGGTGATGACGATGTGTTCGAGGCCGAGCCGCGCTGCGGCGGCCGCCGTGTGCTCCGGCTCGAGCGGATCGACCATGCGCGGCATGCCGGTCTTGACGTTGCAGAACGCGCAGGCGCGGGTGCACACGTCCCCCAGGATCATCACCGTCGCGTGCTTTTTGGTCCAGCACTCGCCGATGTTCGGGCAAGCCGCTTCCTCACACACGGTGTTGAGGTTGAGCTCCCGCATCAGGGCGCGGGTTTCGTGATAGCCCTTGCTCACCGGCGCCTTGACCCGGATCCAGTCCGGCTTGCGCTGGCGTTCCGGGCGAGGCGCGCCGGGCGGCTGTGGCGAAAGATCGTTCATATGAGCGCCACTTAGGCCCCCCACTTGCCAGCGACAAGGGCACGAGGCATGGGGCGATGCATGTCCACACCATCGCCAGAGCTTGCCGAGCTAATCGCCGGTTACCACCGGTTCAGGAAATGCGGTTGGAACGATGAACGAGAGCGGTGGGCGCGCCTGAGCGAGGGGCAATCGCCCCAGGTAATGGTAATCGCCTGCTCGGACAGCCGCTCTGAACCGGCGCGAATCTTCGATACGGCACCGGGCGAAATCTTCGTCGTTCGCAACATCGCCGCGCTCGTGCCTGAGTTCGAAACTTCGCCCGGCCATCATGGCGTCTCCGCCGCGCTCGAGTTTGCGGTCCAGGTGCTCAAAGTGCGCGAGATCGTGGTGATGGGCCACGGCATGTGCGGAGGCTGCCACGCGGCGCTGACGCAGGAGATGCTGGGCGCCGAGCCTGGCCAGGGCGGCTTCATCGCGGACTGGATCAGCATGCTGGACGAAGCGCGCGATGCCGTCGCGGAGCAATACGGCACCAGCGGACGAGAGGCGGAGCGGGCGATGGAGCACGCAGCCGTGCGCGTCAGCCTGGATAACTTGCGGACATTCCCGTGCGTCGCGGCCAAGGAGCAGCGCGGAGAGTTGCGGCTGACCGGCGCATTCTTCGCCATCGCCGACGGCGAGTTGCACCTGCTCGACGAGAGCACTGGCCGCTTCTCGGCGGCCTAGGGAGTTCGCGTGATGGAAGCCGAAGCCAAGAATATAGCCCTGCTGATAGACGCCGACAACGCCAGCTATCATGGCATCGATCCGGTGCTTACGGTGCTCGCGGAGCTCGGCCAGGTAAACATCCGCCGCGCTTACGGAAATTGGGCCAAGCCTGCGCTCAGCAACTGGAACAAGATCACCCACCGCTACGGCCTGCAGCCGGTGCAGCAGTTCGACCTCACCCGCGGCAAGAACGCGACCGACATGGCGATGACGATCGACGCGATCGACCTGCTCTATGGCGGCAAGGTCCACGGCTTCGGCATCATGAGCTCGGACAGTGACTTCACCCCGCTGGTAACGCGCCTCAGGCAGGATGGGCTGATCGTCTACGGCTTCGGCAGCGCCAAGGCGCCCGAAGCGTTCAAGACGGCGTGCACGCGCTACATCGACGTCGACCAGTTGATCCACACCAACGCGAAGGAGGAGGACGGGCCGGCCGCCGCCTCGCCCGCAATCGACGAGCAACTGGTTGAGCTGCTCGGCGCGGCGTGGAAAGCCGCGAACCGCGACGAGGAAGGCTATGCCAAGCTCCAGGAAGTCGGCCAGATCGCCGGCAACCGTTCGAGCTTCGACGCGCGCAACTACGGCTTCAAGCGCTTGTCCGATCTCGTACGCACGATCGGCAACTTCGAACTCCGGCGGCGCGACAACCAGCTCTTCGTCAAGCGCCTTCGCTAATACGAAAACGGCGCGGACCCGAAGGGCCGCGCCGCTCGCGTTTCATCGAAGCGGATATCAGGCCGCCGGGGCCCCAGCTCCACCCTTCTTGTCGGCATAAATCGACCACAGGTTGGCGAGCGGCGCCCGCGCACCCTGCACTTGCGCGAAGGAGGCCTTGGCTTCTGCTGCCTTGCCCTGCTGCAATTGGGCAATGCCCTTGCGCGTCAGCGCGCGGTTGGCGTCGATGCCGCCCTTCTCGATCGCCGCCTGGTACATCGCTTCGGCACCTGCATAGTCGCCGATCGAGAGTAGCAGATCGCCGTTGCCGAGCGCGGCCGTGCCGGTCGCGGGCACCGAGCCTTTGGTCTTGGCCGCGTCAGCCCGGTCGACCGCCGCGCGGTCCTGCGCGATCTGGCGAACGTCGGCGAAGCGCGGCGCATTGGCGGGAATCACACCGGCCTTGGCCGATGTATCCAGCGCGGTGAGCACCTCGTTCGACAGCTTGCGCGGATCGGCGGCCTCGACATATTCGGCGAGATCGTAATCGCGCAGCATGCCGCCGCTGGCCATCATCAGCCGGCTGAGGTCGAGGATTTCCTCGCTGGTCCAGGCGCTGTTGAGCTCACGCACGACCTGCAGGGCTGCCTGCCAGTTCTTGGGCGTCGGATTGGTCGAGACGAGCAGCGCCGCGAGATCGTTGGACGCCGCCGCGTTCTTCGCCTGGTAAGCCACCTGCAGCCCGCGCAGCAGCCAGCTTTCGGGAACCGCTTTGCCCGCAGCCTGGCGCTCGCGCGCGACCTTGGTGAGGTAGGCAAGGCCCTCGTTAGTCGCGTTGGCGCCGAAATAGGATTCGGCCATCAGCGCGGGGAGCTGATCGTCGGCGTAACCGGCCGCAACCGCCGCTTCGAGCGCGGTGCGCGCAGCGGGATAGTCCTTCGCCTGGTAGGCGAGGTTGCCGACGAAGTACTGGAACTGCCCGACCTGCTCCGGCGCGACCTTGCCGCTGCCGAGCATCAGCTCGAGTCCCTGGCGCTGCAGCGCGGGATCGGTGCTCTTGTTGCCGATCACCAGCGCCATCTGGCCGGCCACGAACTTGTCGTCGTTGTTCTCCGCCGCGGCGATCATGCCCGGCAGCTGCGCCTTGACGCCAGAATAGTCGCCGCCCTCGGCGACCGCTTTGAAAGCCTTGTCGACCGGCTCGTAAGCGGCGACAAAACCCTTGGAGTTCTGCGCCTTGGGTTCCTTGCCCTTCTTCTGCGCATAGGCAGGCTCGGCAAAGCCGGCGACACCGACCGCCACGCCCGTGGCCAACGCCAGTGCCAGCGCCAGCCTGGAAGTCATGCGCGTACGGTAGCTCGTCCGCGCGGAATGAAACGCTCGAAACATTCGGAATCTCTCCTCAAAACTCGCGAAAAATGCCATCACGGACAATGCGCCGGCGGCTACTGCCGCGCGGAGTTGAAAAATGCAAACCGGCTCTGCGGCAGCGCCCCTGAATGCCGATTGAATGCGTCATTTTCACGATGAAACGCGCCGGCGTCGTTTCAGCCAAGCGAGGTGTGGAAAAACGCCTGTTTGATCCCCATCTGTACCCGGGCAAGCTGGCCTGCCCTTCCCCCTTGGCCTAGGGGCTCCGGGCAAGGTCGAAAATCAGACCAAGAACGGACCGGACCCGCCCTGTGAGCGACGATACCGATATTATGGATACCCCCGCCCCCGCCGGCGGTTTCGAGCGCGTCGACATCGTCGACGAAATGAAGACCAGCTACCTCGATTACGCGATGAGCGTGATCGTGAGCCGCGCGCTGCCCGACGTGC
>CAYNXB010000027.1:7629-33049 GCA_964401045.1 uncultured Sphingomonadaceae bacterium | reverse complement strand
TCGCGCGCGATGGCCGCGCCGTTTATGCCGCCCCCCACCACCAGCACGTCACACTCGGCACGCATAAGCGCTGCTCATCGTGAACCCCGGCGAAAGTCAAATTTTCTCGGTCATGTTCCGACGCTCCGGAAAGCGCGGCACAAAGGCGCCGGTGAGGTCGACGAAGCGCCCCGCATTGGCTTGCGTTGTTCCCCCGCTGCGCTAGCCATGCGGCATGGATTTCGACGATCTCCTGCGGCGCTACTTCGGCACCTCGGACATTTCCGCGCTGACGCCGGCCGCTCAAGAGTCCGGCGTAGAGCATATGCGGGTCGATCTCGGTCTCGAACAGGACCCGGGAAAGCGCTTTGCACTGTGGTCGTTGCTGTACCTGCTGGACGCGGCACCGGACCTCGACGTGGTTTTCAAGGACAAGGCGGATCGCGAGGCTGCCCGCAACTTCATGGACCTGCTGGCCGGGGCTGAATTAGGCCCGGACCAATAACCATGCACCTGCGCGATTTCGATGCTGCCGGTTTCCTGCGCGATACCTGGCAACAGCGGCCACTGCTTATCCGCAACCCCTGGAACCGATGGAGCAATCCACTCGAACCGGATGAGCTGGCGGGGCTCGCCTGTGAACCCGGAGTAGAATCGCGCCTCGTGACCCGCGCGGACGATCGATGGGCGCCGGAACACGGGCCTTTTCCCGACACGCGCTTCGGTGAAATGGGCGCCGATCCGTGGACGTTGCTGGTGCAGGCAGTCGATCATCACGTCCCGGCGGTCGCCGCGCTGCTCGAACCCTTCCGCTTCGTGCCCAACTGGCGGGTCGATGACGTCATGGTCAGTTACGCAGTGGACCAAGGCGGGGTCGGGGCGCATTTCGACAACTACGATGTCTTTCTGGTGCAGGGCCTGGGTGAGCGCCGTTGGCAGATCGGCACGAAATGCGATTCCACCACCGCGCTCCTGCCCCATGACGATCTGCGCCTGCTGGCGGATTTCGAACCGATCGAGGAATGGGTCCTGGGACCTGGCGATATCCTCTATGTCCCTCCGGGCGTCGCGCATAACGGCATCGCGGTGGGCGACGACTGCATGACCTATTCGATCGGCTTTCGCGCCCCGTCGCGCGGCGAGTTGATCGCCCATTGGGCCGAGCACCTGCTGGACGGGATCGAGGACGACGATCGGTATACGGACCCGGGCTTGGCGGCGCAGGAGAACCCTGGCGAGATTTCGCCAAGCGCGCTTGCCCGCCTGCGTGAGCTTGTCGCGGAGCGCATGCTCGATTCCCAAGCCTTCGCGCAGTGGTTCGGGCGCTACAGCACCGCACCCAAGAACCCGGAGATCGACTGGCGACCGGAGCAGCCGGTCGAACCGGACGATCTGCGCTCGCATGTGGCTGCAGGAAGTGCCCTGCTACGCAATCCCGCCAGCCGCTTTTCGTTCATTCGCGGCGAAGCCGACGCGCTGGAGCTGTTCGTCGATGGCCGGGTCTATGCGTGCACGGGTGTGGCGGCCGTATTCGCGGAGCGACTCTGCGCCACAAGCCACGTGCGGATGGCGGACGAGTTCGCGGCATCGGAGGCGTGCCTTGCGTTGATTCTGGACTTGCTGCGCGAAGGCAGCGTGGCGTTCGAACAGACCGGGTGATTCAGCGCGAAACCGGGCGCCACTCTCCCGGCGCCAGGCCATCGAGAGTCCATTCGCCAATGGACCAGCGCACCAGCCGCAGCGTCGGGTATCCGGCGGCCGCGGTCATCCTGCGCACCTGCCGGTTGCGGCCTTCGCTGATGGTCAGCTTGAGCCAGCTATCGGGCACGGACTTGCGGTAACGGATCGGCGGATCGCGCGGCCATAACTCCGGGTCGTCGATCCGCTCCACCTGGGCTGGCCGGGTCATCCCGTCCTTCAGCACCACGCCCTGGCACAGGCGATCGAGCGCCGCATCGTCGGGTTCGCCCTCGACTTGCGCCAGGTAGGTCTTGGGCAGCTTGAAGCGCGGGTCCGCGATCTGCGCCTGCAGCCGGCCATCGTCGGTCAGCACGAGCAGCCCTTCGCTGTCGTGATCGAGGCGCCCGGCGGGATAGACACCGGGCAAGTCGATGAACTCAGCGAGGGTACGGCGTGGTGGACCCGTCCGCTCGCTCGTGAACTGGGAGAGCACGCCGAACGGCTTGTTGAACAGGATCAGCCGAGCCATGCCGATGGCTCGCTGGTGGGTGCCGTCCGCGGAATCCGCTTGCCTTTGGTGCGGCTGGTCAAGTGGAACTGCCCGCACCGGTCGCAGCGGTAATGCCGCAGGGTGACGGTCGCCACGCGGATGGCCTCGACTGCCTCCTCGTCGGAGCGGTAACGCCGCTTCCTCGTACAGACGCTCAGCCGCGTGCGCATCGGCGATCAGGCCACTTCCTGCTCGAGGTTTTCGCTCGCGGCGAGCCACTGGCCTTCCGCCTCCTCGAGCTCGGCAACGAGGGCGGCCCGCCGCCGCGCCAGCTCGCCCGGCGAAGCGGGGGCCGGATCGATCAGCGCCTGCTCGATGGCCGCGATCTCGCCTTGCAATCGCGCAATCGTCTTTTCGATCTCACGAATGGTGTTGCGGATCTGCTTGGCATCGGCGCGTGAGCGGGCATCGGCGCGGCGTTCCTTCTTGCTTTTCTGGCCGGCCCGCCCTTCCTTCGGCTGGTTTCTGCCGAGCACGAAGTCGATGTAATCCTCGATGCTACCGGCGTATTCCGTCGCGGTTCCATCGTCGACCAGCACCAGCCTGTCGGCCGTCAGCTCCACCATATGGCGGTCGTGGCTGACGAGGATCACAGCCCCCTCATACTCGTTCAGCGCCTGGACCAGCGCTTCGCGCGCATCGACGTCGAGGTGGTTGGTCGGTTCGTCGAGGATCAGCAGGTGCGGCGCTTCGCGCGTGATCAGCGCCAGCGCCAGGCGGGCGCGCTCGCCGCCGGAGAGCTTGGCGACTTTGGTGGTCGCCTTGTGGCCGGAAAAGCCGAACCGGCCCAGCTGGGCCCTGATCGCAGCCGGCGATTTTCCTTCCATCGTCCGGGTCATGTGTTCGAGCGGCGTCGCGTCCGACGCAAGTTCCTCGACCTGGTACTGGGTGAAGTAGCCGACCTGCATCTTGCCGGATGCGCTGATCGCGCCTTCCATCGGTTCAAGCTGCGCCGCCAGCAGGCGCGCAAGGGTGGTCTTGCCGTTCCCGTTGCGGCCGAGCAGCGCGATCCGGTCGTCGGGCTCGATGCGCAGATTGAGCCGCCGGAGCACGGGCGTATCGCCGTATCCCACCGCCGCCAGGTCGAGCGTGATCAGCGGCGGCCTCAGCTGCGAGGGGCTTGGAAAATCGAACGTAAGCGACGGATCGTCGACGAGCGCCGTGATCGGCTGCATCTTCGCCAGCATCTTCGCGCGAGATTGAGCCTGCTTGGCGGTCGAGGCCCGCGCGCTGTTGCGCGCGACATAGTCCTGCAGCCGGGCGCGCTGGGCATCCTGCGAGGCCTTTGCCGCGGCAAGATGCGCGGCGCGTTCCGCCCGCTGGCGCTCGAAGTCGTCGTAGCCGCCGGTGTAGAGCGCCAGCTGACCTTGCTGGAGGTGCAGGATGGTATCGACCACGTTGTTGAGCAAGTCGCGCTCGTGGCTGATGATGATCAAGGTGCCGGCGTAGGCCTTCAGGAAGCTCTCCAGCCACAGTGTGGCCTCTAGATCGAGGTGGTTGGACGGCTCGTCGAGCAGGAGCACGTCGGGTGCCGAAAACAACAGCGCCGCGAGCGCCACGCGCATCTTCCAGCCGCCCGAGAAGCTGTCGAGCGGCTGGCCCTGCATCTGCTCGTCGAAGCCGAGCCCGACCAGGATCCTCGCCGCCCGCGAAGGTGCGGAATAGGCGTCGATCGCCAGCAGGCGCTCATGGACTTCGCCCAGCCGGTCGTGATCCGTGCAGATCTCGGATTCCGCCAGCAGTTGGCTGCGCTCGATGTCGGCGGCCAGCACGGTCTCGAACGGCGTCTCGGTTCCGCTCGGAGCCTCCTGCGCGATGTAGCCCAGGCGCGTGCGGCGCGGCATCTCGATCGAACCGGCATCGACCTCGATCTGCCCGATGAGCGCGCGCATGAGAGTGGACTTGCCCGCCCCATTGCGGCCGATCAGCCCGACTTTCGCGCCCGGAGGAATGGCCGCCTTGGCGTCTTGCAGGATAGGCACACCGCCCAGCCGCACCGTGATGGAATTGATCGTGATCATGCGCGGGGCCGCCTATCAGGCGCAGAGCAACCATCCAACAGCGGAATGGTGGCGTCAGGGGGAGGTTCCAGCGGCCCGCCCCAGGCGGACGATCGCCGTATCGAGCGCCTGCAGGAAGCGCGAACGGTCGGTCTTCGAGAAAGGCGCCGGCCCGCCCAGCTGATCGCCGCCAGCTCGCAGATCGGCCATGATGGCCCGCGTGGCGATGGCGCCACCGATCGAGGCTTGGGTGAAGGCCTTTCCCGATGGAGCGATCACCGTCGCGCCCGCCTTCAGGCAGCGGTCGGCCAGGAGGATGTCAGCGGTCACCACGATCGCCCCCGCTCCTGCCCGTTCGGCGATCCAGTCGTCCGCGGCATCGAAGCCGTCGCTCACCACCACCCGATCGATCAGCGGCTCGTTCGGGGTCCGGATCGGGCTGTTGCTGACGATGGTGACGGGGATCCGGTAGCGCGCCGCCACCCGGTAGGTTTCCTCCTTAACCGGGCACGCGTCGGCATCGATCAGTATCCGCAGCCCCTCGCTCACTCGGGCTTGTGGCCCTTGCGGTGCGGCTTCTTCGGCCCCTTGGACCACGCCTTTTTCTCACCGTGTGGACGCGGCTTCACGCGCTCGTTACGCTGGGGACCACCGGGGCCCTTACGGTGCTGACGCGCGACTTCACGCGGGCTGTCGGGCGCGAGCTCGATCAGGACATCGCCTCCGTCTTCCGTCCCCGCCGTCCGTCCGACCGCCGAGGTGAACTTGTCGGCGATCGCGCGCGGCACCTGGAAATGCGTTTCGTTGGCGGCGATGCGGATCGCGCCGATCTCGTTGCGGGTGATGTGCCCGCGCCGGCACAGCAGCGGCAGGATCCAGCGCGGATCGGCGTTCTGCCGGCGGCCAACATCCATGCGGAACCACACGATATCCTCGAAGCGGGGGCGATGCCGCTCCTGCCGGTCCGCCTGGCGCGCTTCGGGCGTGTTAGCGATCAATTCTTCCGCCCGGGGCATGGCGGCGCGGTGCGCGCGGACCAGCGCCGCGGCAATATCTTCCGCGCTGCGTTCGGTCAGCAGGCGCGCGGCCAGCTCCCGGTCTTCCTCGTCGAACTCCACCGGCTCGAGCAAGGCCTGCAGCAAGCGCTGGCGATCGTTTTGGCGAATGGCTTCGGGTGACGGGGGGGTCATCCACTCCGCTTCGATCCGAGCCCCGCTCAACATCCCTTCGACGCGCTTGCGGCGCGGGAACGGCACGATCACCACCGCCGTGCCCTTCTTGCCCGCCCGGCCGGTGCGCCCGGAGCGGTGCTGCAATGTCTCCGCATCGCGCGGGATTTCGACGTGGATTACCAGGCTCAGTGTCGGCAAGTCGATGCCGCGTGCCGCCACGTCGGTGGCGACGCAGACGCGCGCGCGGCGATCGCGCAGCGCCTGCAAGGCCTGATTGCGTTCCGACTGCGAATGCTCGCCCGACAGGGCCACCACCGCGAACCCGCGTTCCTGCAGCGTCGCATGAAGCCGGCGCACATTCTCACGCGTGGCGCAGAACAGCATCGCGGTCTCGGCTTCGTGGAAACGTAGCAGGTTGACCACGGCGTGCTCGATCTCCGAAGGAGAGACGGTCACCGCCTGATAGGCAATATCGCCGTGCCCGCGATCGGCGCCGACAGTGGAGATGCGGAGCGCGTCCCGCTGATAGCGTTGCGCAAGCTTGGTGATCGGCGCAGGAATCGTGGCCGAAAACAGCAAGGTCCGGCGGCCTTCGGGCGTCGCGTCGAGGATCTCTTCCAGATCCTCCCGGAAGCCCATGTCGAGCATCTCGTCCGCTTCGTCGAGCACGGCGGTGCGCAGCGCGGCGAGGTCCAGCGCGCCGCGCTCCAGATGGTCACGCAGGCGCCCGGGCGTGCCGACCACGATCTGCGCGCCGTCGCGCAGCGCGCGCCGTTCCTTCGACGCGTCCATGCCGCCAACGCAGGTCGCGATCCGCGCACCCGCCTTGCCGTAGAGCCAGACCAGTTCGCGGCTGACCTGAAGCGCCAGCTCGCGCGTCGGGGCCACCACCAGGGCCAGCGGGCTGGGGCTGGTTTCCGCGGCGCCGTCGGGCCGCAGCAAGTCGGGAGCCATGGCGATGCCGAAGGCGACCGTCTTGCCCGAGCCGGTCTGCGCCGAAACGATCAGATCCCGTCCGATTGCTTCGGGTTCGAGCACTGCGGCCTGGACGGGAGTGGGTTCGGCATAGCCGCGCGCGGTGAGTGCTTCTGCGAGCACTTGCGGAAGGTTGGGGAAAGGCATCGCGGTTAGATAGGAGCTGTTCGCCGCGAGACATCACCTCGCGCGAGATATTTGCGCCAAAGTTTTACGCAGAAATCTCGCCGCAGAGCGGCTCAGTAGGTCGCGCTGAGCCATTTGCCCTCTTGCGGGTGATCGGTGAGCGATGGCTACGCAGCGGGGCTCCTTCAGAAGCGATCGCGCAGCGCCGCGATCAGCTCGCGGCTGCGGGAGCCGGATCACGGCGCAGACAGGCCCAGAACCCGCGCCGGGTTGACCTTGAACATCAGGTTCAGCTGGTTCTCGGTAAATCCCGCCTCACGCAGAATGTTGGCGGCCATGACAAGGGCATCAGTGTGGTTGGGAGTACCGACGATGCCGCTGTCGGTCGACACAAGGCAATGCTCCGGCCCGACCGCACGGATCATCGCGATGGAATCGTCCCTGCCGGCGCGAAACAGCTCGCTGGCGACCACTTCCATGTAAGCGCCCTCGGCCACGGCCTGCCGGACCTGCTCTGTCGTAGGGTCTCCAAACTGTGCTCCCAGCCCCGGATGGGTAATGATGATGCGATCGATCCCGCGCTCCCTGGCGGCATCCACGATCTGCAGCATCTCCGCGGGCTCGACATGGCCGGTCGCCAAGGTGAGATCGTAGTGCGCGATCAGGTCGAGCACCTCGAACACCTGGGGCAGCAGCTTGCCTTCCGCGGAGACGCGCACGAAGGGGCGTTGCTCCTTCAAGAAGCGGACTTCGTGTTCGGAATCGTGGGTCGGCATCCACACGACCTTTGCCCGCCCGCCGGATGTTTCGGCGAACGCCCTCACCGCCATCGGGTTGATCCCGCCGACCGTCGCGTTGAGCACCAGCCCGCCCCACACATCCATATCGGGCGTGGCGTACCGATGGGTCATCTCGGCCAGATCCGCGGTATGGGTAAAGTGGCTCTTGAGCACGATGCCGCGCATGCCGTGCTCGTGCGCCCGGCGTGCAATCTCGAACGCGTCCCACTGCCGGTTGTAGGTATCCGGCCCGAAATGCGCATGAAGGTCTATCGCGCCGCGCAAGATCGGATCGTCGAGATGCTGGTCGACCGAGGGCTTGCCGCGCGAAACCTTGTACCGCTCCCATGAGGAGAGCGCCGTATTCTTGGCCGGCAGGACCATCGACGGGGTCTGCTCGGGCGCCCAGGTATTTTCGGTCTGGGCGGCCGCCGGCGCGGCGAACGCGAACAAGGCTACCGCCGCGGCTCCGAGCGCCGATGTAATTCCTCGCATAAATTCTCCCATGAAGTCGGCTTGGTATGAGGCTGGATTAGAAGCCGTTGCGCTGGAACCAGTCGAACAGCAGCGCCGCGACCTGGTCATTGTTGAGGTCGGCGAATGGAATGTGCGTATTGCCCTTCAGGCCGTGATCGGTGAGCCGAAGGATTTCGACGTGTCCGCCGCGCTTGTTCACTTCGTCCGCGAAGGTCTGCGCCAGGGCGAAAGCGCGCGTCCAGCTCGGCGAATCCTCGATGTGATCGCCCCAGACGAGCTGGATGGGAATCGCCGTCAACCGCGCGAATTCCGCTTCGGGCACGTAAACCGGACCAAAAGGCCCCGCCTTCCCTTCATGCGCGATGCTGTCAGGCAGGACATATCCGGGGTTTTCGTATGCGACGATGCCCTTCACGTTATCGCTTTTCAGCCGGGTGAGGAGCGCCCGAAAGCCCCCAGCCGAATTCGTGAGCACGACCGTTGCGCCGATGCGATCCATTGCAGCGGCAGCCGCATCGCTCTCCAACTGGGCGTTGGGCACCGTATCGAACTCGTCGTAGCGGGCGCGATTGGCCTGCTCGAGCGCCGCGGGATCACCGGCTGGAAATTGCTCCCCGGCATAGAATTGCCCGAACTTCGGCCCGAGGCGCCAGGCGCTGAAATTCTGCTGATCGCGCCCTGCCTGCGCTTGATACGTATAATTCTCGCATCCCCAGTTGCCCCGCCCCACGCGCGGCCCGTCCCACACATAGGTCGGATAGCCTTCGCGCAGGATCTTGGTCTGGTAGCCTTCCCCGCCGTCCCACCGCCGCTGCCACACCGCCGCGCTGGAACTGTGCCACAGGAACACCGCCGTCGCCTTGGCTGCGACTGGAATCTGATACTCGACGTGTCCGTGATCGCAGGAAAGCGATGCCGTCGCCGGATCGCCGATCACCTTTCCTCCAGCTTCGAACGAGCCCTGCCGCGCCAGCGTGACCGGATCGCCGGTCGCGCCTTGTGCAGCCGCGCTTGCGGCAGCCAACACCGAGAGAAAAATGACAGATGAGAGCCGGCGGAACATGCATTGAGCCCTTTCGTCCAGGCGCGGATCGGAACGTCAGCAATCGCTCGCCAGTTGCCCCGCACGCAGAAAGCAGAGGCCGGCGAGCAGCGAAGTGAGGGGAATGCCGAGCATGGCGTAGCGGATGGCAAGATCGCCGAAGCGCGGCGTCAGGACATCGCTGAGCACGCCGACCAGCAGAGGGCCCATGGCGAGGCCAAACATGCCCGCGACAAACACTTTCACCGCGACCGCGACCGTCTTCACATGAGAGGGCGAAATATCGATTGTGACCGCGTAGATCGGGCCCTGGAACGCCGTTTGCAGGGCTCCTGTAACGAGGATCCCGCCGATCCACAGCGCCGGCGTGTCGCTGAGCAGCAACGCAAGGTATCCGGGCGCGAGCACCAGGACCACGAGTGCCGGCACCCGATAGCGCCATCTTGCCGATCTGCGTCCCAGGCGCTCCGCCGCCCAGCCAACCGCGAGAATACCGACGATTCCGATGATGCCGCGCGCCGGCAGCACATATAGGCCGACTTCCGAGACGGTCAGGCCATGGACCCGGACAAGCAACGCCGCGATCCACGCGCCGCTCGCGTAGAGCGAAGCACCCATCAATGCGACGCCCGCCATGATCCAGCGGAACGACGGTATGCGCCACAGAAGCGCGAACGACCGCCGCAGCGAAACCGGTTCGGCGGCGGGCTGGTTGGTGTCGGAACGCCGCGCCGGCTCGCGAACGGTGATCCAGAACAATGCGGCGAGCAGGATCCCGGCGACACCCGCGAGCTGAAACGCTTCCCGCCAACCGTACCGCTCCGCCACGAACGCGGCCAGCGGCAGCAGGATCAGGGCATCGAATGCCACCGCGGTGGAGAAGATCGACAACGCGAGCGGGCGCCGCTGCTTGGAGTAGCTGTCGGCGATCATCGATTGGGCAGGCGCCAGGCAGGCTGCCTCGCCGGCGCCCATGAGAAACCGCGATATTGCCAGGTGGATGCTGTTGGCGGCCAAGCCGGAAAGCGCGGTCATCGCGCTCCAGAAGGCAAAGCCGATGGCGATGATGTTGCGCCGGTTGTACCGGTCGGCGAGATTGGCGATCGGCAGGTTGAGCGTCGAATAGAACAGCGCGAACGCGAGGCCGGAAATAAGCCCCAGGACGGTGTCGCTTAGCTTCAGGTCTTCCTTGATCAGCGGCAGGAGTAAGCCGAGCAAAGACCGGTCGAGGTAGTTGAAGCTGGAAACCAGGGTCAGAAAGCCGAGCGTCCAGGCGGCGCCAACTCGGCCGCTTCGCACCGCCACACCGGCCGCTTCATCCGGCCAGCCCGCTTCCGAAGTCCGCGTCATCGCTCTCCCCCCACCCGGCGCCTGGCGCGTGTGAGCGCCGAACGAGCCGTTGCCAAGCACTCCATCGTTAAGGAGCGTTGGACGAGCCGCCCGTAGCGTCTTGGGTGACGAGAGAATATTCAATTGGGCCTGCTTAAGCCGCGCGTGGAGAGCACGGACGAGGCCCGGCCGAAAAATGCTTGCTCCGCTCCATGAGCTCCCCACTCCCTATTACCGGATAACTTTCCGGCTTGGATTTGGCTATCGGAAGTCCCGGGACCTGACAACCGAAAGCGCGCTTGTTCCTCGCCACGCCGTGGCACGCGGACATCAGATACCCGCGGCTTTTTTCAGGTGCGCAACCACGTCCTCCGGTGGCTTCAGCGCGCCGATGAGGCCGTTCGCCGGCGCGCCCTTGCTGATCCACCAGCGGATTGCCTCAACCTGATCGGACGTGAGCGGCGTCTTGTTGTTCTTCGGCATGTGATCGACGTTATCGGGCGGAAGGGAAATGCGGTGGTAGAGGTCGCTCTTGGCCGGATCGTTCGGCACGATCACCGCGCCGCTTTCGCCGCCTGCCATCAAGGCGTCGTGGTGCGCCACCGACAGGCCGCCACGCTTCTTGCCCTCGTTGTGGCAGGACGAACACCGGCTCTTGAGCGATGGGGCGACGATGTCGAGGTAGATGTCGGCCTTGGCGATGTCGGTCACCTTGGGACGCGGCTTGTCTTCGGCATAGGCCTTGCCCCCGCTGCCCACGGAGCGGAACGGACCGGGAGCGAACTCGGTGAGATAGGTCGATCCGTGGGTGAGGTTGCCGCCCAGGTGGCCGGTGATGGTCATCAGTGCGACCACCACCAGCAGCGGCACCGGCCAGACCTTGCCGAAAAGCCGGGGGGACTCGATGCGCCACACCCAGATCAGCACGGCGCTGAAGGCCAGGGCGGTACCGGCCCAACGGTGGTAGTTCACATCCGGCCCGGTGAAGCCCGGCTCGCTCGCATGCATGTAGCCGAGCGCCACCGTAAGCAGCGCAGACAACGCGCCGAAAAGCCAGGCGAGTGAGGTGGCTGGCCGAAGATTGGCGAAGCGCTCGCGCCGCGACAACGCCTCCAGGACCACCGCCAGCAAGAGAATGCCGATCGGCAGGTGAAGCACGAGCACGTGAAAGCGCCCGAGGAAGTAGACGAAATCCATCAGGTGTTCTCCGCAGGGGCCCGATCAGGCGGGAGGCGGCACAGGGGCCGCTTGCGGCTTGTCGACGGGCGCCTTGGCGCGCCCTTCGCATTGCAGGCCGCGCTCGTCACAAAGGCGCTGGATCAGCGCCATCGTGTCCGGCTTTTCCTCTGCCGGCAGCGTCGCGAGGAAGACGCCCTTGGCCCAGCTAAGCGCGGTGCGTCCCTGATCGTCGGCAAAATCCAGTTTCGCGCCGCGTCCGACCAGATAGTTGATGATCTTGTTCGAGCCCCGATTGGCCGCACCATGCAGTGCGGTGACCTGCATGGAATTGGTCGCATTAACGTCCTGGCCGAGCTTCACGCACAACTTGACGGCGTTGAGGAGCTGGTCCTCCCCCTCGTCGTAGGTGTGGTAGTAGACCCAGTTGACCCCTGCGGCCGCCATCAGCGCCGTGGTCCCGCGGTATGTCGCGATGTTCGGATCGGCGCCGTACTTGAGCAGCATCGTCATGGTCTCGACGTCGCCCGAAAGGGCGGCGCGAATAAAGGCCGTCTGGCCGGTGAAATCGACCCATGAGAGCGATCCGCCTTCGGTAAGGTAGGCGCGCACCGGCGCATAGTTCTGCTGCCGGGTATTCGGCTTGGCGCCATGGTCGAGCAGCAGCTTGATGAGCCTGAGGCCTGCCGGACGGTCGACGCCGTTGTCTGTCGCATCGGCCGCGAGATCGAGGTTCCGCAAATCGACCGCGGTCCACAGCGGCGTTCGCCCGTACCAGTCCGCCGCGTTCACATCCGCGCCTTTGCTCACCAGATACGTGGCGACGTCGAGCCGGCCGTTGAGGATCGCCATTACCAGGGGCCGCACCCCGTTGGCTTCGGGACGCTCGATATCGGCTCCCGCCTCCACGATGGCCTTGACGGCACCAAGATCGCCGCCGCGCGCAGCGTACAGCAGGGCCGTCATGCCTCCGGGGATCGGCGCCCGCTGCCCTTGCGGCGGAACCCCGCCGCGCACGATACCGTCGCCATGTGAGCCTCCGCCGAAACCGGGCGGAACGAATTTGGGAGTCGGCCCGACCTTCGTGGCCGCCTTCACGTCCGCGCCCGCATCGATCAGGCCCCGCGTAACGTCGCCATGAGCGTACCAGCCCGCAAGCATCAGGGCGGTGACACCGTGGGCCGGTTCCTTCGCGTTTATGTCTGCATCGTAATCGAGCAGGGCCTCGACCGTTTCGGGCGAGCCTTGTTGCGACGCCTTCATCAGGGCGGTCAGGCCCAGGGCATCGCGCCGGTCCGGATCGGCCCCGGCACCAAGCAGCAAGCTGGCAGCGTCCGCGTCACCGCGCGCGCTTGCTTCGTGCAGCGCCGTAATGCCCAGACGGCTCGCGGCGTTCACGTTGGCGCCGTAGCGGATAAGCCGGTGCAGCGTCTTATCGCTGGAATAGTGAGCGGCCCACACGATGGCGGGCGTGCCGTCCGCGCTGGGCTGATCGGGATCCGCCCCTTGCTTCAGGAGCTGGAGGACTTCGGCGTCATTACGCGACCTTGCCGCCTCCGCCATGCGCAAGCCGAGCGAACGGGCCTGCGCCGGGGGCAGGTCGGGTACGCTGGGCCGAAGCTGGAGAACAACCAGCCCGATCAGGGCGATCGCGGCGATGGCCGCAATCGCAACGATGATCGTCCGGCGCTCCGGCAGCTTGAGATCAGAGATCCACGGTACCTGTGCTGTCGCCGAACTGATCGACATTGACGTTGGCTTTCTGAAGGATTGTGAGGAGGAGGTTGGACACCGGCGTCTTGCGCTCTTTCGCAAACCGGATGTGACGGTTGCCGGCGATCTCGCCCGATCCGCCGCCAGCCAGGACCAGCGGCACTGGATCGTGACTGTGCACATTGCTGTCCGACATGCCGCTGCCCCACATGAGGATCGAGTTGTCGAGCAAGTTGCCATCGCCGTCGGGCGTCTCGCGCATCTTCTGCAGCAGGTAGGCGAACATGCTCACGTGGTAGGCGTTGAGCTGCGCCAGCTTGTCCTTGTTGGCCTGGATGTTCGAATGGTGCGACAGCGGGTGAAACGCCTCGCGAACACCGCTCTTGGGATAGATCGTGTTGCTGTTCTCCACTGCCATCATGAGAGTGGAAATACGCGTCATCTCGGTCTGCCAGGCCAAGACCTGGAGATCGAACATCATACGGATGTGATCTTCGAAATCGCTGGGAATGCCGACCGGGGTGGGCGGCAGATCGAGATCGGTCTGCGCCTGCTGGTCGGCAAGCGCGACACGCCGCTCGACCTCGCGCACGTCGGTGAGATACTGGTCCAGGCGAACGCGGTCTGCGCTCGGCAACTCCCGATGGAGCTTGGCGGTCTCATCCATCACGCCGTCGAGAATGCTGGACGCCTGGGCCCGGCTCGCCGCGCGGGCGGCCGCATCCTTGCCGTCGCCGAACAGCCGTTCGAACACGACCTGGGGATTGCGTTCCAGCGGCAGCGGCGTGGTCTCGTCCCACCACGACATGCTGTCGCGATAGGCGCAGCTCCAGCCTTCGCCGCAAGTTGCCGAACTACCCTCGATACCCAATTCCAGAGACGGTAGCGGCGTGTCCTGGCCAATCTGGCGCACCGCGACTTGATCCACCGTCACGCCGAGGCGGTTCTCGTTCTTGTGCATCGCCGCACCGCTCAGATAGCTGGCGCACGAACTGGAATGGTTGGCCGCGGCAGACGCATCCTCGGTATAGGCGAGAGGGAGCGCGAGGCCGCTTACCACGCTCAGACGGTCGCGGAACGGCTCCAGCGACTTCAAGGTCGGCGACAGGGCGAAATTGGTGCCCTCGGTGGCGGGCGTCCATTTCTCCATCACTGCGCCGTGCGGGACGTAGAAGAACCCCAGCCGGGTGCTCTTCGCGGGCACGGACGCGCCATTTCGCGCGGCGGCGGGCAGCATCGAATCCAGAAACGGCAGCGCCAGGGCCGCGCCGCCGGCGCCGCGCAGCAGCGTCCGGCGTGAAAGGTGCTTCTTGGTGATGTAGTTCATGTCATGCCATCCTTGAGCCCGCCGCTAAGCGCGGCGCCGCTTCACACCTTCACCAGTTCAACCTTGAGACCATCGGGATCGGCGAAACGGAGACGGTCGCCGCTCGCGCCCTCGACCGATCCGCCGAGAGCCTCGATGCCGTCCTTCACTTTCGCCAGGTCGCACGGCCCGACGCGCACGCCGTACCGCTCGAACGCCGGCGCCTGTCCGTTCACCTGTGGCGCCACGCGCAACACCGTGTCGCCGGCGCGATACCAGACTTCCCCGTCCGCCCGCGCGGTGGTGCGCGCGAAGAACTTGTCGTAGAAGGCGCGCGCGCGATCCATGTCGCTCACGCGCAACAGCACGTTGTCCATCCCGTATGGCTGGACGACGCCGTAGCCATGCTGGAGCAAGCGATCGGCGGGCACGTTGGTGTCGGTGAGGCCGGCCGGGTCTTTCAGCAGCTGCAGGCCGATCCCGTCCGGGTCGAGCGCCACGCCGCGCGGCAGCGCCCGGTATCCGAGCGCGCTTATGGCGGCGTCCATCTTCTCGCGATCGTATCCCTCGACCGTCACGCAATAGTGGTCGAGCTTGGGCTTGACGCCCTCGCGCGAACCGATGGCGATGTAGCCCTTGCCGGTCATCACATAATAGCGAAGCGGCGGGTCCACTTCGCGAAACAGGCCGTGGCCGAACACGCCGCTGTAGAAGCGCGCCGACCGCGTAACGTCGCTGCACACCAACCCGAGGTGCTCGAGCCCGTTGGTCTTGAGCGGCAGCTCGTTTCCCACCAGGTCCGCCGCAGACGCCGCATCCCAGGACGCCGCGACCAGCGGGACCGCGATCGCGGCACCGGCGACGAACTCCCGCCGCGTGGAAGCCTTCAAGATCAGATCCTTGCTCACGCACCCTCCCTCTTCGCTTTTTTGCTGTCTTCGTTTCTCGAAACCTGGGCCGGCAGTGAAAGGCGGCTGTCGGCCGGCTTGGTCCGCGTCAGGAAAGGTTCGCTGGTGACGATGGCATCTATGACCGAGACGAAGCGGTAGTTTTGCCCCTTCGTATCCTTCAGGATTCTGCGGACCGCGGGCATTTCCTGCGGGCCTACCGGACGGCCGAGCGCATATGTCAAAAGCTTCGACGTCACGTTCGACACGAATGACTCCGAATGTCGCAGCAGCGCTGTGCGCAAGTCGGCGACACCATCGACCGGCGTACCATCCACCAGCAGGCCGGACGCATCGATGGGGAACGTCCCGTCGAGCGTGCGCCAGCGCCCGGTGTTATCGAAGTTTTCGAGGGTGAGCCCGATCGGGTCCATCATGTTGTGGCAGCTCGCGCAGGTGGGATTCTCGCGGTGCATCGCCAGACGCGCGCGCAAGGTTTTGGGCGCGCCGCCGGTCTCGTCCAGGTTGGTTTCGACACCCGGTGGCGGCGGCGACGGCGGGACGCCAAGAATAGTGTCGAGTACCCAGGCGCCCCGAATGACGGGCGACGTACGGTTGGCGACCGAGGTTGCGGTGAGGACGCTGCCCTGCCCGAGCAGGCCGCGGCGCGGGCTGTTCAGCGGCAGCTTCACCCGCCGGAAATAGTCCCCTTCGACACCCTTAATGCCGTAATGCCGCGCCAGGCGTTCGTTGAGGAATGTATAGTCCGCATTGAGAAGCTCGACCATCGGCCGGTCGTTGCCGATGGCCGTGGCGAGCAACAGCCGCGTTTCCTCGGCCATCGCCTGCTTGAGGTTGTCGTCGAAATCGCCGCCCTCACGCTCCGCGGCATCGAGCGCCTGCAAGCGAAGCCATTGCTTGCCGAAGTTGTCGGCAAGGGCGATCGACCTGGGGTCGGCGATCATCCGCTGCACCTGCCGATGCAATTCGTCCGGTTGGGTCAGCCGTCCGCTCGCAGCCGATTCCAGCAGGGCGTCGTCGGGAATGCTGCTCCACAGGAAGAACGACAGCCGCGATGCCAGCTCGACCGGCGACACCGCGTAGGTCTGCCCGGCAACGATATCGGACGGCTCGTATTCGATCTTATAGAGGAACCGCGGATCGACCAGAAGATAGGCCAGGGCCTTCTCGATCCCTGCTTCGAAGCCGCCGCCCTGGCGCCCGCTGTCATAGTAGCGCATCAACGCGGCGACATCGTCTCCGTTGACGTCGAGCGGACGGCGAAACGCCCGGGTCGCGAGGCGGCTCAATATCTGGCGCGCGCACAGGCGCTCCTCCATCGGCTTCTTGGGATAGCAGATGAAGATCTTGCTGCGGCTCTTCGTGCGCCCCACGCCAGACGCGTTGAACGGCCCGTTGACCGCGATTTCCATCACGGCGCCCTTGATGTTGTAATGCGCAAAAATGTCGTCGACGCCCGGACCGATATCGGCATCGCGCAACGCCGCCGTGACCGGCCATTCGCCTGCACGAACGTGAACCCGGGCCTTGCCATCCTTGTCGACCGCGAAAGGCCGCCCCGCCACGGTCAGATCGACGGCCGGCATCTTGCCCGGACCGAACTTCTTGAACAACGTCGCTCCGGGCCCGGAGCGGACTTCGATTTCGTAATCGCCGTTGACCGGGAACAGCACGTTGGACCGCAGCCCTCCCCGCGTGCCCAGCGGCAGGCCTTCGATATAGCTTTCGTTGTTCAGATCGTGCGGCGCGGTGAACACCCGCCGCGAGGACACCATCTGAGAATCGCCGACGGCCAGCGCGCTGATCTTCATGCCGGCGGTGAGGTAACCCTGCACCAGCGCCGGCGAGGTGGTGAGCACTTCCCCGATGTTATCGAAGCCGCGCGACGACGGATCGGGCGGCAGGAGTGTGGTGACGTCCACATTCAGGCCCAGGAGATCGCGGATGACGTTGCGGTATTCCGTTCTCGTCAGGCGGCGCAGAACCGTGGGAGCCGGCGGTGGACTGACATCGTCGAGCTCGACGGCAATGGCCTTGATCAGCTTGGCCGTTTCGCCCGGCGATGGTCGCGGCTCACCGGCAGGCGGCATCATGCCGCTGGAAAGCCGCCTGATCGCGGCCTCCCAATGCTCGCGATCGCCCTTCACATGGCGCAGGCTCATTTCGTCGAACGCGATCCCTGCGGTGCGCTCCACACTGTCATGGCAACCCATGCAGTATTTCCCGATCAGCGGATGTGGCGCCTTGGCGATCATCGACGAGACCAGCGGCTCGGGCTGATCGCCGGTCTTTACCGGCAGGACTACCGCGAGCAGCGTAAGGAACAGGACCGATCCACCGAGCAGCAGGTGCCGTGCGCCCTGCCCCCCTTCAGCGACGACGGCCCCATCATGGCCGCGCCAAAAGTAAGACCAGAATCGCGATAGCGCCCCGCGGACCATTCCTGCTTCCCACCACCCTCTCGCTCCGGAAAATCGGGCGAAGGACTTTTACCGAAAAAATTTCCGGCTTTTGGCTACATGGCTGGGACATGGGTGTCAAGATGATACCAGTTGTATTGGAATTTGCGCGCAACTAGGAGGTTGGCGCGACCGCATCGACGGACTCATGTATCGAAGCGCCGACCGCACGGCACTGCAATGAAACGGGGACAGAATTGCCGCGTAAAAGCCCGTCTGATGACGAATATATTCCTTCGCTCGAGAAGGGATTGGCGGTCATTGAGCTGTTCAGTTCCGCCAAGCCCGAATGGACACTGAGCCAGGTATCCCGCGAACTCGATCTGACGCCCGGAAGCACGCGGCGAATCCTGCGGACCCTCGAGTTGCTTGGATATGCGGTGGCGAACGAAGGACGCTTCCGGCTCACCGCCAGAGTGCTCGCGCTTGGCTTTGCCTACCTGTCGTCGCAGCCGTTTTCGGAAGCCGCACGCCCGTTGCTGCGCGAGCTGGCCAACAAGCTCAACATCACCTGTACCATCGCCGTCCTCGATGGACGCGATATCGTCTACGTCGCCCGGGCAACCAGCGAGCAGTTCCGCCACTACTACGTGCACGTTGGCGCGCGCTTTCCGGCGTATGCCACTGCGCCCGGCAAGATCCTGCTGGCGGCCCTTCCCACGGCGGAGCTTGATCGGCGACTCAAGGGATGCAAGTTCGAGGCGTTCACGCCCAACACCGTGCGTGATGTGGCCGAGCTGAAAGAGCAGCTCAAAGTGATCCGGGAGCAGGATTACTGCGTCAACGACCAGGAGATATTCCTCGGCCAGCGATCGATTGCGGTGCCGTTGACGATAGGCGGGGCGCGGACGGCTTCTATCACCGCCGCAACCTCGGTGGGCCTGGTCCATCGCGATGAGATGGTTTCCACTTTTCTGCCCGAGCTGCAGGCGGCGGCTAAGGAAATCGAGCAGGTCGCCGCGGTCCTTCTGTGAGCATGGCGATGCGCCTTAGCTGAAAATAATCGACGACTGCCCCCCCTCAGGCGGTGCCGCCTTACATCGGGTTGCCTCCTGCGAATTGCTGATCTACGTTACCGGAAATTTTTTCGGTTTGACGGTCGCAGGCCGCTGCCGCGATGCAGGAGAGGCACATGAAGGAATTCGATGCGAACCGCGGGCCGGCGACGGCGCGGCTGCGGTTGCCCGAGCTGGATCGACGTGCATTCGTTGCCGGCCTGGGCGGCGCGGCAGCGGTCGCGGCCATGAGCTCGGAAGCGAAGGCCGATGCGCTGGAACAGCATCTCAACGATTCGCTGGCCGCATCGGGCAAACACTACCCCACGGTCGCCGAGCTCGATGCACAGGTCAGCACCCGCAGTTATCGCCGTGGCGTGGGGAAATTATTTGCAGGCCAGGCGGGCAATGTCAGCCAGCTCGCACCCATGCCGGCGGCTCCGAAGCTGATGGACTTCATGGGATTGCGCATGACCGATCCGCTCAATCACTGCCTTCAAAGTGCCAACCTGGCCCGAAAGAACGGCCTGGACGACGAGCTGGTGCTGGCTTGCCTCCTGCACGACCTGCCGCTCGCGCTGATGCGTACGCAGCACGGTTTCTGGTCGGCGCAATTGTTCGAACCCTATGTTTCGGAGCGAACCACCTTCGCCATCCGGCACCATGCCACCCTGCGGTTCTATCCCGACGAGAAGGCCGGCTACGAATATCCCGATCTCTATCGCGAGATGTTCGGGGAGGATTACGTTCCGCCGTCCTACGTCCAGGCGGAGTACGAATGGGTGCGCAAGCACAAGTGGTACGAACTGGCCCGCGCGGTAACGGTGAACGACCTCTATTCATTCGATCCCGGCGTCAAAGTCGAGCTCGGCGATTTCGAGGATCTCGTCGGTCGGCAATTCCGCCAGCCCAAGGAAGGCCTCGGCTTCGACAACAGCCCGGTTGCTCATATGTGGCGTTCGCTGATGGACCCTGACTGCCCGCTCTGACCGGCGTACTTCTGTCCCGCAAAGCAGCGGGACGGCCTCGGGAGGGGGAAATCAATGGAACAATCTGTCGAACAACGGGCCCTGCGCAAGATCGGGGTACGCCTGATGCCGCTGCTGATCGCGGCGTTCGTCATTTCCTACCTCGATCGGGTCAACGTCGGGTTCGCGGCGATCACCGCCAATGCCGATCTGAACTTGTCCGCAACCATGTACGGGTTTGGGGCCGGGCTCACCTTCATCGGCTATTCCGTGTTCGAAATGCCGAGCAACATCGCGCTCGAAAAGTTCGGTGCGCGCAAGTGGCTCGCCCGGATCATGGTCACCTGGGGAATCTTCGGCTGCGCCATGGCCTGGGCTTACAACGCGGTCACGTTCTGCTCGCTCCGCTTCCTGATCGGGGCGGCCGAGGCAGGCCTGTTCCCCGGCGTGATCCTTTATCTGACCTATTGGATCCCGTCCTCTCACCGCGCGCGCTATGTCGGAATGTTCGCCCTGGGCCTGACGCTCGCGAACGTGATCGGCGCACCCGTCTCAGGGCTACTGCTGGAGATGGACGGCTTCCTCGGCATCAAGGGCTGGCAATGGCTCTACGTCATGGAAGCGCTGCCCGCGATCATCCTCGGGATCACCTTTTTTCTGATACTCCCGGACCGACCGTCGGACGCCAAGTGGCTGACCGACGAGGAAAAGGACTGGCTCAACGGGCAGCTCGCGCAAGACCGCGCCGCCGGCGCCAGCGCGCCACACCGGTCTGCGATGTCGCTGCTCGTGGATCGCCGCGTCCTGATGCTCGCCGCGGTGTTCTTCCTGACGGCCGTGCCGAGCTACGGACTTAGCCTCTGGCTACCTCAGGTGATCAAGGGCGTGGGATTCTCCAACGTGGCCACCGGGCTGTTGGCCGCCGTGCCGTTCGTATTCGGCTCGATCGCCCTGATCGTGGTGGGGATCAGTTCCGACCGGCATAACGAGCGGATCTGGCATACCGTCTGGCCGACGGTGTTATCCTTCGCCGGGCTCGCGGTGGGCGCATTTGCCGCAAATACCGCGGTCCAGTTCGTCGGTATCTGCCTCGCGACCATGGGAGTCTACGGCATCAAGGGGCCGTTCCTGGCGCTCGTCAGCCACTCTTTCCCTGAACGAACGGCGGCCGCTGGCATCGCTGCGGTGACGATGCTGGGCAACCTCAGCGGTTTCGTCGCCCCGTATATGGTTGGCATCCTGATCGATCAGTTCGGCAGCTACCGTTACGGCCTGGTCGGCCTGGCAGCTCAGGCCCTGCTGGGAGCGGTGCTCCTCGTGATCTGGTCCCGCCGCCATTCGTTTGGAGCGGCGTACAGCCGCGCTCCGGCCTCGCTCTAGGCAGTCATCATCGCCGATTGAGCCAGCCGCTCAGTCGGCGATAGCCTGGTAGGCCATCGTCTGGAACTCATCCAGGAACGCGCTGTCGTAAGGCCACTTCTGGGCCATGAACACGGCGACGAGATCTTCCTTCGGATCGATCATGAAGCTGGTGGTCGCGGCCCCCGTCCAGCCGAACGTGCCTGGCGAGATGATGTTGCCCGTAGCGGCAGCATCGAGGGCCACCGAAAAGCCCAGACCGAAACCGGTGCCCGGCTTGCCAGAGGCCGCAAGGTCTCCGATCGCCACCGGGAGGTTGTTTTGCGTCATCAGATCGACGCTCTTCCGGCTGAGAATTCGCACGCCATCAAGGGTGCCGCCATTCAGCAACATTTGCGAAAGGCGCGCGAAGTCCATCGCGGTGCTCGACAAACCCTCCGTTCCAAACGGGCGAGTGGCAAAGCGATCATATGTCTCAGGCCGCATGTCGAGGCCCGGATTACCCGGTGTCGGGTACTCCACGGGGCCGTCATATTGCGCGATCCGGTTCGCTTTCGAGGAAGGAACGCCATACGACGTGTCGTTCATCCCCAAGGGCCGAAACAGGCGCTGCTCAAGGAACTTGTCGAGCGGCATGCCCGATAGGCGTTCGATCAGGTAGGCCTGGACATCGGCGCCCTTGGCATAGAGCCAACGCTCGCCCGGCTGATAGGCGAGCGGATTTTTCGAAAGCAGATCGATTTCCTGATCCAGCGATTCAAGCTTGGTGAAGGTAATCCCCTGCTCGAGGTAGTGGCGTTCGACGGGCCCCCTGATACCGGCGTTGGTCAGGCCGAGCGTGTGGCGCATCGCGTCCTGCACCGTCGGCTTGCGCTTGGCATCCTCGACGATCATCTCGCCCTTGTCGTCGGTGCCGACGAATACCTTGAGGTCCTTGAATGAGGGAATGTACTTTTCGAGAGGATCGGTAAGCTGGAACTTCCCTTCCTCGAACAAGATCATGAGCGCGATGCTCATCACCGGTTTCGTCTGCGAATAGATGCGGAAGATGTCGTCCCGCTGCATGGGGCGCCGCTTCGCGGGATCGGATATCCCGAATGCCTTGTAATGCGCGATCCGTCCGTGGCGCGCGATCAGCACGACCGCGCCCGGAATCCGACCGTCGCGGACGGCCCCCTCCACTTTGGCGTCGAGCCGTGCGATGCCTTCCTGCGACAAGCCCAGCTCCCATGGCTGCGCTGCCGGCAAATCCTGTGCGGCGATCGGACAGGCAACCGAGGCCAGTAGCGCCAGTGAAACCGCGTAGGAAAGACGACGACGCACCATTGCTAACTCCTCGATGTATCGAGCGCTTCGATCGTCTCGCGCGATCGCGCGTGTTTCCGGAGTTCAGGGCCGGCATCCACGATGCCAGCCCTCCCTCAAATCCGGCTGCCGCACGCTTCACCCCCTTCGGGCACGAAGCCGTCAGGCGTGAAGCGCGCGAGCAGGAGGTCAGAAGGCCTTGGAGACAGTCACGTACCACTGGCGCGGCGCAGCGGGCTGCGCCTGCTGGTAGGGTGCGCCCAACCCCTGGGAGTCGAACACGTTGACGTAATAGGCCTTGTCGAACAGGTTGGTCACGCCGCCCGCGATGGAGAAATCGTACTCCTCGTTCTCGTACGTGAGCCGCGCGTTGAACACCGAGCGGGCATCGCCAAGATAGTTGAACTTGGTCGAGTTGCCGGAGATGATCTGGCTCGATTCATAGGTCCAGTCCAACCGCGGGGTGATGGTCCCGGCCAGCGCCTCGAGCGGGAGGGTGTACTGAATGCCCGCGTTCGCGGTCCAGAACGGATTGTTCTGGCGGCGGTTGACGGCGCGGGCCGAAATGTCCTTCGCCTTGAGCTTGGACCACCCGACCGAGCCGTTGAGGACCAGTCCGTCGACCGGATTGATCGTATATTCCGCCTCGAACCCCCGCACCGTCGCGGGCTGGTTGATGGGATAGGTCCGCCCTGCGCACAGGACTCCCGTATTGCTCGGCAACAACACAGGGCTGCAGATGGTCGAACCCGGAGGACCACCCGGCAGCGGCACCAGGGTGCGATTACCCGCCACCGGATTGCCGTTTGCATCGAGCTGCGCCTCAGAACCAGAGATCGACGTCGGACGGTTCGTGAAGTCGGTGTAGAACGCCGCCACATTGAGCCGGACGCGCCGATCGAACAGATCGAGCTTGCTTCCCAGTTCGTATGCAATGTTCTCATTGCCATCGATCTGGTAGATTTGCGTGATCTGCTGCGCGCGCGCGTTGAAGCTGGGCAGCGAGTTGCCCGATGCGGCCGAAGCATAGATCAGCGCATCCGGCGTTGCCTGATAGCTGAGGCCCGCTTTCCAATCGACGCGCTTCTGCTTCGGCGTCACCTCGAAGATCGTGTCCTGCGCACGGTTCGGCGTAGTGTCGACGAGGTTGGCGTAATTGACCACCTTCTTGTCATCGGAATACCGCAGGCCGCCCGTTATAGCGAGCTTTTCGCCGAACGGCCGAACGGTGGCGTTGCCGAATACCGCCTTGCTGGTCGGATCGAAGCTGTGATCGAAGAAGCGAGACAGACCGCCGGACGCCGAGAGGAACACGCCCGTCTGTCGGCCCTCAGCGGTGAAGTAGAACACGCCGCCAACCCAGTCGATCAGCTCAGAGTGGCCGGACAAGCGCGCTTCGGCGGTCCAGTAGCTTTCGGTGTTCCGGTTGCTGCGCGAGACGAGGTTGAGCGGCGAACCGTCGTCATCGTAGGTCTGCAGGGAATCCACCTCGCGATGGGAAACCACTGTCAAAAGATTGATGTTGTCGGCGATGTCCCAGCTGATCTTGCCGCTAACGCCCCAGTTCTCCACGTTGAAGTGCGGATCGAAGCTGACGCCGCCACGCACCGGAACCCCGTTGATCTTGAACCCGTTGTAATACGTGCTTCCGGGGATAATCGTGCCCGCGGCTACTGGATCGTTGTAGTTTCCGTACGTGGTGTAGGGGTTGCCGGTGACGAAGCGCCCATCATACGCAACGCCGAAATAGTTGGCCAACGCCTTGGCGTTCGCCGAGACCGAGGCAGGCACGATATCGACGATTGAATCGGCCGTGTTCTCGCTCTCATCCTTGATGTAATCTGCGGCCAGTGTGATGCGCAGGTTGCTCAACGGCTCGAACAGCATCGCGGCACGATAGGCTTGAACGTCCTCGCCCCCGCGGTGCCCGATCGTGCAATTGTCGCCATTGCGAATTTCCGGATTGGAATAGGGCAAACTGCCAGCGAGAGCGGGCGTGCCTTGCCGATGCATCTCGCAAGTGAAATCGAGCACCTTCTGGTAGCCAGTGCGCTTCTTCGAGAGGCCGGAGAGCATGACAGCAACGCTATCGCCGAGCGGCAGATTCACGCCCGCTCGAATTTCCCGCCGGTCGTAACCGCCAGCAGTGACTTGGAAGTGCCCCGAAACCTCGGCCGTCGACGGCTGCTTGCTGACGACGTTGACCGCGCCCGCCAACGAGTTGCGCCCGAACAGCGTACCCTGCGGGCCGCGCAACACTTCGATGCGATCGATTTCAAGCAGGTCGAAGTTGGATCCCAGAAGCAGCGGATAATAGACGTCATCAAGGTAGAAGGCGACAGCCGGTTCCACCGCTAGACCGGTATCCGCCTGCCCCACGCCGCGGATGGAAGCGGAGACGCCGGGGCCGTAGACACCCTGCGACCTGCGGAATTGCGCATTGGGAACCACCGACGTCAGGTCGCTGACAGAAGTGATGCTGCGCTCCTCCAATGCATCCGACGTTACCGCCGTGATCGCAAGCGGAGTGTCCTGAAGGTTGGTCGCCTGTCGGGTGGCGGTGACGACGATGTCGTTAATGCCGCCCTCCTGTTCAGGCGCGCTCTCCTGCGCCCAGCCCGGCGCCGCGGACAGCATCAACGGCACGGCCAGCGAGACCATGCTCGCGAATTTCAACTTCCTCATGTATTCCTCCCATTTATTAATACATTCAATTGATTCGGCCTCTCGGTAAAATGTTTAAGAGCCGTATAAATTTGATGTAATCGCATTCTTCGTTAATATATCTTTGATTACCAACAATAGTTGGTGAGCGACAAAATTTGTTACGCGTCCACTACTGCGAGAAACGAAGAATCTTCCCGCAGAGCGTCAAACGTGCCGTTTTTATGCCGCGATTTTCGACGAGAGTTCGGCGCGATCATTTGCATGACCAACACGATTGGAATGCCGTCGGCCTCCGCATAACCGGCGGCTCAACACCCTCACGCTACGAGCATTAGCGCCCCCCACTCCCCGCTCTTCCGGTATACCGGAATTCTTTCCGCCAAATTGGCTACCGGAAGTTTTTCCGGCACGCAAGGGGGTCGCGCGGGGGCGAGACGCGCAAACGGCCGCGCGCC
>CAYNXB010000027.1:0-7529 GCA_964401045.1 uncultured Sphingomonadaceae bacterium | reverse complement strand
CTTCCCGCAGATCAGGCCATGTGCCTCATCGTAATCTCAGGAGTGCGCGGCTCCGGCGAAACCGGTCAGCCGGCAGACGCACCGTCGCGCAATTCGTCCGGCAACAGCGCCTGCGGCATGTTCTGATAGGAGACTGGCCGCAGGAAACGGTCAATAGCCATCGTCCCGACAGAGGTCGTGCGCCCGTCCGATGTCGCAGGATAAGGACCGCCGTGCACCATCGCAGGTGCGACCTCCACACCGGTCGGCCAGCCGTTGACGAGAATGCGGCCCACCTTGCGTTCGAGCACCGGCAGAAGGCGTGCGGCAATGTCGGTATCGCTCGCTTCCATTTGCAGGGTGGCGGTCAGTTGTCCTTCCGCCCCGGCAAGGACTGTCTTCATTTCTTCTTCGTCGCGGCAGCGCACGATGAGGGACGAGGCGCCGAACACCTCGTGGCCCAGCGCCCGATTTGCGAGGAAGCGTTCGGCTGTGGTCTCGAACAGCGCCGCCTGGCCGCATGTCCCCTCGCCCGGCTTGCCCCGCGCGAGTTCGGTTACGTCAGCGCTCGACGAAAGCGCATCAAGTCCTTTGCCATACGCAGCATGTATGCCGGCCGTGAGCATGGTCGCCGCTGCCGCCTCGCTGACCGCAGAGCGCGCCGCCGCGATAAAGTCGTCCAGGCCCTCGCCCTCGATCACCAGCACGAGGCCGGGATTGGTGCAGAACTGGCCTGCGCCCATGGTCAGCGAACCGACGAATTCCTTACCCAGCGCAGCGCCGCGGGCGGTGAGCGCCGCGGGCAAGATTAGCACCGGATTGATGCTCGACATTTCAGCATAGACCGGGATCGGCACCGGGCGGTTCTGCGCCAGCTTGAGCAGGGCCAGCCCGCCCGCGCGCGAGCCCGTAAAGCCAACCGCGGTGATCCGCGGGTCCTGCACCAGCGCCGTGCCGAGCTCATTTCCGGGCCCGACCAGATGAGCGAAAGTCCCGCGCGGCATCGCGCAGCTCGCAACCGCCCGTTCGATGGCGCCCGCCACCAGCGCGCCGGTGGCGGGATGTGCCGGGTGGCCCTTCACCACTACGGGACAGCCGGCAGCAAGCGCGGAGGCGGTGTCGCCGCCCGCGGTCGAGAACGCCAACGGAAAGTTCGACGCGCCGAAGACGGCTACCGGGCCGAGCGGAATTTTGCGCAACCGCAGATCCGGACGGGGTGGCTGGCGTTCTGGCAGCGCCGGATCGATCCGCACGCCCATCCAGTCGCCCCCGCGCACAACCTGCGCGAACAGCATGAGCTGACCCACGGTCCGACCGCGCTCTCCTTCCAGCCGGGCGCGGGGCAGCCCTGACTCGCGCATGGCGACAACGATGAGCTCGTCACCGATGGCCAGAATCTCCTCGGCGATAGCTTCGAGAAACTTCGCGCGGTCCTCATGGCTTGCCTGGCGATAGGGCTCGAAAGCGGCTTCCGCAGAAATGCACGCCGCCTCGACATCGGCCGGGCCGTGCGTCACGAAGGGCTCGCCCACGGGTTCGCCGGTCGCCGCATCGATCGAGCGAAAATCCTTCGCCATGGCCGCGGCACCCGCGCTAGCGTTGTCGGTCAAGCTACTCTCCTGAATTTACTCTGACATAATAAGGGCCAATCCGGCCGTTACAACGTCTGGGGGGAATTCGCCGATGGCACCCGAGCGACGAAGGATCAATGATTGTCCCGCGGCAGTCCCTTGCTTTGGGCGATCCGCTGAAAGCGTTCGGAACCCTCGAGGATGGCGCCCGTGGCGAGCTGCCCGCTCAGCGAGCGCTGAATCTCCTGCCATGGGGTCTGCGAAGCCGGGAAGGCATAACCGCCGGCTGCTTCCAGCGCAGCGCGGCGTTCCGCGAGTTCATCGTCCGGTATGAGCACGTTTGCAGTCCCGGCGACGAGATCGATCCGCACCCGGTCCCCGCTCTTGAGAAGGGCAAGCCCCCCCATCGCCGCCGCTTCCGGCGAGGCGTTGAGGATCGAGGGACTGCCCGAAGTACCCGATTGCCGGCCATCCCCCAGGCACGGCAGCGAATGGACGCCTTCGAGCAACAGATGCGCAGGCGCGCGCATGTTCACCACTTCGGCCGCGCCTGGATACCCGATCGGCCCCGCTCCGCGCATGACGAGCAATGTATGCACGGTGATGCCCGTCGCGGGATCGTCGATCCGGCGGTGATAGTCCTCGGGACCGTCGAACACGACCACCGGCCCTTCGAAGGCGTCGGGATCGTCCGGGTTGGAAAGATATCGGGCGCGGAACTCCGGGCCGATCACGCTGGTCTTCATGATCGCGGAATCGAAAAGGTTGCCGGACAGCACCACGAACCCGGCGTCCTTCTGTAACGGCTCTGCGAATGGCCTGATCACGCGCTCGTCCCCGATGGTGGCGGCGCGGCAATTTTCGCCGATGGCGCGGCCATTCACGGTCATCGCGCCTTCATGGATCAACCCCTGTCCCATCAGCTGATTGACCACCGCGGGCACGCCGCCGGCCCGATAGAAATCCTCACCCAGATACTCGCCCGCCGGCTGCAGGTTCACCAGCAGCGGCACGGCGTGGCCATGGGTCTGCCAATCGCGGATATCGAGCTCCACGCCCATGTGACGCGCGATCGCGGCGAGGTGGATCGGGGCATTGGTCGACCCGCCGATCGCCGAATTGACGACGATGGCGTTGAGGAAGCTTTCGCGCGTCATGATGTCCGAGGGCTTCAGATCCTCATGCACCATCTCGACCACGCGCTTTCCGGTTCTCCAGGCGCATTCCTGGCGGTCGCGATATGGCGCAGGGATCGCAGCCGAACCGGGGAGTGACATTCCCAGCGCTTCGGCCAGCGAATTCATCGTCGTCGCCGTGCCCATCGTGTTGCAATAGCCGGTCGACGGCGCGGAGGAAGCAACCAGCTTGATGAAGCCCTCGTCGTCGATCTCGCCCTGGGCCAACATCTCGCGCGCCTTCCACACGATCGTGCCCGAGCCGATCCGTTCACCCTTGTGCCAGCCATTGAGCATCGGACCAACGGATAGCGCGATCGCCGGAATGTTGACCGTCGCCGCCGCCATCAGGCACGCGGGCGTGGTCTTGTCGCAGCCGGTGGTCAGCACGACCCCATCGAGCGGATAGCCATAGAGCGCTTCCACCAGCCCGAGATAGGAGAGGTTTCGGTCAAGCCCGGCGGTGGGGCGCTTGCCCGTCTCCTGGATGGGATGGACGGGAAATTCGATCGGGACACCGCCCGCATCGCGAATGCCATCACGCACACGCTCGGCCAACACGAGGTGATGGCGGTTGCAGGGTGAAAGGTCGCTGCCGGTCTGCGCGATGCCGATTATCGGCCGGCCCGATCGCAGTTCCTCGAGGCTGAGCCCATAGTTCAGATAGCGCTCGAGATAGAGCGCGGTCATGTCCGTGTTTGCGGGGTTGTCGAACCACGCCCTGCTGCGCAGCTTTGGGGAGGCTTCGCTGTGATCGGCCATTGGCTTGCTTTAAATCGTCCTTGGGATTGCCGTGTCGCGCATCAGCGCGCGGTGGTGCTGAAGTGGTATGCGATGGTGTTGCGATAGGTCTTGCCGGGATCGAGCCGGGCCGAACCGAAGGCCGGCTGGTTGGGGGTATCCGGAAATAGTTGCGGCTCGAGCGCCAGGCCATCGCCCTGACGGTAGGCATGGCCGGAACGGCCGATGGCGGTGCCGTCGAGGAAGTTGCCGGTGTAGAACTGAATGCCGGGCTGGTTCGAATATATGTCGAGCAAACGGCCCGTGTCCGGCGCCTCGATCCGCGCCTGGAAGCGCGGCTTGTCGGAAACGTCGCGAGCGATGACGAAATTCTCGTCGTAACCCTGGCCGAAGACGATCTGCTGGTCGCTCGCGTCACGGATGCGCGCGCCGATCCGCGTGGGCTTGCGGAAATCGAACGGCGTGCCCGCCACGGGGCGCAGTTCGCCGGTCGGGATCAGGCCCTTGTCGACCGGCGTGGTGGCGTCGGCCGGGATCGTCAGGAAATGATCGTAGATCGATTTCTGTGATGCTTCTCCCGACAGGTTGAAGAAGCTGTGATTGGTGATGTTGACGATCGTGGGCTTCGTCGTTTCAGCCACATAGGCGACGGTGAGTACGCTATTTTCGTCAAGCGAATAGGTCGCAGTCACGGTGAGCTGGCCTGGGTAGCCCTCTTCGCCGTCCGCGCTCACGTAACGCAGCTGCACGCTGGCGGTGGGTCCGCTGCTGACCGGCCCCACGGTCCACAGGCGTTTGTCGAACCCCGCAGGCCCACCGTGAAGCGCATTGCCGTTGTTGTTCTTCGCGAGCTGGTAAGATTTGCCGTCGATCGTGAATTTACCGGCCCGAATGCGATTGGCGTAACGGCCGACCGTGGCGCCGAAATAGTTCGGGGCGACGAGATAGCCTTCCATGCTGTCATAGCCGAGCGCGACTTCGGCCGAATGGCCCGCCCTGTCCGGCACGGAGACTGACTGCAGGATCGCGCCATAGGAGATCACCCGGACGGACATACCCCTGGCATTGGACAGGGTGATTGCCTCGACCGAACGGCCGTCCGGCAACTTCCCGA
The DNA here is from genome assembly GCA_964401045.1 of uncultured Sphingomonadaceae bacterium. Lineage (GTDB taxonomy): Bacteria > Pseudomonadota > Alphaproteobacteria > Sphingomonadales > Sphingomonadaceae > CAYNXB01. The sequence goes on along the minus strand of CAYNXB010000027.1, from coordinate 2,949 downwards.
ATTCCGCACGATTCGCTTCGGCTGCCTGCGCCGAGACTGGAATGAGCAAAGCGCAAGCCACGGCAACGCCAGCGATACACTTCATTTCCTACTCCCAATCTGCCTCGCCGGATCGTTACGGCCAGCCCATGGTTGACGCTTTCCTGCAAGTCAAATACTCCGACAAGATAGCAAAGCAAGCCCGCGGGCAAACGCGGTGCGGATTCGAGAGGGAAGGACGATCGCATGGCCGGTCCGATTGGCACCGCAGCGACGGGTGGCGCTGGCAGTGAATCGAGTGCAATCCGCTACGCTCCGGCGCTTACGCTGCTGGCCAGCCTGTTCTTCATGTGGGGCTTCATTACCGTCATCAACAACACGCTGCTGCCGCACCTGCGAAGCGTGTTCGACCTCAATTATCTCCAGACCACGCTTATCGAGAGCGTCTGGTTCATCGCCTATTTCGTGGCCTCAATCCCGTCCGCCTGGCTGATCGAGCGGATCGGATATCAGAAGGCGCTGGTGACGGGGCTGCTGATCATGGCGGCGGGATCGCTCGGCATGATGCTTGCCGCGAGCATCCCTTCCTACGGGGTGACGTTGGTGATGCTGTTTGTGATCGCAAGCGGAATCACGCTACTACAGGTCGCCGCCAATCCCTATGTCGCCGTGGTCGGCAAGCCGGAAACCGCATCCTCGCGGCTTAACCTCGTGCAGGCGATGAATTCGGCCGGCACCATGCTCGCCCCCCTGTTCGGCGCCTATCTCATCCTCGGCCGTTCCAAAAGCGGCACGGCCGAAGCTGGCGCGGTGCTGACCCAGGCCGAACGACTGGCGGACGCGCAATCGGTGATCCTGCCCTATGGCCTCGTCGCCATCGTGCTGGTGGTGCTGGCAGTAGTCATCGCCCGGTTCCCGCTTCCGGCGATGGGCTCGTCGACTTCGCGCGTGACGAAGGAAGAGCGCCACAAGCATTCGCTGTGGAAGCACCGCAACCTGGTGTTCGGCGTGCCGGCGATTTTCATCTACCTGATCGCGGAAATCGGCGTCTCCAACCTGTTCGTCAACTTCGTCAGCCAGCCGGAGATCGCCAACCTGACGCACGAACAGGCCGGGAATTACCTGACCTTGCTGTGGGGCGGGATGATGGTCGGCCGTTTCCTCGGCTCGGCAATCATGCAGCGCGTCCGGGCCGAGACCGTGCTCGCCACTTTCGCGGTCGGCGCCTTCGTGGTGATGATCCTTGCGGTAGTCACATCGGGCCCTGTGGCGATGTGGTCCCTTATCCTCGTCGGCTTCTTCCACTCGATCATGTTCCCCACGATCTTCACCCTCGCGATCAAGGGGCTTGGCCCGCTGACCGAGGAAGGGTCCGGGCTGCTGATCATGGCCATTGCCGGGGGGGCGCTGGTCGTGGTGCAGGGCTGGCTGGCCGATCTTTACGGGCTACAGCTCTCCTTCCTCCTGACGGCGACCTGCGAACTCTACGTGCTGTTCTACGCGCTGTGGGGGGCCAAACCGACTCACGCGCTGCCGCCGCAGCAGGTCGAGCCCGTCGTTGCCGCCGAGGAGAGCGCGGCGCACTAGAGCGATGACTGGGCCACACAATGCGTTCACCCGCCGCACGCTGCTAGCGGGTTCAACGGGTGCGGCTGCGATGGCGGGCATGCCCGGCCTGGGAGCGCTGCTGACCGCGCCTGCCACCGCGCAAGCGACAGCGAGCGGGCCGCAGATCACCCTCGCGCAGGCGGAGGCCGCTCACCGCCTCTGGTACCGCAAACCCGCGCATCAGTGGGTCGAGGCGCTGCCGATCGGCAACGGACGGATCGGCGCGATGGTGTTCGGCGGGATCTCGAGCGAACGCCTGCAACTCAACGAGGACACCTTGTGGACCGGCGGACCCTACTCGCCGGTCAATCCCGATGCACGCGCCGCGCTGCCCGAAGTGCGCAGGCTGATCTTCGCCGGCCGCTATGCCGATGCCGAGGCGCTCGCCAACGCCAGGCTCATGGCCAAGCCTTTGGTGCAGATGGCCTATCAGCCTCTCGCCGACCTCATTATCGACATGCCCGAAATCCCCGACTGGTGGGCGACCGGATACAGACGCGCGCTCGATCTCGATGCGGCGGTGGCGACGACCAGATTCACCGTCGGCGGCGCAACCTATCGCCGCGAGGCGCTCGCCTGCCCGGTGCACCAGGTGATCGCCGTGCGACTGACTGCCGACCAGCCGGGGCGTATCACCTGCGGTGTGACCTTGCGGTCGATGCAGCGTGCCACACTGGGCATCGCGGGCGGTTCGCTTATGTTGGACGGACATAATCGTACCGATCACGGGGTTGACGCGGGCCTGGGCTTCGCTGCCTGCCTGCGCCTACTTCCCGAAGGCGGCGTCATCGAGCCGCGCGCGGGCGGCATCGGCGTGCGCGGGGCCGACGCGCTGACGATCCTCGTGGCAATGGCGACCAGCTACCGGCGCTTCGACGACGTGACGGGCGATCCGGAAGCGACCAGCCAGGCGCGGCTCGACGCTGCGGCTGACGCGGGCTTTGCGCGCATTGCCGAAGACGCCGCGCAAGAACACCGGCGGCTCTACCGCGCGGCCACACTCGACCTCGGCGCGAGCGCCAAAGCATCGCTGCCGACGGACGAGCGGATCGTCGCGGCGACCTCCGGCAACGATCCCGCCCTCGCCGCCCTCTACTTCCACTACGGCCGCTATCTGCTGATCGCCTCGTCGCGTCCGGGCAGCCAGCCGGCGAACCTGCAAGGCTTGTGGAATGACAGCGGTGAGCCCCCCTGGGGATCTAAGTTCACGATCAATATCAACACCGAGATGAACTACTGGCCCGCCGAACCGACGGGGCTTGCGGAATGCACCGAGCCGCTCATCACGATGGTGCGGGACCTGGCGGTGACCGGCGCCGTCACGGCGCGCGAGATGTATGGGGCGCGCGGCTGGGTGGCGCA
>CAYNXB010000026.1:23994-33298 GCA_964401045.1 uncultured Sphingomonadaceae bacterium | reverse complement strand
GGTCGCGCCGCAATTCGCTGGAAAAGCCAGCATCGGCAGCGAGTTGCGCGACCTGTTCGGCCTGGGTCGCGCCGATTTCCAGGACCGCGACGCCCTCGGGAGCGAGCAGTGCGGAAAGTTGTGGAATAAGCGCGCGGTATGCGTCGAGCCCCTCGGGACCGGCGAACAGGGCCTCGCCGGGCTCATAGTCTCGCACCGAGCGGGCGAGGTCGGCCGATTCTTCGACATAGGGCGGATTGGCGACGATCAGTTCGAACCGGCCGAGATCGTCGCACCAGCCAGGCTGGTTCCAATCGCGATCGAGCATTTGCGCGCGCCCCGCGAGCCCGAGCGCTGCGGCATTGGCGGATGCCACCCCCAGCGCGGCGGCGGATGCGTCGATGCCGATGCCTCTCGCGGGCGGACGTTCCGCGAGCAGCGTCAGCAGCAGTGCGCCCGAGCCTGTTCCAAGGTCGAGAATGCGCGTGGGCGATGGAACGGCCTCGAGCGCCGCCTGCACGATTGTCTCGCTGTCGGCCCGCGGCGTGAGCACCGCCCTGCCGACGAGGAACTCGCGGCCGTAGAACTCCTTGTGCCCGACGATCTGGGCGACCGGCTCATGCTTCAGCCGCCGCTCGACCAGCCCTTCGAAATCTTCGGGTGTCGCGTCGCTCATCCGCCGCAGGAGCAAGTCCGAACGCGTCACGCCGAGTGCCTCGGCCATCAGCAGTTCCGCATCGAGCCGCGCGGTATCGGACACCTCGCCAAGCCGGGCCGCCGCATCGCGCAGCGCCCAAGAAACACCAACTGGGCCGACGGTCACTCGCCCATCGCCGCGAGCCGCTTGGCCTCGTCCTCGGCGATCAGCGCATCGATCAACTCGCCGAGCGCGGGGCCTTCGAGAATCTGCGGCAGCTTCTGCAGCGTCAGCCCGATGCGGTGATCGGTCACGCGGCCTTGCGGGAAATTGTAGGTGCGGATGCGCTCCGAACGGTCGCCGCTGCCGACCATCGCCTTGCGCGCCTCGGCCTCGGCCCCCTGCGCTTCGGCGCGCTTGAGGTCGTAGAGCCGCGTGCGCAGCACCTGCATCGCCTTGTCCTTGTTCTTGTGCTGGCTGCGCTGGTCCTGCTGGATGACGACGAGCCCGGTCGGCAAGTGGGTGAGGCGCACCGCGGAATCGGTGGTGTTGACGTGCTGGCCTCCGGCGCCGCTCGCGCGATAGATGTCGATCTTGATGTCGCCGTCGGCAATCTCGACGTCCACCTCGCTCGGTTCGGGCAGCACCGCCACGGTCGCCGCCGAAGTGTGGATGCGCCCGCCGCTCTCGGTCACCGGCACGCGCTGGACGCGGTGGACCCCGCTCTCGAACTTGAGCTTGGCGAACACGCCCTGCCCGGTGACGTTGGCGACGATTTCCTTGAACCCGCCGATGTCCGAGGCGTTCATGCTCACCGGCTCGACCTTCCAGCCCTGCTCGGCAGCGTAGCGTTCGTACATGCGGTAAAGATCGGCCGCGAACAGCGCGGCTTCATCCCCGCCGGTGCCGGCCCGGATTTCGAGCATCGCCGGACGGCTGTCAGCGGAATCGCGCGGCAGCATCGAGAGTGCGAGACGGCGCTCGGCCTCGGGCAGTTGCTGGCGCAACTCGCCAAGCTCCTCGTTGGCGAGCGCGCTCATTTCCGGGTCCTGGGTCAGCGCGGCCAGCTCGGCGATCTCGGCACGCATCCGGCGCACTTCGGCGGCGGCCTTCGCGACGGGCTCAAGCTCGGCGTAATCGCGACTTGCGGCGACGAACGCATCGCCTTCGAGCGTCCCACTGGCAAGGCGCGCCTCGAGCTCGGCAAACCGCGCGCCGATCTGGCCGAGGCGCTCTTCGGGAATGCTCATTTCTTCAACGAGCGAACAAGCTCTTCGACGCGCGCATGTTCTGCCGTTCCCGGCGCAGAGCGAATGTTGAAGTGCACTTCACCGTCCTTGATAGCGATGCCGAGCAGCACCTTCGCAGGAATTTTCGCAGCTTTATCATACCGTTTACGCGGTGAGCCGGTCGAAATCATTTCCGTCGAGAAGCCCGCGGACCGCAGCGCGACGTTGGCCGATGTGCCGACGTTGATCAGGCTATCGTCTTCCACCGCGATGCTGACTGCAACGGGCGCCTCATCCTGAAGATCGACCAACATCGCCAGCCGCTCGATCCCCGCGGCCCAGCCGACCGCCGGCGTATGCGGCCCGCCCAGCCCTTCGATCAGCCCGTCGTACCTTCCGCCGCCGAGGATCGTGCTCTGGCTGCCAAGCTTGCCCGCCGCCGCGCTGCCTTCGTCGGGCACGAACTCGAAAGCGGTGTGGCGGTAGTAATCGAGTCCGCGCACCAGCGATTGCGCCCGCGCCCATTTCACGCCCGCCGCGTCGAGCCCTGCGCAGACCGCACCGAAGAAGTCCTGCGCCTCGCCGGACAGGAACTCGTCGATCTTCGGCGCGTCGCCGACGAACTGGCGGTCGCGCGGGTCCTTGCTGTCGAGGATGCGCAGCGGATTGCGTTCGAGCCGGTCACGCGAATCCTCGCTCAGCGCATCCTTGTGCTGGCGGAAATGCGCGACCAGCGCCGCGCGCCAGGCCTCACGGCTCGGCGCATCGCCGAGCGTATTGAGCTGCAGGGTCACGCCCTCGGCGATGCCCAGCTCCTTCAGCAACTGGTCGGCCAGCGCCAGCAGCTCGACGTCCGCCTGCGGCTCGGCCGCGCCGATGATCTCCGCGTCGAGCTGGTGGAACTGGCGGTAGCGGCCCTTCTGCGGCCGTTCGTAGCGGAACAGCGGTCCGTGCGTCGCCAGCTTGACCGGCGCGTGCTGCTGCCAGCCATTGGTGAGATAGGCGCGGGCGATCCCGGCGGTGAACTCCGGCCGCAAGGTAAGCGACTCGCCGCCACGGTCGTCGAACGAATACATTTCCTTCGCCACCACATCGGTCGTCTCGCCCAGCGAGCGCGCGAACACCTCGGTGCGCTCGAACACCGGCATCTCGATCCGGCGAAAGCGGTAGAGCTTGCGCACGCGCTCGAAGGTCTCGACCACGAAAGCGAACGCCTCCGCCTCGGGGCCGAAAATGTCCTGCGTGCCGCGAATGGCTGAAGGGGTGTTCATGGAGCGGGCGCTTAGCTGCTCTCCGGCCTCAAGCAAAGTGCGCCCGAACGGTTGCGATATGGGCTCCCCGGAGGCATGACGACGCCATGAAACATTCTTGCGCACTCGCCACGCTCTCCGCCGCCCTCCTCCTCACCGCAGCGCCTGCCGTGTTTGCCCAGGCGACCAACTCCGCGCCTCAGGCCGTGCCGATCACCCAGACGGTGCCGGACGCGCGCGACGTGCCCTATCCGGGCGTGATGCAGCTCGACATCGACGCGAGCGACACCATCCGCAACGTCTACCGCGTCAGGCAGACGATCCCGGTGCCGGACGGCGCCAGCGAACTGATCCTGCAGCTTCCGGAATATCTTCCCGGCCACCACAGCCCGCGCGGCACGCTCAACCTGCTCGCCGACATCCGCTTCGAGGCCGGCGGCAAGCCGCTGACCTGGACGCGCGATCCGGTCGAGGTGTTCGCGTTCCACGTGCCCGTCCCGGCCGGCACCAGGGAAGTAACCGCGACCTTCGCCCACACCTCCCCGCTGCAGAGCAACGAGGGGCGCATCACGATGACGCGCGAGATGCTCAACCTGCAGTGGGACAAGATGTCGCTCTACCCGGCCGGCTATTACGTGCGGCAGATCAAGGTGAAGCCGACGGTCACGTTCCCCAAGGACTGGGACGTGTTCACCGCGCTGGACGGCCAGAAGGCAACCGGCTCGACCGTCACCTGGGACACCGTCGACTACGAAACGCTGGTCGACTCGCCGATCTTCGCCGGCAAATACGCGAAGTCGTGGGAGCTGGGGCACGGCGTGCAGCTCGACGTGGTCGCCGACGCGCCCGACCAGCTCGCGCTCAAGCCCGAGAACCTCGCCACCTTCAAGAAAGTGGTCGACGAGGCGGTCGCGCTGTTCGGATCGCGCCACTTCGATCATTACAACTGGCTGCTGGCGCTGACCGACCGGCTCGGCGGGATCGGCCTCGAACATCATCGCTCGAGCGAGAACGACTGGCAGCCGAACGGCTTCACCGACTGGGACGAGATGGCGCACGACCGCAACGTCGTCAGCCACGAGATCATGCATAGCTGGAACGGCAAGTTCCGCCGCCCGGCCAAGCTGTGGACGCCCGATTACCGCCAGCCGATGCGCGACAACCTGCTGTGGATGTACGAAGGCCAGACCCAGTTCTGGGGCTGGATCGTGGCCGGCCGATCGGGCCTGCAGGACAAGGACACCGTGCTCGGCTCGCTCGCGGGCACGGCGGCTTTCTATTCGAACCAAGCGGGCCGCGCATGGCGCTCTGTCGAAGACACGACCATGGATCCGATCATCAACTATCGCCGCCCCCGCCCCTATACGGACATTCAGCGCGACGAGGACTACTACAGCGAAGGCATGCTGGTGTGGCTCGAGGCCGACCAGATCATCCGCCAGGGCACCAAGGGCGCGAGGGGGCTGGACGATTTCGCCAAGGCGTTCTTCGGCATGCGTGACGGCGACTGGGGCCAGCTCACCTACGAATTCGATGACATCGTCGCGGCCTTGAACGGCGTCTACGCCTACGACTGGGCCACCTTCCTGCACACCCGCCTGCAGACTCCGGGCCAGCCGGCGCCGGTCAAGGGCATCGAGATGGGCGGCTACCAACTGGTGTGGAAGGACAATCCCAATCCCTACCGCAAGGGCCAGATGAAGACGGGCAAGTTCCTCGACCTGCAATATTCGCTCGGCGTCAATCTCAACAGCGACGGCGAAGTCACGCTGACGATGTGGGACAGCCCGGCGTTCAATGCCGGGATCGTCGACGGGGTCAAGATCGTCGCGATCAACGGCGACGAATACAGCGAGGACGCCATCAAGCAGGCGATCTCCGCTGCCAAGGGCACAAAGGACCCGATCGACCTGATCGTGAAGCGCGGCGAACGCTACCTGACGCTCGAGCTCGATTACCACGGCGGCCTGCGCTACCCGTGGCTCGAGAAGACCGGCACGGGCCAAACCGGGCTCGACAAGCTGCTGGCGCCGCGTACGAAGGGCTCGTAACCGGACCCCGTTCGCGAGGATTGGGCGAGCGGGAGAAGCGGATCGTGCGAACAGGCCCTTCGATCGGCAACCGGATCGCCCCGCTCCGCTTCCTGCTGTTCCTTGCCCTGTTTGCCGCGGTCTATGCCGCCACCATCGCGGCCGGCCACCGCGCATGGGACGGCGGGGCGCTCGCGTTCGATGCCGCCGCTCTCGTCTTCCTCGTCTCGCTGGTTCCGCTGCTGCGCGACAGCACGCCGGAATCGATGCGCGCCGCCGCCGCAGCCAACGACGCCAACCGGGTGACGATCCTGGTGCTGACGACCATGCTGACGGTGGTGGCGATGGCGGCGGTCGCCGGCGAAATCGGCGATGCGCGCCGGGGGGACGTGGTGGCGATCGTCAAGCTGGTCGGCACCCTGCTGCTGATCTGGACGTTCGCCAACAGCGTCTACGCGCTCCACTACGCGCACATGTTCTATCGGCGCGCCGGCTCACAGGGGGGCGACACGGGCGGGCTCGACTTCCCCGGCACCCGCACGCCCACCTATGGCGATTTCGCCTATTTCGCCTTCACGCTGGCGATGACGTTCCAGACCTCGGATGTCGCCATCAGCGGAAAGGCCGTGCGACACATCGCGCTGCTCCACAGCTTCGTGGCGTTCCTGTTCAACATCGGGCTGATCGCATTCACGATCAACGTGCTGGCGGGATCTTCAAGGTAACGACGGAACGCCTATATTTCGTCATTGCGAGCGTAGCGAAGCAATCCATCACCTGAAGTGGATCGCTTCACCCGGCTCGGGGCCAGTGTCGCAATGACGAAGGGTGTTATTCCGCAGCCTCCAGGAACCGGTCGTCGATCGAAGCCTCCGCTTCCCAGCTCTTGAGCTCGGGCAACACCTTCTCGGCGAACAGGTGCATGTTCTTGCGCGCCTCTTCGTTGGGCATGCCGCCGTAGTAGACGTGCGGGAAGAAGCCCTGCGGCTGGTATATCTCCTTCAACTCCCACATCCGCTCTAGGATCATCTGCGGAGTGCCGGTGACCGCGCCCTTGGAGAATTCCTCGACGTAAGGCTCGATCGCCTCGGGCGCGAGAACCATGTTCTCGTAGTGCTCGTAGCCCTTGATGTTGGGGAACTTGCCCGGCGTATCGAGGTGATAGTTCCTGATCGCCGAGCGCATCGTGGCCCCGAGGTACTTCTGCCCCTGGACCTCGGCGTACTCGGCGCTCTCGTCGATGTAGTAGTTGCCGCCGAGCATCGGCGGGGGCGGGAGCGATCCGTCGCCGTGAACTTCCTGCCATACCTCGTTGTACTTGTTGGGCGGGGTCTCCTTGCCGCGTTGGGGCAGCATGAGGATCATGTTGCCGCACCCGAGCCGGGCTGCCGCATACATCGAGTTGCCGGAGAGCGAGCCGCAGAACTTGCGCCCCTCGAAGCTCTTTATCGGCCCCGGCCGTAGCTCGCTGCGCGGGATCGTGCCGTAGGCGCCTTCGCCTTCGATCACGCCAGTCTCAAGTGCCGGGACCACCACTTCCAGGATGTCGTTATAGAGCGCGCGGCTCTGGTTCATGTCGATCCCGAGCCCCGCGAACTCATGCTGCGCCAGCCCGCCGCCGAAGCCAAGGATCGCGCGGCCGTTCGACAGGATGTCGAGGTTGATGATCTTCTCGGCGAGGCGCGCCGGGTTATGCCACGGCACGATGATGCATTGGGTTCCGAGCTTCACGTGGCGCGTGCGGCCCGCGATGTAGGTCAGGAGCTGCAGCGGGTCGTTCGACATCGAGTAAGTCGAGAAGTGATGCTCGGTGATCCATACTGAATCGAACCCGAGATCCTCGGCGAGGACCAGGTTATCGACCTCGTTGCGGATGAACTCCGCGTCGGGCCCCTTGAATTCGCCCTGATGCGCGAATCCGGTGGCAATACCTACGTGCATGCGCTCTCTCCCATGGCGGCTTGGCGCCGCTCGGGACGGATTGTGCGCGCTTCGCGGCGGACTCGTCAATTCCCCGCTCGTAATCCCGGCAACCTGCGGCTAGGGCGCGCGCCATGCGCATCGAGAACATTCCGACCGGCGACAATCCGCCGGAGAGCCTCAACGTCATCATCGAAGTCCCGACCGGAGGCGAGCCGGTCAAATACGAGTTCGACGAATCCTCGGGCGCGCTGTTCGTGGACCGCATCCTGCACACGCCGATGCGTTATCCGGCGAACTACGGCTTCGTCCCCCACACGCTCTCACCCGATGGTGACCCGCTGGACGCGCTGGTGATCGCGCGCACGCCGTTCATTGCAGGGTGCGTGGTCCGCGCCCGCCCGATCGGCGTGCTGGTGCTGGAGGACGAACACGGCGGCGACGAGAAGCTCGTCTGCGTGCCGGTCGACACCACGTTTCCCTATTATTCGGATGTCGGTGAGCGACAGGACCTGCCCTCGATCGTGCTCCAGCAGATCGAGCACTTCTTCCGCCACTACAAGGATCTGGAAGCCGAGAAGTGGGTTCGTGTCGGCGAATGGGGCGACGCCGCCGACGCGCGGCGCATCGTGGTCGAGGCGATCGAGCGAGCGAAAGTGGCGAAGGCTACCGCCTGAACAGTCAGATCAGGGGGGCGATCAGCTTGAATGCGCCGGTGATGATCACCGGCAGCGCGATCGCGGCAATCCACACCAGCGCCCGATCGCGGTTGAAATCACCCCGCAGCTGCCACTCCTCAGCCGAGGAAAGCTCGAGCCGCTCCCAGCGGTGCTCGAGCCAGCGGCAGGCGGGGATGATCATCCCCACCAGGATCACCAGCGAGAAATAGGGCAGGATCGAGCCGTGGAACGCGCCTTTGATGGCGCCGACGGTGAGCACGATGTTGAGGCCGGTGTAGACCAGCAGCGCGAAAGCGATGTGATCGCTCATCTTGCGGGACCAGCCGTGTGGCTTGGCCGCAGCCGCGGCATCCGCGTCTTGAGCTATCTTCCACAGCGCTTTGTCCATGCGCTCGGCTCCTCTCATTCCGGAAACGAGTAGATCATTGAAAAGTGCCGCGAGCAAGGGGCGGCACGCAAATGTTTCGAACCGGAACCGCTGCGAACCATGCACGAATCCTGCCAATCGTCCGCAATCGGGGCTTTCGCCAGCGCCTCGCCATGCTAAATGCGCCCGGGATGAATACCTTGAACGACAGCGCGGCCGACGCCCAGCCGCTCGCCGAGGCGATGGCGGAGGCGGAGGCGAAGGCCTCCCCGCCGATCCCCCAAGGCGGGCTCGAGGTGATTTCGATCGCCAAGAGCTACGACAAGCGCGCGGTGCTGAACGACGTCTCGCTCTCGGTCGGCAAGGGCGAGGTGCTCGGCCTGCTCGGCCCGAACGGCGCGGGCAAGACCACCTGCTTCTATTCGATCATGGGTCTGGTGAAGCCCGATAGCGGCCGCATCCTGATGGACGGCATGGATGTCACCCGCCTGCCGATGTACCGCCGCGCGATCCTCGGCCTCGGCTACCTGCCGCAGGAAACGAGCATCTTCCGCGGCATGACGGTGGAAAAGAATATCGCCGCGGTGCTTGAGATGGCCGAGCCGGACAAGGCGGTGCGCGAAGCCGAGCTCGAACGGCTGCTTGAGGAATTCGGCCTCACGCGGCTGCGCGAGAGCCCGGCGATGGCGCTTTCGGGCGGCGAGCGGCGCCGCTGCGAGATTGCCCGCGCGCTCGCCGCCAAGCCCTCCATCATGCTGCTCGATGAGCCGTTCGCCGGCATCGACCCGCTCTCGATCAGCGACATCCGCGACCTGGTGAAGGATCTCAAGCGCCGCGGCATCGGCGTGCTGATCACCGACCACAACGTCCGCGAGACACTCGATATCGTGGACCGCGCCTGTATCATCTACGGCGGCCAGGTTCTCTTCGCCGGCAGCCCGCAGGAACTCGTCGCGGACGAGAACGTGCGCCGCCTGTACCTGGGCGAGAGCTTCACCTTGTGACGGTGATGCCGGGCCGGAACTGACCGATGGCTTTGGGGCCCCGCTTAGATCTCCGCCAGTCGCAATCGCTGGTGATGACGCCGCAGCTGCAGCAGGCGATCAAGCTGCTGGCACTGTCCAATCTCGAGATCGAGGCGTTCATCGGCGACGCGCTGGAGAACAACCCGCTGCTCGATGCCGGCGAACTGCGCGCCGAGCGCGGCCAGAC
>CAYNXB010000026.1:0-23894 GCA_964401045.1 uncultured Sphingomonadaceae bacterium | reverse complement strand
CAGAAGACGATCCTCAAGGTCGCCGCCGAAATCGTGAAGCAGCAGGACGGGTTCTTCCGCCACGGCGTGTCCGAGCTCAAGCCGTTGACGCTGCGCACTGTCGCCGAAGCGATCGAGATGCACGAGAGCACCGTTAGCAGGGTGACATCCAACAAGTATCTCCACTGCCAGCGCGGCATGTTCGAACTGAAGTATTTTTTCACCTCCGGCGTCGCCTCCACGACCGGCGAAGGCGGCGTATCGGCCGAAGCCGTCAAGGCGCAGATCCGCGCGCTGTGCGACGCGGAGGACCCCAACGACATCCTTTCGGACGACGCGCTGGTCGATCTGCTCAAGGCCAAAGGGTACGACCTGGCGAGACGCACCGTGGCGAAATACCGCGAGGCGATCGGCATCGGTTCCTCAGTCCAAAGACGCAGGCAGAAGAAACTTCAGATGGTCAGCTAGGCCCCGGACCGCGCAGCGGTCCGCAAGGCCGAACGGCCGCCCGAGCCTGTGCGAGGAAAAGCCCAGGCCGCGGGAAGCGTAGCTGAACCGGCGCAGCCGGGACATCCGGCCGCCGGCGCCTGAGACCAAAAATATTGGTGTGCCTCAAAAGACTCACACGAACGTCCTCTTAACCTTTTACGCGATGTTAACCTTTTTCGTTGAGACCCGGTGTGGTTAATTCCGGTCAACGCCTCTCACGGGGGTTACCGCGGGGAAAACAGGGGACCACCCATGCGTGTGTTGCTGATCGAAGACGAGCCGACCACCGCCAAGGCGATCGAGCTCATGCTGACTACAGAGGGCTTCAACGTCTATTCGACCGACCTGGGCGAAGAGGGCTTGGACCTCGGCAAGCTCTACGATTACGACATCATCCTGCTCGACCTGAACCTGCCCGACATGCACGGCTATGACGTGCTCAAGAAGCTGCGCGTCGCCAAGGTGCAGACGCCTGTGCTGATCCTTTCGGGCATCTCGGAGATGGACTCGAAAATCCGCAGCTTCGGCTTCGGGGCGGACGATTACGTCACCAAGCCATTCCACCGCGATGAGCTGGTCGCCCGCATCCACGCCGTTGTGCGCCGCTCGAAGGGCCATTCGCAGTCGATCATTCGCACCGGCAAGCTGGCGGTGAACCTTGATGCCAAGACCGTCGAAGTGGACGGCGCGCGTGTCCACCTGACGGGCAAGGAATACGCGATGCTCGAGCTGCTTTCGCTGCGCAAGGGCACCACGCTGACCAAGGAAATGTTCCTCAACCACCTTTATGGCGGCATGGACGAACCCGAACTCAAGATCATCGACGTGTTCATCTGCAAGCTGCGCAAGAAGCTCAGCCACGCATGCGCCGGCGAAAACTACATCGAGACCGTATGGGGGCGCGGCTACGTGCTGCGCGATCCCGACGCGGACGAAGAGATCGAAGCAGCCTGAATTCCGGTACCCGAACGGGAATGAACATCGCTCCCGAGGCTTAGGCCTCGGGGGCGATTTTTCTTTTGCATAAACCGCCGATCAAATCACCCTGTCCTACTGCTGCGAAATCTGCTTCGCCTCCGGCATGTACATCTCCCGCAGATTTCCTTCGATCGTCCGGACGCGCCATAGTGCCCTCGCGGAAGGTCACGGGCGCGCTCCGCCCAGCTTCGCCAAGATATTGGTTAAATTGGAAAACTCGGCCAAAGGTCACAGAGTTTCACACCCGGTTCGCCGTCACTCACCCGCCAGCCTCGCAAAGGCGCCCACGCCGTGACCGCGCACAAGCCCGGCGATCCCACCACGCTCAACCGGCTCTATGGCCGAAGCCAGGGACGGCCGTTGCGCAAGAGCCAGCAGGATCTTGTCGAAACGCTGCTGCCGCAGATCGCGGTACCCGAGGACGGCCCGGTCACCGCCGAACGCCTGTTCGGCGCCGCCCGGCCGCTGCATTTCGAGATCGGTTTCGGCGGCGGCGAGCATCTCGCGGACCGCGCAGACATGCTGCCCGACCATGGCTTCATCGGCTGCGAGCCGTTCGTGAACGGAGTAGCCTCGGCGCTGACCCACGTGCGCGATCTCGGCCTCACCAACGTGCGGCTGCACATGGGCGATGCGCTGTCGGTACTCGATCGCGTGCCCGACGGTGCGCTTGCGTTTGCTTACCTGCTGCACCCAGATCCTTGGCCGAAGGCGCGCCACGCCAAACGGCGGATGATGAACGATGGCCCTCTCGAGCTGATCGCCGCCAAGCTGCGGCCGGGCGGCGAGTTCCGCTTCTCGACCGACCATCCGGTGTACTTGCGCCACGCGCTGATGACGATGCGGCGCCACACCGACCGGTTCGAATGGCTCGTCGAAGGCCCGCAAAGCTGGCAGCAACGCCCCGCCGGCTGGTGCGAGACGCGCTATGAGGCCAAGGCCCGCCAGCAGGGCCACGAAGTCTGGTACTTCCGCTACAGGAGACTCCCATGAGCGACCGCACTGCCCTGATCATCGGCGCCTCGCGCGGCATCGGCCTCGGCCTGGCGCAGGAACTGGCGGGGCGCGGATGGCGCGTCCTGGCGAGCCAGCGTACGCCCAGCGACGCCCTCCAACAGGCCGCGGCGAGTTCGGGCGGCCGGATCGAGGTCGTTGCGGCAGACGTGACCGACGGCGCCAGCCTTGATGCGCTGGCTGGCCGGATCGAGGCCGGTTCGCTCGACGCGGTTCTGGTCAACGCCGGGATCATGGGCTCGCCCGGTCAGTCGGCCGAGGCGGCCACTGCGGAGCAGGTCGCCGAGATCATGATGACCAACGCGGTTGGCCCGGCGTGCGCCGGGAAAGCCTTACTGCCGTTGATTCGCGACGGCGGCACGCTGGCGTTCACCACTTCGCGGCTGGGCTCGATCGCCGAATCCTCCGGCGGCTACGATCTCTACCGCATGAGCAAGGCGGCGCAGAACATCCTTGCGCGCGGAATTTTTGAGCGGGCGGCCAAAGCCCGTGGAATCGCCGTGCTCTCGCTCCACCCCGGCTGGGTCCAGACCGACATGGGCGGCCCCGCCGCGACACTGACGGTGGGCGAAAGCGTGCGCGGCCTGGCCGATGTGCTCGAGGCAGCGCACCCTGCCGAGCATCGCTTCCTGGCATTCGATGGAACCGAGATCGCCTGGTAACCGCCTCGCGCCGGCCTGCCGCAGATAAGCCGCAATCGAACGCAACAAGCCTCGCTTCAGGGCCAAAATGATTCTCTATCTTTTTGGTTGAGAAAAGGCCCGGTAGCCGGGCGAAGCGACAATAGGGGCCGCGGCCATGCATTTCGGCGCTTTCGATCTCTCTGCCGTACTACCTTTCATTGCGGTCGGTTTCGCCGCGCAGCTGGTGGACGGCGCGCTCGGCATGGCATTCGGGGTGATCTCGAGCACCCTGCTGGTCGGCGTGCTCGGGGTGCCGCCAGCCCTCGCCTCGCAGCGGGTGCATGTGGTCGAATGCTTCACCACCGCCACCTCGGGTCTCAGCCATCTCTATCATCGTAACATCGACGGCAAGCTGTTCCTGCGACTGGTGATCCCGGGAATGATCGGCGGCGTCCTCGGCGCATACCTGCTGTCGAGCCTCGACGCGGGTCTCGTGAAGCCGTTCGTCCTGATCTATCTCGCCAGCATCGGCCTCTACCTGTTGTGGCGCGGGCTGCGGTATCCGCCGAAGGCCCGTGAGGCCAAGATCGTCGAACCGCTCGGGCTGATCGGCGGGTTTCTGGACGCGGCCGGCGGCGGCGGCTGGGGACCGGTAGTGACTTCGAACCTGCTGATCCAGGGTGCCGACCCGCGCAAGGTGGTGGGCACGGTCAACGCAGCCGAGTTCTTCCTGACCGTGACGATCTCGGCCGCGTTCATATACCACCTCGGCGTGGCCGACCTGGCGGGCGCGACTCTCGGGCTGCTGATCGGCGGCATCATGGCCGCCCCGATCGGCGCCTGGGCGGCCAAGCACTTCCCGGCCAGGCGCATGTTGGTACTCGTCGGGGCGGTGCTGACCCTGACCAGCCTCTACGGCATCTGGGCCGCCTGGTCTTAACCTGTCAGCCTGCCGCCCGGATCGCGGCGCACATCAGGGTCAGCGCTGAATTCCGCGCTCGCACCCGGCAATCCTGAGTAGCGTCGCGCCCGGGCCGCCGATGGCGCCCCGCAGCGGGCATTCCGGTTCCACGGCGGCTCTTAAACCGGGATCAGCCCACGACGCCGGCGCTGGCGAGCACCGCCAGCGTCAGGATATCGGGCGCAATCGCCGTCATCGGCGCGATCTGAACGGGCTTTTCCATCCCCACCAGCATCGGGCCGATCACCGTCTCCCCGGCGAGCTCACGCAGAAGCTTGGCCGAAAGGTTGGCCGATTGCAGGCCCGGCATGATCAGCACGTTGGCCGGCGCCGACAGGCGGCTGAACGGATAGAGCTTCATCACGCCGGGATTGAGCGCGGCGTCGGGCGCCATCTCGCCTTCGTACTCGAACCCCGGCGGATTCGCGTCGAGCAAATGGACTGCGTCACGGATGTTCTCGAGCCACTTGCCCGATGGATTGCCGAACGTCGAATAGGACAGGAACGCGACACGCGGCTCATGCCCGAGGCGGCGCGCGATGTTCGCGGTTTCGCGAGCTATGTGAGCGAGGTCTTCGGCGCTCGGGCGCTCGTTGATCGTCGTGTCGGCAAGGAACACGGTGTGGCTCTTGCCGATCAGCATGTGCACGCCGAACGGCACCGCCTCCGGCTTGGGATCGAGCACCAGCCGCACTTCGCGGATCGTCTGCGCAAACGGCCGGGTAAGGCCCGAGATCATCGCGTCGCCATGCCCGAGCACGACCAGCAGCGAGGCGAACACGTTGCGGTCCTGGTTGACCAGCCGCCGCACGTCGCGCTCGGTGTAGCCACGCCGCTGCAATCGTCCGTAGAGGTAGTCGACCATCTGGGCGACGAAGGGCGAATCCGCCGAATTCTGGATTTCGAACGTGTCCGGATCGGCGATTCCCAGCCCGACGAGCTTTTCGCGCACCGCCTGGGTGCGGCCGACCAGCACCGGCGTGCCATACCCGAAATCGCGCAACTGGATCGCCGCACGAAGCGCCACGTCCTCCTCCGCCTCTGCGAACACCACGCGCTTGGGATTGGCCTGCGCATCGGCGTATACTTGCGTCAGTACCGAAATAGTCGGGTTGAGCCGCGCGCGCAGGCTCATGCGGTAGGCTTCCAGATCCTCGATCGGCAGCTGGGCGACGCCCGAATCCATGGCCGCCTTAGCCACCGCGGAAGAGACACGATCCATCAGCCTCGGATCGAACGGCGCCGGGATGATATAGTCGCGCCCGAAGCGGTGATTCTTGCCGTAGGCGGCGGTAACCTCGTCCGGCACCCGTTCACGGGCGAGCGCGGCGATCGCCTGCGCAGCCGCGATCTTCATCTCCTCGTTGATCGCAGTCGCACGCACATCGAGCGCGCCGCGGAAGATGAACGGGAAGCCGAGCACGTTGTTGACCTGGTTCGGATAATCCGAGCGCCCGGTGGCGATGATCGCATCCGGGCGCACCGCGATGGCCTCCTCCGGCACGATCTCGGGATCGGGATTGGCCATGGCGAAGATAATCGGCTGCTCAGCCATGTCGCGCACCCATTCGGGCTTGAGCGCGCCTGCGGCCGAGAGGCCGAGGAACACATCGGCACCCTTGAGGGCCTCTTCCAGGCTGCGCGCTTCCGTGGGCACCGCATGCGCGCTCTTCCACTGGTCGACGCCTGCGCGCCCGGGATAGATCGGGCCCTGACGGTCGCACACGATGACGTTGCTATGTGGGACACCCATCGCCTTGATCAGCGCCGTGCAGGCAAGCGCCGACGCGCCCGCGCCATTGACCACCATCCGCACGTCCTTGAATTCACGTCCGGTCAGGTGACAGGCGTTGATCAGCCCCGCGGCGGCGATGATCGCCGTGCCGTGCTGGTCGTCGTGCATCACCGGGATATTCATCCGTTCGCGCAACGCCTGCTCGATGATGAAGCATTCGGGCGCGGCGATGTCTTCCAGGTTGATGCCGCCGAAGCTTGGCTCCATCAGCGCCACCGCTTCGATGAATGCCTGCGGGTCTTCGGTAGCGAGCTCGATATCGATCGAATCCACGTCGGCGAAGCGCTTGAACAGCACCGCCTTGCCTTCCATCACTGGCTTGCTGGCGAGCGCGCCGAGATTGCCCATGCCGAGGATCGCGGTGCCGTTCGAGATGACGGCGACGAGGTTGCCCTTCGCCGTGTAGTCATAGGCGCAGGCCGGATCGGCAGCGATGGCTTCGACCGGCGCCGCGACGCCAGGCGAATAAGCAAGGCTCAAGTCGCGCTGGGTCGCCACAGGCTTGGACGGCACGATCTCGATTTTACCCGGTCGGCCGGTCGTGTGATAGAACAGCGCCTCGCGGGTAGTGAAACTAGCATTGGGTTCGTCGGCCAAGCGGTGCTCCTCTCGTTGGGCCGCCCTAGCGCGCCCGAACGGCAGGGGAAAGGCATTGCGCTACCCTTTCCGAATCGTTCTGCACGTGGCTAGCGTCCCCCCGATGGCGGGCGCGGCTACCCCGATGATGGCGCAATACTTCGCGTTGAAGCGCGAGGCGGCCGATTGCCTGCTGTTCTACCGAATGGGCGACTTCTTCGAGCTGTTCTTCGAAGACGCAAAAACTGCCAGTCAGGTTCTCGATATCGCGCTCACCAGCCGCGGCGAGCACGACGGCGCCCCGATCCCCATGTGCGGGGTTCCGGTGCACTCTGCCGAGGGATATCTCGCGCGGCTGATCAAGGGCGGCTGCCGGGTGGCGATCGCAGAACAGATCGAAACGCCCGAAGAGGCAAAGAAGCGCGGGGGATCGAAGGCGCTGGTCGAGCGTGGCATCGTCCGCTTCGTCACTGCCGGGACGCTGACCGAGGAAGCGTTGCTCGAGCCACGCCGCGCGAATGTGCTGGCAGCAGTGTGCGACGTGCGCGGGGCGATCGGCATCGCCGCGTGCGACATCTCGACCGGGCGGATGGAGCTCGAGGAATGCGCGCCCGAGGGAATGGACGCCGCGCTCGCCCGAATCGGCGCGACCGAGCTGGTGGCGCCCGATGAGTGGGAGGGTGCGCCGACCGATGCGATCCCGCGCCCGCGCGGCGACTTCGCCAGTGACGGGGGCGAAGCACGGCTCAAGGCGGTGCACGGCGTCGCCACGCTCGACGGGTTCGGCCAGTTTGGCCGGGCGATGCTCGCCGCGGCTGGCGGGCTGCTCGCCTATCTCGACCATGCGGGGCGCGGCGCGATGCCGCTACTGCTTCCGCCCGTCGGGCTCGATGGACGCGCGCGGCTGGCAATGGACGCGGCGACCCGCGTGAGCCTCGAAGTGCTCGAGGCGCAGGGAGGCGGGCGCGCCGGAAGCCTGCTCGCGGCGGTCGACCGGTGCGTCACCGGTGCGGGCGCGCGGCTGCTGGCGGAGGACCTCGCGGCGCCGCTGACCGATGAGGCGGCCATCAGAGCGCGGCTGGCGCTGGTGCAATTCTTCAACGACGATCCGCTGTTGCGCGCCGATTTGCGCGAGGTGCTACGCGCCCTCCCCGACATCGGGCGTGCGCTTGGGCGTATCGTCGCCGGACGCGGAAGCCCGCGCGATCTGGGGCAAGTACGCGACGGGCTTCTCGAAGCACGGCGGGTCAAGCATCACCTTGAGGGCCAGCCCGATCGGCCGCCGCTGCTGGACGAGCTCCTGCCGAACCTGGGCGGGCATGGCGCGCTGACCGATCTGCTGGCCCGCGCGCTGGTCCCGACCCCGCCAACCGAACGCGGCAGCGGGGGCTTCATCGCCGAGGGTTATGACCACGCGCTCGACGAGCTGCGCGTCGTCTCCGGCAACGCCCGCCGCGCGATCGCCGCGTTGGAAGCGAAGTACCGCGACGAGACCGGCATTTCGGCGCTCAAGATCCGGCACAACGGCGTGCTGGGCTACTTCATCGAAGTCCCCGCCCGCCACGCCGACGCACTGATGGCGGCTGACAGTGGCTTCACCCATCGCCAGACGATGGCCGGGGCAGTGCGTTTCAACTCGCTCTCATTGCACGCCGAAGCCAGCCGCATCGCCGAAGCGGGCGGCCATGCGCTGGCGGCCGAGGAGGCGCATTTCGAGGAGCTGGTCGGCCAGGTCGTTGCCGCACATCGGGGCATCGCAGCGACCGCCGCCGCGCTGGCCCGGATCGACGTCGCCGGGGGGCTTGCCGAGCGTGCCGCGGAAGGCGGCTGGAGCAAGCCCGAGATCGTCGCCGAGCCGTGCCTCGAGATCGAAGGAGGGCGGCATCCCGTCGTCGAAGCGGCGCTGGCCGCACAGGGCGAGCGATTCGTCGCCAATGATTGCCGCCTCACGCAGACCAAGCGGTTATGGCTGATCGGCGGGCCCAACATGGGTGGCAAATCGACCTTCCTGCGGCAGAACGCGCTGATCGTCCTGCTCGCGCAGGCCGGCGCATACGTTCCCGCCGCGCGGGCCAAAATCGGCCTGGTCGATCGGCTGTTCAGCCGAGTCGGCGCCTCCGACAACCTTGCCCGCGGACGTTCGACCTTCATGGTCGAGATGGTCGAGACCGCGGCGATCCTCAGCCAGGCGACCGAGCGCAGCTTCGTGATCCTCGACGAGGTCGGACGCGGGACCTCGACTTACGATGGCCTCGCTCTCGCGTGGGCCGTGGTCGAGGCGGTGCACGAGACCAATCGCTGCCGCTGCCTGTTCGCGACCCATTACCACGAGCTCGCCCGGCTCGCCGAAACTTGCGAAGCGCTGTCGTTGCATCATGTGCGCGCGCGCGAATGGAAGGGTGAGCTGGTGCTGTTGCACGAAGTCGCCGAAGGGCCGGCGGAAAGCTCGTACGGCCTTGCGGTGGCGCGACTAGCGGGCGTGCCGAAGCACGTTGTCGCCCGCGCCAAGTCGGTGCTCGACCGGCTGGAGAAAGGGCGGCGGGAAACCGGCGGCCTGGCGGCCGGCCTCGGCGAACTGCCGCTGTTCTCGGCCGCGTTCGCGGCGGAGGAGGAGGAGTGCGACCTCTTGCGCGAGGCGTTGCGTACGCTCGACGTCGATGCGCTCACCCCGCGTGAGGCGCTCGAACGGCTCTATCAGTTGAAGCGCGAGGCCGGCGAAGAGCCGTAGTTACTCGCCGTCGCCCGGAAGATCGTCTTCCTTGGCATCGTCGCCGTATTCGTCTTCGTTGTCGTCGAAGTTGGGCTCGCCTTCGAACGCGCCCATGTCGATCCGGCCGGACTGCTCCATGTCACGCATGCGGTCGATCAGGTCGGGCTCGACATCGCTGCCGTCGATCCCTCCGTGGACCTTGATGCTGTCGAGGGGACTCGGCACGCGCGCCTCGCCGCGCAACGCTTCCTCTGCGACGGTCTGGCTCTGCTCGAGCTCGTCGTCCTGTTCCGAATTCTCGATCTCGGGGTCGTTGTCGGTAAGGTGGCGATCCGGGCGGTCGATCATCACGACGTCTCCTTTGGCCTTGAAACGCCGGGTAAAGCCAGAGCGTTCCCGCACCTTAGTTGCGGCTGGCGCCAGGCACCCACAGCACATCGCCGGCACCGTCCGCGTTCACCGCTCTGGATAGCACAAACAGGTAGTCCGACAAACGGTTGAGATAGGCGATTGCGGTGGGATTGACCGGCTCGCCCCTTGCCAGCCCGACCGCGTCGCGCTCGGCTCGCCGGGCGATCGAGCGGGCGAGATGGACCCGCGCCGCCGCCTCGCTGCCGCCGGGCAAAATAAAGCTGGTGAGCGGCGCGAGGCCCTCATTAAGGGCATCGATCGCGTGTTCGAGCCAATCGACTTGTGCCGGTACGATCCGCAGCACCATCTCGGAAGGCGCAAAATCGCTCCCTGGAGTCGCGAGGTCGGCCCCCAGATCGAACAGATCGTTCTGGATGCGTGCGATGGCACTTTCGTGCTTGCTGCCCGCGAGCGCGATTGCCGCGAGGCCGAGCGCGCTGTTGAGCTCGTCGACCGATCCAATCGCCTCAAAGCGTGGTTCAGCCTTGTTACGGCGGCTGCCGTCGACGAGGCCGCTGGTCCCGTCGTCGCCGGTACGGGTGTAGATCTTGTTGAGCTTGACCACCGCCCAAAACTCCCGGGCGCGCTGGTCAGCTGTTCACGATCAACAGCAGCGCGACGATGACGATGGCCGCGCCCTGGAACAGGATGCGGTTCGTCATCATCTTGTTCTGCTTGAGCTGCATTTCCTTCTGCCGCGCCCCGCCCGATTCGATGTCGGCCTTGTGCGATTGCAGGAAGGCGACGATCCCGCGGACCAGGGAAACGACGACGAAGACCATCGCCAGGACCAGGAGAATGATGAGGATAGCGTTCATGGCCGCCTATCTAGGCTTCCGCCCAGCGTAATTCCAGCGGGGAAGCGATGGGCGCGCAACGCGTCGGCAAGCGCGGGGCCATTCTCACCCGCGCGGCGCCGGTCGCCCAGGGAGGGAGAGCCCCGCCGCTTGGCGAGCTTGGTGCCGGTTTCATCGAGCAACAGCGCGTGGTGGCGCCAGGTCGGCACCGGCAGCCCGAGCAGCGCTTGCAGCAGGCGGTGGACGTGCGTCGCCGCGAACAGATCCATCCCGCGCACGACCACCGTCACCTCGTCCGCCGCATCGTCGACCGTCGCGGCGAGGTGGTAGCTCGCCGGCTCGTCCTTGCGCACCAGCACCACATCGCCGAACAGCTCGGGCCGCGCCTGTTGTTCTCCGGCTATCTCGTCGAACCAGTTGAGCGTGCCGGAAAGCCCGGCGGCTTTCCGGACATCGAGCCGCCACGCGGCAGGTAATGACGAGTCGACGTCCCGGCCTCTGCATGTCCCCGGGTATGCCGGTCCATCCGGCCCCTGCTTCGTCGCCGCCGTCGCGATCTCGGCTCGGGTGCAGGTGCAGGGATAGAGCAGGCCCATCCCGCGCAACTGCTCCGCCGCCGCCTCGTATCGGACAAGTCGTTGCGATTGCAGCGCTTCCTCGTCCCACGACAGCCCCAGCCAGGCAAGGTCATCGCGAAACTCCTGCGCCAGGTCGGGCCGCGAGCGCGTGCCGTCGATGTCCTCGATGCGCAGCAGGAAGCGCCCGCCGCGCTCGCGCGCCAGATCGTGCGCGGCGATCGCGGAGAACGCATGCCCCAGATGGAGCGGACCATTCGGGCTGGGGGCGAAACGGGTGCGGATCATTGTTGCCCATATGCCATAGGCGACCCGCGCCCATCGGCCAAAATGCTGTGAATTCGCAAGACGTAACGGGGTTGACGCATTTCAGCGCAAATGCTCCTACATCGCGCATCAGGGAGGACACAACGCGTGTTCAAGGCCGAACTGATCGAGCGTGCGGCGCACTTTCGAAGCGCCGATGAAGACCCGGGGCGCAACCTCGATAGCTGCCCCGCGCTGGTGCTCAACGCCGATTACACGCCGCTGTCCTATTACCCGCTCAGCCTGTGGCCATGGCAGACCGCGATCAAGGCGGTGTTCCTCGAACGGGTCGACATCGTCGCCACCTACGAGCGCGAGGTGCATTCACCGACGCTCGACATGAAAGTGCCGTCGGTGATCGCGCTGCGGCAGTTCGTGCGCCCGAGCGAGTTTCCCGCGTTCACCCGGTTCAACGTGTTCCTGCGGGACCGGTTCGCGTGCCAGTATTGCGGCAGCCCGCAGCATCTCACCTTCGACCACGTGATCCCGCGCCGGCTGGGCGGCAAGACCACCTGGGAGAACATCCTCACCGCCTGCGCGCCGTGCAACATGCGCAAGGGTGGCCGCACGCCGCAGCAGGCGCGCATGGCGCTGGCGGTCAGGCCGATCCGTCCCACAAGCTGGCAGCTACAGGAACGCGGAAAGGCCTTCCCGCCGAACTACCTCCACGAAACCTGGCGCGACTGGCTCTACTGGGACGTCGAACTGGAGGCTTAGCCCTCGATCACCCGCGTCGCCGGGTGGTGCTTGTCGAGGTGCTTCTTGACGATCTTGAGGTTGCGGCTGTTCGAGCGGAACAGGAAGTCGAACGCGTCGCCCGCGACGGGAATCGCGCCGACAGCGGTGTCAAACGCGACGTTGCCGATCATCCGCGCCAGCTTCCACTTAGGGACGCCGGCGTTCCTCGCTTCCCACACGATGTAGGCGCCAAACGCCGCGCCGACGAAGTCCCCCACCACCGGAATCAGCCCGGCGATCGCATCGACGCCGATCTGGTACTTGATGCCGGGAACAGTGAAGCTGCGCTCGAGCAGCCGTTCCATGGCCTCGATCCGGGTCCGCACCGAATACGGGTCCGTGCCAAGCGGCAACTGGACCCCGATCGGGCGCGGGCGCTGGGGGCGAGCGGTGGTGGTCGGCTCCATCGCGCCTATCTGGACACCTCGGCGAGCGGGGGCAAGGGATGAAAGCCCCAACGGTTGCCGGAGAAGCCGGTGACGTCGCTGCGCACCAGCGACCAGCGAATCGGTGCGCCGAACGGTATGAAGGCTTCGAGCGAGGTTAGTTGCGCCTCCGCCTGAGCGAGCAGTCGGCTCGCTTCGGCCGGATCGCGACTCGCCTGCGCCTGCGCCACCAGCCGGTCGACCGCCGAAGAACACAGGCCGCCGCGAAAGCCGCAGTGGAACTGGTTGAGGAACCACTGCGGCTCGCCGTAGCGCGCAAGCGTGTCAATCAGCCGCAGGTCGGCTTTCTCATCGGGCGCGACTTTGACGACCGTGATGCCCACTGCAGTGAGATTGCGGCCGAGGCGACCGAACAGCAGGTCACCGCCCGGCCCTTCGGGTATCGCGATCCGCAGCACGAGCTCGCCGCCGCTGGCGTTCTTCCACGCTGAAACCCGACGGGCAGCCTCGCTCTGGCGTTGCGCGAAGGTGCTGTCCGACCAGCGCTCGGGTGGCGGTGCGCGCTCACCCGGAAGGCCGGGAGGAACGATGCGGGTCGTGGCAACCCAGCCGCCGACGTTGAACGGTTCGAGCAGCGTATCGCGGTCGATCGCCAGCGCGAGCGCCTCACGGTTCTCGGGGCGATTGAGGAAGCCCTCGGGCCGCACCACCCTAAGGCCGAACAGGCCAAGCGCGGGATCGATCCGCACGGTTCCGCGTGACAGCGGCCCGGTCTCGACCAGGGGCAACGATTCGAGCCGTCCGCCGAGCACGACATCGACTTTGCCGTCGTCGAACATCTCGATCGCCGCCTTGGCGGGCGCCACCCGCAGCCGCAGCGGCCTAACGGTCGCCTCCCAGTCTTCAACTTGCGGCAAGCCGCGGGCGGCGGGCGAAAGCATCTTCAGGACCAGCGCGCCCTCATCGCGCTCCAGCGCCATCGGGCCAAGTCCGCGGTCATCGCGAACCAGCCCAAGCTCGGGCTGCGCGAGCAATTGCAGGAAATCGGGCATCGGGTTGGCGAGGCGGATCTCGACCACCTTGCCGGTCATTGCCCGGACATCGGCGATCTGCGCGAGGTCGGAACCGAGCGTTGTTCCGCGAAGCTGGCGCCGCACGCGCACCAGCGCATCGCGCACCTCCTCAGCGGTCAGTTCGCGGCCGTCGGGCCACGCGAGATCGCGCAGGCGGAAGATGTAGCTCGTGCCGCCATCGGTGACGATCCAGCGGTCCGCCAGCTGTGGCACCACCTGACCCTCGGCATCGAGTCCGACGAGGCCGGCGGCGGTTGCCGAGCGCAAGTGCTGGCCAACCGGGGACAGCCGCGCGCCGGAAACCTTCGCATCATCCTTGCCGCCGATGAACGCGATTTCGAGCGCACTGCCGCTTCCCTTGCCACACGCGGCGAGCGCGAGCAGCAGGAGTGTGGCGATTACTCCTCGAACGGTGGCACCCATCGCGGCTGTGGTAAGCCGCGCGGGCCATCGCATCAACCGAGGTGCGTCTCAGATCTTGCGGAAGCTGGTGAAGTCGTTGTCCGGCTGGCTCAGCGGCGGGCGCGTGTAACCCTGGTCCGGGGCCCCGCTCACCGGCGCGCGTACCAGCTTGGGATCGATTTCTTCGGCGAAGGCGATGCCGAAGCGGCCGTCCGCCTTCCACGCAACGTTGCCGGCAACGCAGCCGATGTTGCGCAATTCGATCTGCACCGGAGCGCCCTGGGTCACGCGCAAATCGCCTTCGGCCATCATGCCGCCGGAGGAGAGGTTGCGGACTTTGACGCGGTACGATTCGCCCTGATCCTCGAAGCGCAGATGCGCGAGGAGAAACAGGCTATCTCGTCCCAATTGCCTCGTATCGACCTGGCTCATCGGTGCGAATTCCGACCCTTACGTCATTTGCGCGGCGTTAATGCCCACCCGCCAACGTGGCGGCAAGAGGGGGCGGTATGGCCGATATTGGCTAATGAAGGTTTAAGCTTAAACCTATTTCGCCGCGGAGGCGAAAATCAATCGTCCCGGCTGACCTTCTCGCGGCGCTCATGCGCTTCCTGCGCTTCGACCGTCATGGTCGCGATCGGCCGTGCGATCAGGCGGTTGAGCCCGATCGGCTCGCCGGTCACTTCGCACCAGCCGTAGTCGCCCTCATCGATGCGGCGAAGCGCGGAATCGATCTTGGCGATCAGCTTGCGCTGCCGGTCACGCGTCCTGAGCTCGATCCCCCAATCGGTTTCGCTCGAGGCGCGGTCGTTGAGGTCGGGCTCGCGCAGCGGCCCCTCCTGCAGCGATTGCAGGGTGTCTTCGGCGGCCGAGAGGATCGAGCGCTTCCACTCCAGCAGCAGCACGCGGAAATAGCTGAGCTGCTTTTCGGACATGTACTCTTCGTTGTCCGACGGCGTGTAGTCGGCAGCGAGCGAGCGCTTGGCCTTAGCAAGGATATCGATATCGTCGCTCGCAACCGAAGCCATTCGGAAACTCTGCTCCACTCTCCATCCGCGGAAGGCAGATGTCCGACTGATCGGTCCATCTTTACCACGGCAACCCCAGGGCCGGATGGGCGCGCCTATAGGGGCAGCACGAAACCGGCACAAGCGCCAATGAGGAAGCGTCCTGCACCGGCAAAGCTTAAGCCAGCCCGAACGAAAAGCCGTGTGATTCGAAGATTTTCCGCCGCGTTAACCATTTCTTGAGCACGTTCGGCCGAATTTGCTTCACCGGCAGCCAGGGGGGCATGCCGCAACAGGGGAACAGTCATGGAACTGGTCCGGATAGAAACGTCCACGCCGCTTTCCGAGCGGGATCTGGCTAAAGCCGACATGCTCGTCGCGCGCTGCCTTGCGGCCGCGGCCCGCGGCAACCACTCCGCCTACTACGATTTGGGGATCGTATTTTCCACAGGCAGCCACGGCGTCAACTGCGATTTGGTTGAGGCGCACAAGTGGTTCAACCTCGCGGCCGTGCTTGGACATGCGGAGGCGGCGTGCTGCCGCGCCGACGTTTCGGAAGAGATGACAGCGCGCGAGATCGCCGAAGCCCAGCGCCGCGCGCGCCAGTGGCTGTCGGACGAAAACCGCCGCGCGGCCTGAAGCTCAGCCGTCTTTGCGGAACGGCGTGCGGCCGCTGAGATAAAGCTGGTCTACCGCGACGCCGCGACGCTCCCGGTCGACAAAATCGGCCACCGCCGCGCGAAATCCGCTATCGGCGAGCCAGTGCGCCGAGAACGTCTGCACCGGCTCGTATCCGCGGGCGAGCTTGTGCCCGCCCTGCGCCCCCGCCTCGACCCGCGCCAGACCGCGTTCGATCGCGACGTCGATCGCCTGGTAGTAGCACAGCTCGAAATGCAGGAACGGTTTGTCGACCCGGCAGCCCCAATAGCGCCCGTAGAGCGCGCTTCCGCCGATAAAGTTCAGCGCGCCCGCGATCGGCACGTCGTCCTCAAAGGCCAGCACCAGCAGTACGCGATCGCCCAGACGTTCGCCGAACAGATCGAACGCGTCGCGCGTCAGGTAAGGCGAGCCCCATTTGCGCGCGCCAGTATCCTGGTAGAACGTCCAGAACGCGTCCCAGTGTTCCGGTCTGATTTCGCTGCCGGAAAGCGCGCGAATATCGACCCCCGCCTGCGCGGAGGCACGCTCCTTGCGGATATCCTTGCGCTTCCTCGACGAGAGCGCGCCGAGGAACTCGTCGAAACTCCGGTAGCCACGGTTGATCCAGTGGAACTGGATGTCGCCGCGGACCAGCCATTCGGCGGCTTCGAACAACGGCACCTGTGCTGGCTCGATGAAGGTCGCGTGAGCGGAGGAAAAGCCGTTGTTCGCGCATAGTTGCTCCGCCGCTGCCAGCAGCGGCGCGGCGAGCCGATCGTCAGCCAGCAACAGGCGCGGCCCCGTCGCGGGAGTAAACGGCACGGCGATCTGCAACTTCGGGTAATAATCCCCGCCTGCACGATGCCATGCATCAGCCCAGGCATGGTCGAACACATATTCGCCCTGACTGTGCCCCTTGGCATAAGCAGGCAGGGCGGCGGCGATCCCGCCATGGTCGCCTTCGATGACCAGCGGCGCGGGCGCCCAGCCAGTCCCGGGGCCGACGCTGCCCGAATCTTCGAGCGCGGTGAGGAAGGCGTGACTTACAAACGGATTGTCCGTGCCGGCCAGCGCGTCCCACTGCGCCGCGGCAATCTTGCCGACCGAGGAATAGAGATGAGCGGTGAGCGATTGGTCGGCCATTGCCGCCAGCCTACGCCACTGACCTGCCTTGTGCGACCCCCGCGCCCTCGGCGATCGGCGCGTCGGCGTATTTCTCCGCCCGTTCGCGCAATTCGGCGCTGCGCACGGTCCAGGTGAGCAGGGGCAATCCTCGCTTGCGTTGCGCGTCGGCGAAGCGGCTGGGCAAATCGCGCACGTCGTAAGCGATGAAATCGGGCCGCGCATGCCACAGCCACGCGTGGCGGCGCATGTATCCGGCGAAGGTGCGCTCATTCTCCTCGGTCACCACCAGCCCGCGCACGACTTGCGGTGCATGGACCGCGAACCATCGCGAGACGCGCGGATCGAAGCTCATCACCGCGACCCGCCCGGCATAGCCTTCGAGCGCGCGGCGGACAGCGAGGCACAGCGGCGCGGGTCGCCGCTCGCGCCTCGACTTGACCTCAATCAGCAGCGGCACTTGCCCGCCGACCAGTGCGAGCAGCGCGCGCAGGGCGGGAATCCGTTCATCGTCGCTGCCCGAAAGGGCGATCGCAGCCAGCTCGCTCGCGGTGCGGGCGCCGACCGCGCCGCGCGCACTTGTCAACCGGTCGAGCTCCCAGTCATGGAACACCATCGCCTCCCCGTCGCGGGACTTCTGCACGTCGCATTCGATGCCGAGCCCCGCGGCGACCGCACCGCTCGCGGCCGCGAGCGAGTTCTCCGGGACGCCAACCCGATGCAGCCCGCGATGGGCGTAGCTCCATTCGCGGAGCCACTGGACGCGCTCAGGCCGGGGCGGCGGGGCCGCCCGGTCGTCAATGAGCGTGAAGAGCAATGATGGCGTCCACTTCGACCGCCGCACCCAGCGGCAGGACCGGCACCCCGACGGCGCTGCGTGCATGGCGGCCGATATCGCCGAACACGTCGAACATCAGTTCCGAGGCGCCATTCGCGACCTTCGGCTGGTCGGTAAAATCGGATGTAGAATTCACAAACGCGCCGAGCTTGACCACGTGCGCGACCCGATCGAGCGGGATCAGCGCGGCCTTCAGCTGCGCGAGGATCATCAGCCCGCAAGCGCGCGCCGCTTCGAAGCCCCGTTCGAGCGAGACGTTCTCGCCCAGCCGGCCGGTGACCAGTTCGCCGTCGAGAAACGGAAGCTGCCCCGAAACATAGGCGACTCCGGCATGGACGATCACCGGGCGATAGGCCGCGACCGGTGCGGCGGCCTCAGGCAGGCGGATGCCCAGCTGGGCGAGTCGCTGATCAATGCTCATACGCTTTCTCCATGCAGCTTTTCGAGCAGCCAGGGCAAGGCCTGGTCCCACCGGTCGATCCGCGCATGGGCATGGCCCGCGACGTGCGCGCAGTCGATGTGCGGCGCCATCAGCCCCTCGCCGCAGAAGTGCAGCCTGACCGCGTGCGGGACCACTTCGCCCACGGACCGATGATGCACGGCTATGTCGTCGATAAACGCGACCCGCGACGGACGGAATTCGTCGACGATCTTCTTCAGCGCCGGACCCTTGGGACCCTGATTGGTGAACACGCGGGCTTGGATGCCGTGGCCTGCGAGTTGCTCCGCGCGCATCTCGGCACGGTGATCGAGGAGATTGGTGAGCACCACCACGTCTGCGTTCTGCGCTAGCCGCGCCATCGCCTCGACCGCGCCTGCGATCGCCTTCTGCCGGTGCATCTCGGTGTCGAAGAACAGGTTCAACAGGCGCCACATCTCCGCTTCGGGCAAAATCTCACCGCTGGCCTGGTAGCGCATCGCCTCGGCGAAGCTGCCGCCCTCGATGCGGAAATCGACCCCGTGCTCCTCGCCGAGATATTCGCGGAAATGCGCGACCATGTGCAGCAGCACCTCGTCGCAATCGGTCACGACCAGCGGGCGGCTCATGCGCCGAGCCTTTCGCCGGCCGCCGCCAGGTCCGCCGGCGCGACCTCGAGCGCCTCGGCGGCAGCCAGCAGGTCCGGCTCGTGCGCGCCGAGAAATTCGAGCGCGGCCCGCTGCACATCTGCGCTTCCAAGCCGCTCACGCAGCAGTTCCGGCGTGAGGCCGGTCAAGGCCAGCAACCGCGCTCCCCGCGCCTCGTCAGAGACGATCCAGGCGATCGCCCGCAACGCCAGCGCCGCGGGATCCTTAATCGCATTTTCACTAATCTTTATAATTATCCGGCCCCTATCCACGCGAGCGTCCTTCGGCTAAGGCCGCAGGACGTCGCTGCCGAGCTCCCGTTGGGACGGAAGCGACAGGGGGGCACATGACGAAGCGCATCCTCGTTGTCGAGGACAACGACCTCAACCGGAAACTGTTTTGCGACGTACTCGTCGCGAACGGCTACACTGTCGAACCGGTATCCGAAGGCGCGCGCGCAATCGAGCGGGCGCGCGCGTTTGTCCCCAACCTGGTCATCATGGACATCCAGCTACAGGACATTTCCGGACTGGACCTGATCGCCAGCCTCAAGCGTGACGCGCACTTGCGCCTGATCCCGGTGCTGGCGGTGACCGCCTACGCCGGCAAGGGCGACGAGGAACGCATCCGCGACGTCGGTGCCGAGGGCTACCTGGCCAAGCCGGTTTCGATCGGTCCGTTCATGACTACCGTCAAAGGGCTGCTTCTCGCCGCCTGACGGCGCAATTCCTGCCCTCCCGCTTGACAAGCCGCCCCGCGAACCGCTTTTCCGCCGCATTCGCATGGCAGAGGCGTCGCCCCTGCAGGACAGGATTGGAAATTTCCGCATGGACCGCGCCGCAACCGACGCTCGCATCCGCACGCTGATCGAGCCCTTCAACAAGAAGGGCGTGGCGATCGGGGACGACACCAGCTTCGCCAACGACCTCGAATTCGACAGTCTGACGGTGATGGATTTCGTCGCCGCGATCGAGGACGAGTTCGACATCATCATCAGCATGAACCAGCAGGCCGAGATCGAAACTTTCGGCCAGCTCGTCGATGCGGTGTGCAAACTCGCCGGGGGAGCCGACGCGTGAGCGAAGGTGTGGCACAGGCCGACCGGCCGCAGGAACTTTCCGGCAAAACGCCGGACCTGTTCAGCAAGTTCGATCCGCTGATCCAGCAACGCGAGACGCTGCTTTCGAGCGGCCTGACCGATCCTTTCGGGCTGGTGATGGAGAAGGTGCTGTCCCCTACCCGGGCGATCTGCAACGGGCGCGATACGATCCTGCTCGGCACCTACAATTACATGGGCATGACCTTCGACCCGGACGTGATCGCCGCGGGCAAGGATGCGCTCGACAACTTCGGCAGCGGCACCACCGGCAGCCGCGTGCTCAACGGCACCTACCAGGGGCACAGGGAGTGCGAGGACGCGCTAAAAGACTTCTACGGCATGGATCATGCCATGGTGTTCTCGACCGGCTACCAGGCCAACCTCGGGATCATCAGCACGATCGCCGGCAAGGGCGACTACATCGTCCTGGATATCGACAGCCACGCATCGATCTGGGACGGCTGTGCGCTCGGCAATGCCGAGGTGGTGCCGTTCAAGCACAACGACGTGGAAGCGCTCGAGAAGCGCCTCAAACGCATCCCCGAAGGCGCGGGCAGGCTGGTGGTGCTGGAAGGCGTCTATTCGATGCTCGGCGATGTCGCGCCGCTTCAGGAAATGGTCCGCGTTTCCAAGGAAAACGGCGCGATGGTGCTGGTCGACGAGGCTCATTCGATGGGCTTCATCGGCGAGCACGGCCGCGGCGTGGCCGAAGCGCAAGGCGTGATCGACCAGGTCGATTTCATCATCGGCACGTTTTCGAAGAGCGTCGGCACGGTCGGCGGGTTCTGCGTCTCCAACCACCCGAGCTTCGAGATTCTGCGGCTGGTGTGCCGGCCCTACGTGTTCACCGCCAGCCTGCCGCCGAGCGTGGTCGCGACCGCCGCGACCAGCATCCGCAAGCTGATGCACTCGGGCAACAAGCGCGCGCACCTGTGGGAGAATTCCCGCACGCTGCACGCGAAGCTCAAGGGCCTCGGCTTCCAGCTCGGCACCGACGAGCCGCAGAGCGCGATCATCGCTGTGATCATGCCCGACCTTGAGCGCGGCGCGGCGATGTGGGAGGCGTTGTTGCACGAAGGGCTCTACGTGAACCTCGCCCGGCCGCCGGCAACGCCTGCCGGCATGACGCTGCTGCGGTGCTCGCTCTGCGCCGAGCATTCGGCCGGGGAAGTGGAGACAATCGTGGGCATGTTCGAACGGGCCGGGAAGGCAATGGAGATCATCTGATGGCGATCGTGAAGAGCGGCAGTGCGCGCTACGAAGGATTCGGCAAGGACGGCAGGGGTCATGTCTCGACCCAGTCCGGTGCGCTTGTGAACCAGCCGTACGGATTCAACACACGCTTCGAGGGGAAGCAGGGCACCAACCCCGAGGAACTGGTCGCCGTGGCGCATGCCTCGTGCTTCACGATGGCGCTGTCGTTCGCCCTCGCCCGCGCCGGCCACGAGAATGGCGTGATCGACACCACCGCCAAGGTCACGCTCGACAAGGACGGCGACGGTTTCACGATCACCCGCTCGGACCTGATTCTTTCGGGCACCGTCCCCGGCATGAGTCGGGCCGATTTCGAGCGGCTCGCGGCCGAAGCCGAGGCGAACTGCCCGGTGTCGAAGCTGCTCAACGCCGAGATCTCGCTCGAGATCAGCTTTTCGGACACCTAGCGGAACGGACGGACGCATCGCCGGTTAATGCCGCGGGTGGGGTGGCTCAGCAAAGGGTTCGCCCATGTCTGCAAATCCACGTTCGACGGTCCGCGTTGCCGGACATCCACTTCATCCGCTCCTGGTTACGATTCCGATCGGGCTGTTGATCGGTGCGTTCATCACCGACCTCGCCTACTGGCTGACCGGCTGGGCGAGCTGGGCCTATTTTTCCGCCTGGCTGATCGGCGCCGGCATTATCGGCGCGCTGATCGCCGCGGCCGCAGGGTTCATCGACTTCATTGCCGAGCCGCGCATCCGGGCGATGCGCAAGGCGTGGTATCACCTGACCGGCAATGTGGTGATGCTCCTGTTGTCGGTGGTGAACTTCATCGTCCACATGCGCGACGGGGCGGCGGCGGTGCTGCCGGCCGGCCTCACGCTGTCGGCGATCGTCACCGTGCTGCTGTTATTCAACGGCTGGATGGGCGGCGAGATGGTGTTCAAAGGCCGGGTCGGCGTGCACGAGGACGACACCTCCGAAGGGAGAGCGTAGAATGCGCCGCGTCGCATTTCTCGCCGGCGCGCTGGCGCCGCTGATGCTGCTCGCCGCCTGCGGCAAGGGCGCGACGGTGCCTGAGGCCGAGCGCTACGGTCCCAACCCGACGATCCCTGCGCCCGATTACGCTGCGTTTCCGCCGATCCGCATTGCGACGGTAACCGGCTGGCCCCAGGGGAAGACGCCGGTCGCGGCGCCGGGCCTGAACGTGGTCCCGTTCGCAACCGGTCTGATCCATCCGCGCTGGATCCTGCCGCTGCCTAATGGCGACGTGCTGGTGGCCGAGACCGATTATGGGATCGAGCCGATCATGCGCCCCAAGGGCCTGGTGATGAAGTTCCTGATGGGCGGCGCGAAGGGCGGCGGGCCCACACCACCCAACCGTATCAGCCTGCTGCGCGACACCGACGGGGACGGGCGCGCGGACAGCCGCATCACCTACATCGACGGACTCACTGCGCCGATCGGCATGGCGCTGGTCGGCGATACACTCTACGTCGCCGACACCGACAAGCTGATGCGCTACCGTTACGCCGCCGGGGCCGATCACCCGCTCGATGCGGGGACCAAGATCACCGATCTGCCCGGCGGACCAATCGATCACCACTGGACCAAGAACGTGATCGCCTCGCCCGATGGGTCCAGGCTCTACGTATCCGTCGGCTCGAACAGCAACGTCAGCGAGAACGGAATGGAGAACGAAGTGGGCCGCGCGGCGATCTGGGAAGTCGATCCCGCAACCGGCGCGCACCACATCTTCGCCTCCGGCTTGCGCAATCCCAATGGTATGGGCTGGCAGGCGGGCAAGCTGTGGACCGTGGTCAACGAGCGTGACGAGATCGGCGACGACGCCTCGCCCGATTACCTCACCTCTGTGCGCGCGGGTGCGTTCTACGGGTGGCCGTGGGTCTACTGGGGCACGCACGTCGACGCTCGCGCCTATCCGCCGCGTCCGGACATGGTCGCGAAGGCGATCAAGCCAGACTACGGGCTTGCCGCGCACACCGCCTCGCTCGGCCTGACTTTCGCCGATGGCGCCGCGCTCGGGCCGAGGTTCGCGAGCGGCGCGTTCGTCGGCCAGCACGGCTCGTGGAACCGCTCGCACCCGTCAGGCTATCACGTGATCTTTGTGCCATTCGCAGGCGGAAAGCCGACGGGCCTGCCGGTCGAGGTGCTCGGCGGGTTCCTCCACGGCAAGGAAGTCTACGGCCGCCCGGTGGGCGTGGCGATTGACCGCAGCGGCGCGCTGCTGGTGGCGGATGACGCAGGAAATACCGTGTGGCGAGTGACGGCCGCGCAGGCCGCACCGGCGCCGTCAGGCAATGGAGGAGTCTAGCCCCGCCGCCACGCTGCACTTCTCGCGCACTTCCTCGCCGCCGCCTTCGAGCAGCGTGATGGCGAGGAAGCCGCCGATCACCAGCACCACGAAGCCGGCCGTGGCGAGACCGAGGTACTTGTCGATGAAGCGCTTGATCGGCGCGCCGAACAGGCGAAACAGCACGCCCACGACGAGGAAGCTGATCGAGCGGCTGACAATGCTCGCGAGGATAAAGGGCACGAGCCCCATGCCGATGAACCCGGCGGTGATGGTGAGCAGCTTGAACGGAATCGGCGTAGCGCCCTTGATCATGATGATCTCGGCCCCGTATTCGCGCAGGTAGCAGGCGGCGACCGGGAAGGTGTCCGTCATGCCAAGCAGGTGAAGCAGCTGTGCGCCGACGCTGTCGTAAAGCAGCGCGCCGATCGCGTAGCCGAGCAGCCCGCCGAGGACCGACGCGACCGTGGCGACCGCGGCGAAGCGCACCGCCTTCTTCGGCTCCGCCAGGCACATCAGGCCGAGCAACGGATGCGGCGGAATCGGGAAGAAGCTCGCTTCGACAAACGCGAATGCGGCAAGCCACCACTCTGCCTTGGGGTGCGCGGCCTTGGCCATGACCCAGTTGTAAAGGCTGCGCAGCATCGGCGGTTGGCTCCTCGCGTCCCGCGGCGCCCTAGGGGACGGCGGGTGGCGGGGCAAGCGGCCGGAGGCACACCCTCCAGCGCGCAAACGAGGATTAACAAACCTATTTGGCACTTTTATATTGACATCGCGACGCTGTTTGGTTAGAGAAA
>CAYNXB010000025.1:0-33355 GCA_964401045.1 uncultured Sphingomonadaceae bacterium | reverse complement strand
TTCGTAATGAGGGGGTCACTGGTTCGAGTCCAGTAAGCGGCACCATTTCCTCACTTACCTCCGGATCGAGGCATCGGGATTTCGCCTGGCGGAATGCCCGTGACGCGATCTTGCACCTGCTCGCGCAGCATTGAAGACTACCTGCGCAAGCGATGTGGACGGTGCAAACTCCCCGGTCGGGACGCCGTAGAGGGTTTTCGCGCACTGGATCGTGGCCGTTTCCTGTGCAGATGAAGCTGTTGGGGGTAGACGAAATGGTCTTGTTTCGCGGTAGCTTCCTTGCGGCGGTGCTCTGCGCGTTGCTCGTCATGTCGCCCGTCCCGGCAGCTAGCCAGCCGCAATCGCCGACGCAGCTCGACATCCTAGCGCGGGACGTAGAACGGACGGAGGCGCTTCGCGCCGCAGGCAATCTGCAACACAACTACACGCATTACGCGCAGTTCGGCTTGTGGGACGATCTGGAAGCCCTGTTCACCCGGGACGCGCAGATGATCTGGGGAGAGGATACGGTCTCCGGCCGCGCCGCCATAGCGCAGTATAACATGGATAGATTCGGAGGCGGAAAGCCCGGCTTGCCGGATGGCCACATCAATATGATGTCCTTCGATCGTCCGCTGGCGAACCTCTCGGCGGATGGCGCCATGGTGAAGGTGCGGTGGCACGGCTTCTTCATGCTCGGGGGCGGTGACGAGGCACGCTGGGAAGGCGGCATTCTCGAAAACGAATACACGCGAGAAGGCGGGGCCTGGAAGATCTCCAGGCTGCACTACTACCCGCAATATGCCGGGCCATATGACACCGGGTGGACCAATGTCGGCCCGACCCAACCAATTATCCCTTCACATTTCACGCCCGAGGAAACCGGCGTGCCGATACCTTCTGCGCAGGGCCCGGCGCCAAAAACCACCGCGACGCTCAGCGAACTTGAAGCACGGATCGATGCGTTGAACGCGCAGGATGCGGTCCGTAACCTGCAGAACGCCTACGGCTACTACATCGATCGCAAGATGTGGGACGACGTCACCGATCTCTTCACCGACGATGGTGTATTCGAAGTCGGCAGTGTCGGCGTCTACGATGGTCCCGCTAATATCCGCCGCGCGCTCGAGCGCGACGGGCCGGCGGGCCTCCAAAGGGGCCAGTTTAACGATCATCAGCAACTCAGCGAGATCGTAGCGGTCTCTGCCGATGGCCGAGAAGCTCACATTCGCGGTATCGATCTCGGAACGCTCGCAGAAGTGAATACCGGGAAGGCGTTTTGGACGGTAAGCGTCTTCAGCAACCGCATGGTCAAAGGCGATGACGGCAAGTGGCGCATCCACGAGATGCGCATCTTCCCGGTCTTCAAGAGCGATTACAATCTCGGCTGGGGCAAGAGCCGGATCATCGATCCGCCTCCCGCGGCCAAGTTCGCTCCCAGCCGCCCGCTGCCCGCGACCGACGCAGGTGAAAACGGGGTGCCCGCGTTTCTCATGGGTAACCCGGCCACAGGGCGCTCGGTCAGTTATCCCGCAAACGCAACCGTGGTGGCAAAACATTGGCTGCTGCCGGCACGGCCCGAGCGAACCGCGGCGCCGTCAGGCAATACGGCCGCGCGTATCGCGGAAGCGAAACGGAAGCTCAATCTCGTCAAAGCCTATGACGGGGCTTTGAACTTGCTCACCGCTTATGGCGCATATCTCGACGATGCCCAGTGGCCGGAACTCGGGTCCATCTTCGCGCAGAAGGGTGCGAAGGAAGTGCCGTATGCCGGCTTTTATATCGGGCCCGAGCGCATTTCCAGGCGCACCAGTCCGGGGCGGCCTGGCCCAAGACTTTCGCTCGTGCTGCATGGGCTGATCCAGCCGGTGATACTGGTTGCGCCCGATGGCCGGTCAGCGTCCATGCGCACGCGGCTGTTCCAGTTGCTGTCGTCCAGCAATCCCGACCGCGCGATCATCAACAGCTCTACCTATCCAAATAATCAGGCGGTGCTCGAGAACGGCGTTTGGAAACTGTGGAGCATTTCGATCGACGAGCACTACGTGGATTCCGCCGGCTACAAGCTGGGCTGGGCCAAGCTGGCACCGCCGGATCGCCCCGTAACGCCCCGTCCGATCGGATCCTCGAGAACGATCAGTCCAGCTTTGGCCGCCAATCCGCCGGATATCTGGAACAAGGATCTGGGTGAACGGGAAGCGGGTTTCGCAGGCGGTCCCGGCGAGCACCTTGAGTGGCCGGATATTCTTCCGATGTGGTTCAATTACAAAAACCCGGTGAGCGGACGGGTCCCGGAACGTTATTGGCCGAATTGCGAAACCTGCGTCCTCGCACCTGAAACCAGCATGGACCGGCATGGTTACACGCTGCCACCTTCCTGACGAGAAACCATCTAAACGGCACAAGCTCCCCGCATTCTACTGCCGTCCGCCGGATTCCCGCGTGTAGCCGTGCGCACCGGTCGGGTAGGGGTTCATAGCCACGCGCGTGCCCATCTGCCCGACTGGTCCGCCGAAGCTGGCACGATGCCAATGGCCCTGGGGCGCGTAAACGATATCGCCCGCTGACGCGGTGAAGACCGGTTCGCCCTCGACCTGAAGGGTGACGTTGCCCTCCATCACGAACCAGAACTCATCGTAGCCGATATGAAAGTGACCGAGATTGGAGGCCGGAGGCGTCGGCGTGGCTCGGCCGCGGATATTGTTCACGAACAGGTGCTGGTCCGCGATGAAGGCCGTGGCGCGTTTGTCTCCGTTCACCACATCGCCAAAATAATCGAGATAGGGCTGGTTCGCGTCGTCGAAGCCGCCGGGAGGGCCCGGGATCGTGCGCGGCTCATAGTCCCAACCGGAAACCTCCGCCGGCTTTTCCGGCGTGGTTTTGAGTGGATAGAGCGGCATGTCGCTCGCGTCGTTGAGCTGGAAGTACAGCGCGGGCTCCGAGCCTATCGATTCCAGCGTGAAGGGCACGCGCAGCGGCACGTCGATCTCGAAACCTTTGGTTGCGGTGAAAGGCTCGTGACCCTCCATGCTGACACGCAGTTTGCCCTCCCAGACGATAATGGCCGTGCGGTTGTCGGAATAGGCGAGGTTGGGCGTCTTGTGGCCGGGCTCAAGCTGGTGCCAGTCGGCGACCTGATCCTTGTTGCGAATGACAGGCTGAGTCCAGTCGTGCTCGCCTTTATGGAGCGCCCGCACATCCCCGAGCTTCCACCATGGGCGGTTCGGCTCCGTCCATGGCCGCATCGGCGTCATTTTCGGGGTCCAGGCGACAAGCGGCTCCGGACGCGGCGATGATGACTGGGCAGCGGCCGATTGCCAGGTCAGCGATGCCGCCAATATGGCTGCACCGGACGATATCGCGAAAAGAGACAGCTTCACGCATCCTCCAAGAATTTTACGCAAGCGTGTTTTGGCTCAACAAGTCGAACCGGACGACAATGCGTTCGGGAATCGTGACCTACCGGCTCCCTTGAGCGAAGTCACGGGCTCACGCGGACGCATCACTTCTTAAATCTGCGTGACGCGATGCTTGTGCTGTCACGCGGTTTGGGCGCCCGCTTCACGGGGCGCCCCGCCCGTCGTCCTGACTTCAGGGTGTTCGAAGCAAAGACGCTGAATATGGCGGGCATGCTGTCCGGAATGCGGTTCCGTGGTCGTGGTCCGGCATTTCGATATAGTCGTGGGCCGAGCAGAGTTTGCCCGTCGCTTGTGCCCACGCGCAGGTCCTCGCCAAGGGCCCGAACGGCGGTAATCATGGAAACGCCTGCTACGGCGCGATCAGCACCTTGCACTGCTCGGTACGGCGTTTGAGGCCTTCATAGACCTCGGGCACCGACTCGAGCGTGATCGTGTCGGTTACCAGCAAGCGAGGCTCGATCGCCCCTCCCGCCAGCGCGTCTAACGCGGCCTGGTATTCGGGAACGGTGAAGAACGCGCTCGTCACCAGCTTCGCCTCCTTCGACAACATCGCGAAGCTGTTGAAGGTATCGGGCTTGGTGCACAGGCCGAGCAACAGGATCGTCCCGCGGTTGCGCACCTGATCCACGGCTTGCGCGATAAGACCGGGCATGCCCACGCATTCGAACACGATATCGGCCTTGCCGCCCAATGCCCGCTCGGCGCTGCCGATGGGGTCGGCCGGATCGACCACGAACATGTCCGCGCCCATTTCGAGCGCGCGGCCCCTCTGGAATTCGGCGATGTCCTGCACCGCGACCTTTG
The DNA here is from genome assembly GCA_964401045.1 of uncultured Sphingomonadaceae bacterium. Lineage (GTDB taxonomy): Bacteria > Pseudomonadota > Alphaproteobacteria > Sphingomonadales > Sphingomonadaceae > CAYNXB01. The sequence continues at coordinate 29,153 of CAYNXB010000025.1, read as the reverse complement.
CCGCACCCATGCGCCGGGCCCAGAAAGCCGCCGCGAGGCCGATCGGGCCGGCGCCAAGCACCAGCACCTTGTCGCCTTTCTGCAAGCCGGACAGGTTCACGCCATGGAGCGCAACGGCGAGCGGCTCGATTATCGCGCCGTCGGCGAGGGTGATCGCGTCAGGTAACCTGATGCACTGGTTTGGGCGGGTGAGGGCGTATTCGGCGTAGCCGCCGCCCTGGAGGCCGAACTGCGCGCACCACTGGACCTCGCCCTTGCGGCAGTGCTCGCACCGGCCGCAGCTCTTGAGCGGGATGACCGAAACCAGATCGCCGGTCTTGAGCCCTTCGACCTCCTTGCCCAATTCGACTACCTCACCGGCGAACTCGTGGCCGAGCACGTCGCCGTGCTGGCAGCCGTAGGCCGCATCCTCGGTCATGTGCAGGTCGCTGCCGCAGATGCCGCAGCGGCCGACTTTGACCACCACTTGCCCGGCATCGGGAGTGGGATCGGGCAAAGTCTCGAGCGCGAGCGGGTTGTGGAGGGCCTGGAAGGTGACGGCTTTCATGGGAACTCTCGAGTGACGGCGTATGGGGCGTGAAAGTTTTGCTAACCCGTTGGATTAGCGGTAGAAATCGATAAGTCGCGTGACCTTTCGCAAAGCCGACTGAATGGCGTCGGAGGTTTCACCGGTCTCGCTGTAGTCAAGCACGGTTCGGCGCTCGTAGGAAAGGCGAAACGCGCAGCGCAAAACCTCCCCGGGTGCCGGGAGTTCTCAGTCGTTCAGCGGTTTTACCGAACCCAGTTGCATACCGCCGTCGATCATCACGTGCGCGCCAGTGATGTAGCTGCCGGCGTCCGATGCGAGCAGCAGGGCCAGGGGCTTGATCTGATAGGTTTCAGCCATCCGGCCAACCGGCACCATCTGGTCCCACGCGGCCTTGGCGGCGGGGTTCTTCTTGACCCAGCCATCGCCGATATTGGTCACGAACGGGCCGGGGGCGATGGCGTTGACGCGGATGCCATAGGCGGCAAGCTCGTAAGCCGAGTGACGCATGAAGTGCTTCACGCCGGCCTTGGCCGCCATGTAGGGCACGCCGACGATCGCTTCGTTCACTTCGGCCGCGTTCGAGCTGGTGATGACGATCGCGCCGCCGCGGCGCCCCCCGTTGGCCTCATTCGCCTTCATCACCCGCGCCGCCTCGCGCACGGTATGGAACACGCCGTTGAGGTTGATGCCGATCGACTTGTACCACCGCGCCGGATCATACTTGTCGATCTGGCCTTCGGGATTGCGTGTGCCCTCGGGGGTCCAGAAGCCGTTGCCGACGTCGAGCCCGGCGTTGGCGAAGGCGATGTCGCACCCGCCATAGGCGCTCACGTGATCGTCGAACGCCTTGGCGACCTGGGACAGATCGGAGACGTCGCATATGCCGAAGCGTGCCTCATAGCCTTCATCGGTCAGCCGCCGCGTCTCTCTCGCCGCCCCTTCGGCGTCGATGTCGGTCAGCGTGACTTTGGCGCCGGCTTCGGCCATCGCCTCGGCATAGGCGAGGCCGATGCCGCTCGCGGCGCCGGTGACCAGTGCCGAACGGCCGCGGATATCGAACTGATCGAGAGTCCTCGGGCCTTCGCTCATAGATACAGCTTCTGGTTGATCGGGATGCCGTTTTCGCGGCAGTGCGTCTCGTAGTGGTTCATCATCCACCACACATCTACCGTCTCGATGAAGTTGGCGTTCTCGTCGTAGAACTCGATCGGCCCTTCCATCCAGCCGAACAGCTTGACCCCGTCGGGGTGTTCGGTGACCAGCGTATGCGCTTCGCCCGGCACTTCGAGGATCAGCCCGCCGGGAGTCGCGACCCAATCGTATTCGAGATAGCGGACGCTGCCTTCGAGGCACACCATGGTGATCGTGCCGCGGTGGAAGTGCGTACCGACCACGCCCGGGCCCTTCACCCACAGGATGTTCGAGAACAGGTTGCGGCGCACGTCGAACGACAGATGCTTGATCGCGGCAGTCTCGCCGAACGGCACCCACGGGGTGTCGACGTCGGTCTGGGCATCGATGTAGCGGCCGCCGGGCGAGTGCTTCTCCACCAGCGCGCGGTAGTTGAACGGCACGTCCACGATCGCCTTCCTGGTCGAGGGCGGGGCCTTCATCTGGGTAGCCATGAACTCGGTCCTTCTCAGCGGATCAGCGTATCGAGATAATCGGCGCCAATGCCAACTTCCTCGTAATGCGCGCGGGCGTCACGCATATAGTCGAACACGTCATAGTGGCCGACCGAATTGCCCTGCTCGTCGAGCCACATCAGCGGGCCGGAAACGACGAAGAACACCTTCATCGGGTCTTCATGGGCGTAGGAGACGAGCGTGTGGCTCTCACCCGGCGTCTCGAAGATGAAGTCGCCCGCGGTCGCGGTCCATTCGTGCTCGAGATAGGCCCACTTGCCGCTGATCGTGTAGGCCCAGATCGGTTTGGGGTGATAGTGCCGGTTCACGATGCACGGCTTCTTGGCCATCAGCACGTCGGCCCACATGTTGAGCGTCGGGCTGATCCACACGGGCTTCGAATAGACGTCTTCCACGTGCGGCCGGCCGATCGGCACCCACAGCCGCTCGTCGCCCTCGGCGATCTTGGACATGTAGGCTTCCGGCAGCGCGCCGGGCCGCAGCGCGTGGGGAACGGGCGGCGTGCCCGCCCAAGGCTCGGTAGTCGGTGCTTCTGGCATTGCTTGTCCTTTATCAGGCAGTGGCCGGCTGGATGCCGCGGCGTGCGAGCACCCGCGGCGCGGTTTCCTTGAGGCCCAATGCGAATAGGCCGCCGATGAACGTCAGCCCGGTCATGATCCACAGCGGCGCCTGCAGGCCATATTCGTCCGCGAACACGCCGGCGATTGCCGGCCCGCCGGCGCCGCCGATGATCTCGCACGTGCCCATGCAGATGCCGAACACCGTCGCCGCCATCGCGGGTGGCACGCTTTCGGAGGGGATGGTCGCCATAAACAGCGGGAAGATGCCGTTGAGCGCCCAGCCGACGAAGAAGATCGCGACCATGCCCATGTAGGGGCCGTGGTAATACATCGCGCCGAGCGGCAGCAGCAGCGAGACGAACGGCATCACGATCATCACCGGCCGACGCCCGATAACGTCGGAAAGGCCGGCGGTGGCAAAGCTGCCGATCGCCGCCGAGATGCCGAGCGTGCCCATCAGCCAGCTGGTGTCGGTCTGGCTATAGCCGCGCACCTGCGTGAGATAGAGCGGCATGAACGCCCAGGTGATCACCAGGTAGCCGACCAGCGCGATGCCCATCGCCACGCAGATCCAGATGTTGCGGATCTTGAGCGCCTCGCCCGCGGCGGCGGCGTAATTACGCAGCGCCTCACCCGTGCCGACTTTGGCGGGAGCATTGGGTTCGGAGCCGACCGCGACTGCCGCTTCCTTCTCCGGCTCCTTGAGCGTGAACCAGATCAGCGCGGCGCAGATCAGGCCGGGCAGCGCGGCGATGTAGAACGCATTGCGCCAGCCGTATTCCTGCGCCAGCCACACCAGCACCACCGGCGCGACGAAGCTGCCGAAGAAGTTCGAGCCGAAGTTCTGCGCGATCCCCTGCGCGAGGCCGCGCGCCTTGGGATCGACCTCGGAAGCGACCATCGCATGGCTGATCGGCATCACGCCGCCTTCGGCAAGGCCCATCAGTATGCGCGCGCCGATCAGCATCGCGAACGTCGCGGCGATGCCGGTGAGGAATGAGCAGGCGGAGAACGCCGCGGTCGAGATCACCAGTAGCAGTTTGCGGTTGCCGATCATGTCGGACACGCGGCTGACGCCGAACGCGGCAATCGCCCATACGAACGAGAAAATGCCCGCGACGTAGCCGACCTGGCTGTTCGACAGCCCAAGCTCCGGCTGCACGAACGGCATCAGGAAATTGAGCGAGTTGCGATCGAAGAAGACGATCCCGAAGTTCACGCTCAGCAGGCCTACCAGCCATGCCTGATACCCGGTCGAATTGCGCTTGCCCGTCATCCCCGTCCCCTCAGTGTGATCCTACAAGAACGAGCGCACCGGCTCGCTGCCATCCCAATCCAGCGACGCCCGCCAGAAGCGGGTGAAGGTCTCGTCCATTCCCGGCGTCACCGGCAGCAGCTCGAGAAAGCCCCACTGCGGGCCCGTACCATTGTCGAGATAGACCACCTCGCCGCCGGTCGGCACCGCCGCGCGGAACGCCTCGACGTACCCGCGCTGCTGGTATTCGCGGCTATCCGCGTCGACGTCGGCGCAGGCCATGCCGAAATGGTGGAAGCCGTAGCCGCGGTGGCGGATGGTTTCCTGATAGACGCTCGGATGATCGTCGAGCGGCTGGATCAGCTCGATCAGCATGTGGCCGGCGAAGCCCATGCCGATTGTGATGTCGGCCTTCGATTCCGCGCCGCGATAGGTCTGGCCCGGCACGAGGAAATGATCGAGCACGAAGAACGGCCCGGCGTTGCAGTTCGCGATCCAGTGGGCGATCGCCGCGTGCAGGTCTTCGACCACGAACGCGGTCTGGGCAATCCCGCCCATCGGCTGGCCGTAGCCCAGTTCAGCTGCCATGATTGTTCTCTCCCGTGCGCGACGGTTTGCCGCAGGGAGGGACAAAGTCAATCGGCTCGTGGTAGGTCCCGGGCGACGGAAGCGGAGAGAGCAATGGCCACCCAATTGAGGCCCGAGGCGAAGTGCGGCGCGGCCGAGTGGAAAGCGCGGCAGGATCTCGCCGCCTGCTATCGCATCTTCGACCACCTTGGCTGGTGCGAATCGATCTATAACCACATCACCTTGCGGGTTCCGGGGGAGGACGCGTTCCTGATCAACCCGTTCGGCCTGCTGTGGTCCGAAGTCACCGCCAGCAACCTCGTCAAGATCGACAGCGCGGGCAACAAAGTCGGCGACAGCCCCTACCTGGTCAATCTCGCCGGGTTCACCCAGCACTCGGTGTTTCACAACCAGCTCCCGTGGGCCCACGCGATCGTCCACACCCACACGCCGGACACGATGGCGGTGTGCTCCAGTGAGGAGGGGCTGACCCCGACCAATTTCTATTCGTGCTTCTTCGAAGGCGCGATCGGCTACCACGATTTCGAAGGCATCACCGTGCGCTCCGAAGAAGGGGAGCGACTGGTGCGCAACCTCGGCAACCACCGCGTGCTGATGCTGCGCAACCACGGGCCGGTGGTGATGGGTGAGACGCTGCCGGAGATGTTCCTGAAGTACTACATGCTCCAGCGCGCGTGCGAGATACAGGTCAAGACCTGCTCGCTCGGCAAGCCGATCCGCGTGCCCGATGAGGTGATCGAGGTGCACCAGAACGATCGTGACAAGATGCTAACCGCCGGGTTCGGGGTGCTCGATTTCGAGGCGTGGAAGCGCAAGATCGACCGGATCGACACGAGCTGGCGCGAATAGGCTGCTTCCCCCGGTAAGTTGAGCTAAGGCCGCGCCGATGAGCAGCATGACCGTGAACGGGCGCCCGGTGCGCTTCGATCTCGATCCCGGGACGCCGTTGCTGTGGGCGCTGCGCGATGCGGCCAACCTCACCGGCACCAAGTACGGGTGCGGCGTTGGCGATTGCGGCGCGTGCATGGTGCTGGTCGACGGTGAGGCGCTGCGCAGTTGCCTGATCACGATCGCCGAATGCGAAGGGCGCTACATCACCACCATCGAAGGGCTTTCGCGCGACCGCTCGCACCCGATGCAGCAGGCGATGGTCGCGGAGCAGGCGATCCAGTGCGGCTTCTGCACTCCCGGCATCGTGATGGCCGCGGCGGCGCTGCTCACCCGCAATTCCGCACCGAGCGAAGCCGAGATCGAAGCGGCGATCACCAACTTGTGCCGCTGCGGCGTCTACCCCCGGCTGGTCCGCGCGATCCAGCGGGCGGGGCGCGTCGCACGGCGACAAGAAACCTTGAGCGCGGCGCCCGCACCGGGCATCGACCCGCGTGACGCGGCGGCGGCGGTGCCGGCGCTCAGTGAAGAACAGGACTAGGAGCGATGGCGTGAAAGCGACGATCTGGCACAACCCGAATTGCAGCAAATCCCGCGCGGGGCTCGAACTGCTCCAGTCGCGGCCCGACCTCGACCTGACCGTGATCGAATACCTCAAGCACCCGCCGAGCCGCGAAAAGCTCGCCCAGCTCTACCGCGATGCCGGCCTGGCCGCGCGCGAGGGGCTGCGCATGATGGGCACCGAAGCGAAGGAGCGCGGCCTTGCCGAAGCCGACGACGCGACGGTGCTCGATGCCATGGCGGCCGACCCCAAGCTGATCGAACGTCCGCTGGTCGAAACCGAAAAAGGCGTTCGCCTCGGCCGCCCGACCGAGCGTATTAACGAGATACTCTGACCGTTCGGTGCTTGCATGACTCGGGAAATTTTGCCTATCCGCCGGATGACATGACCGGGCAGCCATTTCGGGGACGGACGATCGATGAACGGCAGTGAAGCGGCGGTCCGCAGCGGGGCCAGTGGATTTAAGAGCTGGCTGCAGCGGGTCACCGGCCCTTGGGGCGTGTTCGTCCAGGGCTTCATCGAGCATCCTGCGATGGTCGCCTCGGTGATCCCGTCGTCAGGCTTCACCATCACCAAGATGCTGGCCCCGGTCGATTGGAAGAACTGCAAGCTGTTCGTCGAATATGGGCCGGGCGTGGGCACCTTCTGCCGCCCGGTGCTCGACCGGCTGCCGCGCGACGGTGAACTGATCGTGATCGATACCAACCCGCTGTTCATCGATTATCTCAAGCGCACGATCGGCGACAGCCGCTTCCACGCGGTGCTCGGCTCGGCGGAAGACGTCGAGGAAATCGTCCGTGCGCACGGGCACGATGCGGCAGACTACGTGCTCTCGGGCCTGCCGTTCTCGAACCTTCCCGAAGACGTCGGCATGGCGATCGCGGAGGCAACCCACCGCGTGCTCCGCCCTGGCGGCGCGTTCCTTACCTATCAGTTCAGCAAGACCGCGCGCGATCTGACCGCGCGGGTGTTCTCCCGCGTCGAGAGCGGCTTCGAGTTGCTCAACGTGCTGCCGTGCCAGCTCGCCTGGGGCTGGAAGGACGAAGCGGCCTAAGCGTTTTCGCTTTTAGAGTGCGCCAACTGGCGATGCGCGGCGGCGAGCACCGCGACCATGATCGACAGCATCGCCGCCGCCAGCAGACTGGCGAGCAGTGAGGCCAGAATGGCCTGCGATTCTTCGCCGAATAGCGCGAAGACCAGTCCGAAGATCATGCTGACGACCAGATAGATCACCAGCGCGCACACGCCGATCAGAAAATAGAAGGCGAGCAGCCGCAGGCTGTGGCCCTTGGTCAGCCGCCATGAGCGAACCATGGCCGCTATCGGGCTATAGACCCGCTCGATACCGATCGTGGGGATCGTGAGCGAGAGGCGCACGAACAGGTACATGACCAGCCCGACGCCGATACCCTCGCTCAGGATCGCCACTGCCGGGATTCCCGCCGCCGCACCAAGGCTGGCGGGGATCGTGAGCACCAAAAGCAACGCTATCGAGACCAGTATTCTGGCGGCGAAATAGGAAGCGATCGCCATGCCGCCTAGCTTTAGCGCCTCGGCGAGCGTCGGGCGCGACGAATCGCGCAACAGCGCGAGCAGCGCCAGAGTGCCGATGCCCGAGACGACTTCCGCGAGCAGGAAGGCCCACCAGTAATTGGTCAGCAACTGCCTGAACGCTGCCATAAGCGCCGCTTGCTGCGCTTCCGGATCTTTAGGGAGGCCAGCCATCACATCCGGCATCGTCAGCGACAGCGCCAGCAGCGGCAGGAAAAAGAATACGCCGGCGAGCACCAGTACCAGATCGCGGTTGGTCGAAAGCATCTTCGTCGCCTGGCTCCACGCCCGGCCCATATCGAACTTCATCGAGATACTTCCCTCACTGCTCCCCCGCGCGCACTTGATAAGCGAAGCGCCAGAGGCCAGCAAACGCTAATGGCCCAACCGTTTGACCCGGATATCGAATGGCGCGTCGACTCCGCGCCCGTACCCTACCGCGCGGCGCTTGCCGAGCAGGAGGCGCGCAACGCGGCGATCGCGGCGGGGGAGGCGCGCGAGCTGGTGTGGCTCCTGGAGCATCCGCCGGTCTACACCGCCGGGACCAGCGCGCCACGGGGCGAACTGCTCGATCCGCGCTTCGAGGTGGTCGAGACCGGGCGGGGCGGGCGCTACACCTACCATGGGCCCGGCCAGCGTGTGGGGTATGTCCTGCTCGATCTCAACAAGCGGGGGCGTGACGTGCGCTGCTTCGTCCACTCGCTGGAAGGCTGGGTGATCGCGACGCTCGGCGATCTCGGGGTCGAGAGCTGGCGCGCGGAAGGGCGGATCGGCATCTGGACGCGCGGTCCCGATGGCAACCAGGCCAAGATCGGCGCCATCGGCGTGCGCGTGCGCCGGTGGGTCACGATGCACGGTTTCGCGGTCAACATCGCCCCGGACCTCGGGCATTTCTCTGGCATCGTGCCGTGCGGGATCGCCGATTACGGGGTCACCAGCCTGGCCGACCTCGGGCTGGCGCTTGCGCCGGAGGCCTTCGATGAGGCATTGCGCGCCCGCGCCCGCGATTTCCTCGCCGCGCTGGAGAAGGCTGCCGCGCTGCCATGAAAGCATTCGCCGTTCCTGCCGCTTGTATCCTGCTCGCCGCGTGTGGGGGGGGCGGGGATGAAAACGACCAGCGCACCGCCGCCGGCCAGGTGCTCGAAGGCTCGATCAGCGATTCGATGGTGCCGCTAGAGACGGTGCGCTCGCAGCCGCCGCTGGCGAAAGTCACCGGAACCCCGGCGCCGTCCGCTACCGCCCGCGGGGAACCGGAAGCAAACGCCACGGCCGTACCCGAGGATGGGGAAACGCCGGCCGCCGCCGATGGCGGCGCGCCCGCCGAAAGCGACTAGCCCGGCAGGCCGAGCAGGCGCCGCGCCTGCTTGAGGTGCGGCTGGTCGACCATGCGGCCCTGGTACTGGACCGCGCCGTTGCCCGGCGAGGCAGAGAAGGCATCGACGATCGCGCGCGCTTCGGCCAGCTCCGCCTCGCTCGCGGTGAACGCGGCGTTGATCACCGGCACTTGCGAAGGATGGATCGCGAGCATCCCGGTGAATCCGTCCGCACGGCTTTCCTCTGCCGCCCGCTTGAGCCCGTCGAGGTCGTGGAAATCGGCGTAGAGCGTGTCGATGGCCAGCGCGCCGCGCGCATGGGCCGTCAGCAGCACGGTCGAACGGACCTGGCGGAAGGCGTCGGTCCAGCCGCCGTCCGGCCCGCGCTTGCGGGTGGCGCCGATCGCTGCCGAAAGATCCTCGGCGCCCCAGGTGAGCCCCAGCAGGCGCGGCGCGGCGGCGCCGACATATTCCGGAATCCGCAACGCGGCGGCGGGCGTCTCGCTCACCAACGGTAGAAGCTTGGTCGCGCCATTGGCGATGCGGTGCCGCTGCTCGAGCTCATAGATCTCGGCGGCGAGCTGGGGCAGGATCTCGGGGCCGGGGGCCTTGGGGACCATGATTCCGTCGGGCGCGCCGGACATCACCGCGACCAGGTCGTCGCGCCAATATGGCGTGTCGAGCGCGTTGATCCGCACCCACCGGCTCTGGTTTCGCCCCTCGACCACCAGCGTCCGCCGCGCCTCGAGCCAGTCGCGCACCAATTCGCGCGCGCGGGGCTTGGCCTCTGGCGTGACGGCATCCTCCAGGTCGAGAATGATCACGTCGGCCCCGGTCGTGGACAGCTTGGCGAGCTTCTTCTCGCTATCGCCCGGGGCGAAAAGCCACGATCGCATCGGCATACGGTTCCGCTCCTTTGCGCGGCAGGGTTAGCGCCAATCGTTTGCGAAATCCTATAGCCAACGAGGGCGAAGACGCTAGGGCACGGCCATGGCTAGCGCGCCGCTTCCCCGCAACGACCGCCGCTGGATGCCGTTCGCCGCGCTGGTCGGCGGCAACACCGCGCTCGCGCTGGGGCCGTGGGCGGTGCGGCTGGCGGACAGTGGCCCGGTCTCGGCGGGGTTCTGGCGGCTGGCGCTGGCGCTCCCGTTCCTGGTCCTGTTCGCGCTCAAGGCCGGCGAGCGGCCGTTCGCGATACCGCGCGCCACGCTCGTGGCGGTGATCGCCGCGGGCGTGTTCTTCTCCGTCGATCTGGCAAGCTGGCATCTCGGCATCGGCATGACGAAGCTCGGCAACGCAACGCTGCTCGGCAATGCCGGCAGCCTGATCCTGATGGTGTGGGGCTTTATCGCCCTGCGGCGATTGCCGCGCGTGGGTGAATGGGCAGCGTTGGCGGCGGCGGTCCTCGGCGTAGCGATCCTGCTGGGCCGCAGCCTCGAGGTCTCTACGGGCACGCTGATCGGCGACCTGCTGTGCCTGCTCGCGGGACTGTTTTATGCGTTCTACCTGATCCCGCTGCAGCGCGCCCGGGCGAGCCTCGGGCCGTGGGGCCTGCTCGCGTGGTCGAGCGCAGCGGGGCTGCCGCTCCTGGCGATCGCCGCGCACGCGATGGGCGAACCCTTCTGGCCGCACAACTGGACTCCGGTGATCGTGCTCGCACTGCTCAATCAGGTCTTCGGCCAAGGGCTGCTGATCTACGCGCTCGGCCATTTCCGGCCGCTGGTGATCGGCCTGGCCCTGCTGACCCAGCCGGCGCTGGCGAGCCTGGCGGGCTGGCTGGTGTTCGGCGAGCGGCTCGGCGCGTTCGACATTGCGGGCATGGCGCTGGTCGCAGGCGCGCTGGTGCTGGCGCGAACCGTCGGGGCATCGACGGCGCCGAAAGCCGCTGATAGAACCCTTCCCTAGGGGTGCTGCCAAGCCGAGACAATCGGCGGGCATTTGGGGGAAAACCATGCGGCAAGACGCGGAAACGAAGGGCTGGGATACCGGCTACGAGTGGAAGATCATCCTGATCCTCAGCCTGACGTTCGGGTTGGTAGGGCTGGATCGCTTCATCCTGCCGGTGCTGTTCCCGGCGTTCATGGACGAGCTGGGCCTATCTTACGAGGACCTGGGCAACCTGGTGGGCATCCTCGCGGTGTTCTGGGGCCTCTCAGCCTTCGCGATGGGCTTTCTGTCGGACCGGATCGGGCGGCGCAAGGTGCTGATTCCCGCGGTGGTCGTGTTCTCCCTTATGTCGGCGTTCTCGGGCCTTGCCGGAGGATTGGTCAGCCTGCTGATCATCCGCGCGATCATGGGCCTGGCCGAAGGGCCGGTCGCTTCCACCGGCGTTGCGGTGGCGGTCGAAGCCTCGCATCCCAAGCGGCGCGGCATGAACAACGGCATCTTCCAGTGCATGATCTCGCTGTTCGGCAACGCCATCGGCCCGATCATCGCCACGCAGCTGTTGCTGGTGACCGACTGGCGCACGGTGTTCATGCTGGTGGGCATTCCCGGCCTGATCATGGCCGCCGTGATGTTCTTCGTGGTGCGCGAGCCCGCGCACCATGCGCCCGGCGCTGCTGCCATCGTGCGGCCGAGCTTCACCGACCTGTTCAAGCATCGCAACGTGCCGCTGGCGATGCTCACGCTGATGTGCGCGATGGGCGGGATATTCGTGATGGGCGCGATGATGCCCAACTACCTGACCGACTATCTGGGGCTGTCGATCCAGGACATGGGCTTCGTCACCTCGGCGATTGGCTTCGGCGGCTGCATCGGCCAGTTCGCGATGCCGACGATCTCGGACTTCGTCGGCCGCAAGGTGACGACACTCGCGTCCTACATCCTCGCGGCGGTGTTCACCTACCTGTTCACCCAGGCCGGGGCGGAGAGTCTGGGCACCCTGTTCTGGCTGCTGTTCTTCGCCGCGCTGTTCAACTTCTCTGCCCTGGCGATCCTGGCAGGCCCGGTGGCGGCGGAAGCGGCTCCGCTCGGCATGGTGGCCTCGGTGGCGGGGCTGGTGATCGGGGCGGGCGAGGTGTTCGGCGGCGGCATCGCGCCGATTATCGCCGGACAGATCGCTGGATCGAGCGGCATCGAGCACGTGTTTACCTTCACCATCGCCAGCCTGATCCTTGGGTTCGTCGTGGCGCTGTTCCTGAGGGAGACGGCGCCGAGGAAGACCGGGACGGCATAGCCCTCGGGCGGCGAAAGCGTTGTTCGGCTATCGGGAGAGAGGCATGTGGAAGCGGATCATGGTGCTGGTGGCTTGCCTGCTTGCACCGGTGTCCCTGCTCTCGGCCGGATCGGCGGCTTCGGCCCGGTCAGACGATCCGGCGCGCGCGGTGCTCACTGAAGCCGCCACCGCGATGGGTGGGCTCGACCGGCTGCGGCAACTCGATAACGTGGTCCTCACCGGGTTCGGCCAGCGCGTCTATTTCGATGGCGGGGGCTTCATCACCGGTGAGAAAAACGCCCCGCCCAAATGGCAGGCGGTGGCGGATGCGCAGCGGACTTTCGACCTGCGCAACGGGCGCGCCCTGAACCAGGAACGCCGCGCATTCGAATTCCCGTTCGCCGGCTTCTTCGGATTGAACTTCGAGCGCACCAATACGGTGCAGACGGGCGACCTCTGCTGGATCACCCCTTGCCTGCGCTGCTGGCGGCGCTCGACCCGAAGACGCAGCTTGGCGCCGTTTCGACGGATCAGGGCGCGATCGTTGTCCAGTTCACGCCCGCGGGCTCGAAAAGCCCTGCCTGGATCGGGATCGACCCCAAGACGCACCTGCCGGCCTTTTCGCGCTGGGTCGCGCCGAGCAACAATCTGGGTGACGTGACTTACACCGCGTACTTCACCGGCTACCTGCCGTTCGACGGCGTGCAATTGCCGATGGGGCTGATGAACAAGATGGACTGGCGCGATCAGGTGAGCCTGATGTTCCAGGTCGATTCCTACCGGCTCGACGTGCCTGCTGGCAGCCTGCCGCAATTCCCTGCTCCGGCCGGCGCTCCGCCCGCCGCCGCTCCGCAAGCCAAGGTCACCAAAGTGGCAAACGGTGTGTGGGACGTGCGCGTGGGCACCGCTGGCAGCCCGGTGATAGAGTTCGACCGGAGGCTGGTTATGTTCGAGGCTTATGGCGGCGAAGCGCAGACGCTTGCGCGGATCGATGCCGCGAACAAGCTCGTCCCCGGCAAGAAGGTCGAGGCGCTCATCGTCTCCCACCACCATTTCGATCACACAGCGGGCCTGCGGGCGGCGGTGTCACGCGGGCTGGAGGTCATCTCGTTCCGCGGCAATGAAGGCATTATCCGCGAAATGGTCACGCGACCGGCGGTTTATTATCCCGACGCGCTCGCGAAGAATCCGCACGACCTGGTGTTCACCCCGGTCGACGACAAGCTGGTGCTGGAGGACCGCACCCGGCGCCTCGAAATCTACCGCGTGATCGAACACAGCCACATGCCGAACGCAGTGTTCGCCTACCTCCCCAAGGAACGGATCATGATGGAGGGGGACTTCGGGGACGAGGCGTGGCAGCTCCACTTCTGGGGCGGGGCGCTCGCGGCCAACATCAAGCATCGCGGGATCGATCCGCTCACCGATGTCGCCGTGCATGGGTCGGGTCCGCTGTCGATCGCGCAGACGCTCGCGAACGACCAGCGCCAGATCGACGCCGCGAAGGAATACTGCGCGAAGACGGAGCAGGGCGGCCGGTTCGTGTTCGGGTGCCCGGTGCAATACGATACGCAGGGGCCGGTGAAATTGACGCCCCGCTGATGAGGTTTAGAATCCCCCCGAGCATGAGGCGGCGCGGATAGACCTGTGGCGGAGCGCTAGATTATTCTTCGAGCCAAGTTGCACCGCTACCACGGAACCGGGGCAGTCGCTCGATTTTCTCAACCTCGTACAGCGTAAGCGAGGCTCGATCGTTCGGAGATTTGGGACTGGGAATGGCCAGCTGTGGGTGCTCGGCAACGCTTGGCGTTCAGAGCTTGAACCCAACGTGTCGGGTATATCCGGAACCGCTTCCGGGGTTCGCCGATGGGATGGCCGGGGAAATTGTGGCCCCGCATCACGACACGATAAAACGGCATCAATCCCCGCTTGGATTCGGGCCCAGGTCCCCCTTGCCGATGGTACCGCTTGCCATTTCCAGCATCCGATCCAGGCTGCGCTTGGCCGCCAGCCGCAGGGGTTCCTCGATCTCGATGCGAGGCTCCAGGTCGCGCAGGGCGGTGTAGAGCTTTTCCATCGTGTTGAGCGCCATGTACGGGCAGATGTTGCAGTTGCAGTTGCCGTCCGCGCCCGGTGCGCCGACGAAGTTCTTGTCCGGCAGCACTTTTTCCATCTGGTGGATGATGTGCGGCTCGGTGGCGACGATCAGGGTGTCGCCCTCGAAGGTCTTGGCGAACTGGAGGATGCCGCTGGTCGATCCGACATAGTCCGCGTGGTCGATGATGGCCGGCGGGCATTCGGGATGCGCGGCAACCGGTGCGCCGGGATGCTGCGCCTTGAGTTTCATCAGCTCGGTTTCGCTGAAAGCCTCGTGGACGATGCACACGCCCGGCCACAGCAGCATGTCGCGGCCGAACTTGCGGTTGAGATAGCCGCCGAGGTGCCGGTCCGGCCCGAAGATAATCTTCTGCTCGGGCGGGATCTGGCTGATGATCGTCTCGGCGCTGGAACTGGTGACGATCACGTCGCTCAAGGCTTTCACCTCGGTCGAGCAGTTGATGTAGGTCAGCGCGATGTGATCGGGGTGGGCTTCGCGGAAGGCCCTGAACTTCTCCGGCGGGCACGAATCCTCGAGGCTGCAGCCCGCGTCCATGTCGGGCAGCACCACGATCTTCTGCGGGGACAGTATCTTGGCGGTGTCGGCCATGAACTTCACGCCGCAGAACGCGATTACCTCGGCGTCGGTCGCCGCCGCCTTGCGGCTCAGCTCGAGCGAATCCCCGACGAAGTCGGCAATGTCCTGGATCTCCGGCTTCTGGTAATAATGCGCCAGGATAACCGCGTTGCGCTCCTTGCGCAGGCGATCGATTTCGGCGCGCAAGTCGGCGCCCGTCGGCAGTTTTGTTTCGATGGTCATCGTTTGCCGCAGATGGCCCTGAATACCGCCGCTATCAACCCGCCAGTTTTGCCGTTAGTGCGACAACTGGCTCCAGCGGCGCGAGCGCGAAGCTCAGCGCATGCCATGCGATCAGCGAGCCCGCTCCCCACCAATAGGCTGGATGGACCGTGCCCCGGGCGCGCCGGTCATGGAGCATCGCGACGCCGAAATAGCCGAGCAGTGCCAGTGCGATCAGCCAGACGCCCCGCTGGTCGAACACGATTGGCAGGATCAGGCGTCCCCACGCGGGTGCTGCCAGGTTGATCATCGCCCCGAGCATCAGGCGCTTGTGCCAACCGGCGTTCGTACGCAGGCGCACCGCCGCCCCCACCAGGCCGGCGAAGACCACGATGTTGAGCCAGTCCATTACGAGGAAGAAATTCGGCTCGAAGAACGGCGGCACGCGGTGCGTGCGCACGTCCATTGCGGTGAATCCGAGGCCAAGCACCACGATCCATGCGCTCCACGCCACCGCGAACACACCGAGCTTACGATGCAGCGCGACATCGCCGCGATAGACAAGCGCGTTCTGGGCCACGAACAGCAGCACCCAGGTTGCCATCGACAGCGCGTGAAGATGGACCCACCATGGCGCATTGAAGCTCGAGGCCCCGATCGCGAAGAAGAAGCCGAAGCCCGCCAGGACCGTCACCAGCAGCGCGAGCGCCATGTAGAAGAAAAACGCGCGATCGCGCTGGAGCGGACTGGGCCCGGTGACTTCAGGTGACGCGATCGTAGCCATGGCTGTCTTCCCCCGAACGGCAGCGACCTGGCGCGTCCTTACCAGCCTTTTAGGGTGCGTGCCACATCCCGCCCTCATGCGTGACCTGGCCACGCCGCTCGAGGTCGATCAGGTGCGCAAGCACCGATTGCGCGGCCGCCCGATGGAGGCGCTCGTCGAGCCCGGCGTACATCGCGGGGACCAAGGCGGACGCCGCGCGGGGCGTCTCGCCCAGCAGGCGCAGGATCTGCCGCTCGCGCTGGCGGCGGTGGCCGATCATCCCGCGGACGAGCTGCCGCGGTTTTTCGACCGCAGGGCCGTGCGCCGGATAGTAGATGCGGTCATCGCGCCGATAGAGCTTGTCGAGGCTCGCCATGTAGTCGGCCATATCGCCGTCCGGCGGCGCGACGACGGTGGTCGACCAGCCCATCACGTGATCGCCGGTGAACAGCGCGCCGCTTTCCTCCAGCGCAAAGCACAAGTGGTTCGAGGTGTGACCGGGCGTGGCGAGGGCGGTGAGCGTCCAGCCCGGCCCCGCGATGCTTTCGCCCTCCGTAAGCACGCGATCGGGGCCGTAAGCGAAGTCGAACGAGGCTTCCACGCGTGGCCCGGTGTCCTCCAGCGCGAGCGGCGCGCAACCGACGATCTGCGCGCCGGTCCGTTCAGCAAGTGCGCGCGCGGCGGGCGAATGGTCCCGATGGGTGTGAGTGCAGGCGATGGCGACGACTTGCGCATCGCCGATGCAGGCTTCGAGCGCGGCGAGGTGCTCGGGCTCGTCCGGCCCGGGATCGAGCACGGCGAGCGCGTCGACGGTGCCGATCAGATAAGTCTGCGTGCCGGTGTACGTGAACGGCGAAGCGTTGGGCGCGAGCACGCGGCGAACGAGCGGTTCGAGCCGCTCGCACGCGCCGGTCGGCCAGGGTTTGGGCGGCAATGCCATGGCCCGCATATGGCGAGCCTGTGAAGGGATGGGAATGGCTACTAAAACCTCCCCGTCCCGGAGGTGTTTTTAAAGTGCCCCGACCGCTTCGCCGAGCCGCTCGCGCAAGCGATGGACCGCCGCGGGCTGCATCGAGAAGCGTTCGCGCCATCCGCGATCGATGCGAGCGATGCGTTCGTAGAACAGTCGCGTACGTTCGACGAGGTCGCGTATCTCAGGACCGAGCCGCGCAACCTGCGCCGGATCGCCGAGCGGCTGCTGAGGCGGCAGGCGGCCGTGGCGGCGGAGCTGGAATTCGCTCATCTCGCCGCGGAAATAGGCGCGCTGGTTGAGCAGCCAGGCGAGCACATGCATCATCCGCGTGGTGGTCCGCAGCGCTTCGCATGACAGAGCTATGCGCGCGAGATCCTCGTCAAGGCCGACCTGATCGAGCCGGCCCGAGAGATCGAACGCGGCGCGCGCCTCGTCGGCGAGAATCAGCGCGTCGCAATAAAGCGCTTCGACGATCGGCGCGGTGATGTCTGCAGGCTCCCTCATCGGCCGGGTGGCTAGCGCAGATTCCATAGGCCGCAATAGAGCCTCGGCGGCCTTATCCCGATTCAAGTCACTTACGCGATAATGTCTGGCAGCAGGTTGTCCTCGATCAGCGCGATCTGGTCGCGCAGGCGCAGCTTGCGCTTCTTGAGCCGGGCGATCTGCAACTGGTCGGCGGAGCCGGCTCCGCCGAGCGCGTCGATCGCCGCGTCGAGGTCGCGATGTTCGGTCCGCAGGGCTTGCAGGCGCTTGCGCATCTCCTCCTCGCCCACGGATCGCGTCTCCCTTCGATGCCAGAATTTCGGCCAGAATTTCGGTTCGTCGCGCCGCGGTCTGTACTTGTCGCAATCCGCCGCGCCGATTGCCGATCTATGCATATTGTGGTTCTATGACAATCACGCGGCTGCGCCGTGTTTGCGGCGAGTCGCGTTCGGGAATCCCCCGCGGCCGGTCCAGTTGGGGCCCGTCGCCAACGCGAAGGATAAACCGCATATGTCCCACGTCCAGGCGCTGCAGCAGAAGCACGAAGGGCTCGAACGCCAAATTCACGACGAACTGTGCCGACCGCACCCTGACGACGCTATCGTTTCCGACCTCAAGCGACAGAAGCTGAGGATCAAGGATGAAATCTCCGGCGGCTGATCCCGTCTTTCCAACACCCGGCGAAGTAAGATAGGCGGACGCAATGTCCGCCATCGTCGCAGCACGCTCGATCCTCACCCAGCTCCATGAGCTGATGGCTTCACGCCTGCATGCGCAGGGAAAGCTGAACCAGGTGGTCGACATCATCGGCGAGGCGCTGCACAGCGAGGTCTGCTCGGTCTACCTCCTGCGTGATGGAATGCTCGAGCTGTTCGCGACGCGCGGCCTCAACCAGGAAGCCGTCCACGTCACCAAGCTCGGCATCGGCGAGGGGCTGACCGGCACCATCGCCGCCAATGTCGAGACCCTGAACCTCGCCGAAGCCGCGACGCATTCCGACTTCCAGTACCGGCCGGAAACGGGCGAGGAGAAGTTTCATTCGTTCGCGGGCGTGCCCATCGTGCGGCGTGAGCGGGCAATCGGCGTGCTCACCGTGCAGCACGTCGAACCTCGCAAGTACGAAGACGTCGAGATCGAGGCGCTGCAGACGGTGGCGATGGTCATCGCCGAGCTGATCGACAATGCCGAGCTGGTCGATTCCGAGGATGCGCTCGGTTTCGCCCCGGCGCTGAGCGAGCCGGCGCAGCTCGCCGGACTGGTGCTGGTCAAGGGCCTGGCGATGGGCCACGCTGTGCTGCACCAGCCGCGCATCACGATTGAGCAGACGGTCGCCGACGATCCCGAAGCAGAGCGTGCGCGGGTCTACATGGCGTTCGACCGCATGCGCGAGCAGATCGATCACATGGCGCGCGACGCCGAGTTCGGCGTCGGCGGGGAGCACGAGGAGGTGCTCCAGACCTACAAGATGTTCGCCTACGACGAGGGCTGGAGTCGTCGGATCAACGAGGCGATCGATTCCGGCCTCACGGCCGAGGCTGCGATCGAGCGTGTCCAGCAGCGCACCCGCATGCGCATGCGCGAGATCGACGATCCGCTGCTCGCGGAGCGCATGCACGATCTGGAAGACCTGGCGAACCGCCTGCTGCGGATTGTCTCGGGCCAGCTCGGCACGGCGGCGACCAAAGGGCTGCGCGGGGATGCCATCCTGATCGCCCGCAACCTCGGCCCTGCCGAGCTGCTCGAATACGACCGTCGGCGCCTCAAGGGCGTGATCCTCGAGGAAGGCTCGCTCACGGCGCACGTGGTGATCGTGGCCCGCGCGATGGGCGTGCCGGTCATCGGCCGGGTGCGCAACGCGCGCGCGTTGATCCGCGAAGGTGACACGATCCTGCTCGACGGCGATCACGGGGTGGCGCTCGCGCGTCCGTCGGAAAGCGTGGTCCATTCGTTCGAGACCCGCTTCGCCAAGAACCGGGAGCGCCAGGCGGCCTACGCCAAGCTGCGTGACGTCGAACCTTTCACCCGCGACGGCGTGCGCATCCAGGTGATGATGAACGCCGGGCTGCGCGATGACATCGCCAACCTCAACCTGACCGGCGCCGACGGCATCGGCCTGTTCCGCACCGAGTTCCAGTTCCTCGTCTCGGCGGCGCTGCCGGCGCGCGACAAGCAGACGCGGCTCTACCGTGACGTGCTTGAAGGCGCGGGCGACCGGCCGGTGATCTTTCGCACGGTCGACATCGGCGGCGACAAGGCTCTGCCGTATTTGCGCAACGACGATGGCGAAAACGACGAGAACCCGGCGATGGGCTGGCGCGCGCTGCGCCTGGCGCTCGAGCGCGAGGCGCTGCTCAAATCGCAGGCGCGCTCGCTGATCGAGGCCGCGGCCGGGCGCACGCTCAACGTGATGTTCCCAATGGTGTCCGAGCCGTGGGAGTTCGATGCCGCCCGCACGATGTTCGAGCACCAGGTCCGCTACTTCACGGGACGCAAGAAGAAGCTGCCCGAAACCATCAATTATGGCGTGATGCTCGAAGTGCCGGCACTCGCCGAAGTGCTCGATCAGTTGCTGCCGCGGATCGCGTTCCTGTCGATCGGCACCAATGACCTCACGCAGTTCCTGTTTGCCGCGGACCGCGCCAACCCGAAGCTCGCCGAACGCTACGATTGGCTGAGCCCTGCGATCCTGCGGTTCCTCGATCGGGTGATGAGGGCAACCGCGGGGCACAAGCTCGACGTGGGCGTGTGCGGCGAGATGGGCGGGCGGCGGCTGGAAGCGCTGGCGCTGCTCGGTATCGGCGTGCGGCGGCTGTCCATCACTCCGGCAGCGGTCGGGCCGATCAAGGAACTGGTGCGCCAGGTCGATACCGAGGAAATCGGCGCAACGATGCGCGCGTGGCTCTCCAGCCCGCCGCCGGACATGCGCGCGGCCCTGCGTGAATGGGCGGACGAACGCGGAATCGAAACGGACTGACGCACCTCGCTTTCGATCCGTCGCGCGGCTCCGCGCCGCACAGGTGGCTCGCTTGACTTGAGCCGAGGCGCTATCTTTGGTGTGCGCCGCCGACGGGAGTGGGAATGGACGAACCAGCCGAAGCCGAAATCCCCCCCGAAACCGTCGGGGAAACGATCGAGCCCGCGCTCGGGCCAGGCGAACGCCTGCGCCGTGCGCGGGAAGCGAACGGGATGAGCCTCGAGCAGATTGCGACCGAGACGCGCATTCCTCAGCGCCATTTGCGGCTGATCGAGGCCGGCAATTTCGGGGCGCTTCCGGCGCGGACTTATGCGATCGGTTTTTCGAAGAGTTTCGCCAGGGTAGTCGGCCTCCACGAAGACGAGATCGCCGATGATGTGCGGGCCGAACTTGCCCGGCTCAATCCGGTGCCGCTCAGCCGGGGGACCCCGTTTGAACCCGGCGATCCGGCGCGGGTGCCTGGGTCGACGATCATCTGGATTGCCGGCGCGGCGGTGCTGGCGCTGCTGGTGGTCGGCTACTTCGGATACAACTCGATGTTCGCGCCCGCCGCCGAGCTGCCTTCGCTATTGCCGGAAGACCAGCCGACGCCGCGCACCGCCCCGCAGGCACGCCCGGTGCTGGCGGCGCCGGCTGCAAGCGCTCCGGTGGTGTTCACCGCGCTCCAGCAAGGGGTGTGGGTGAAGTTCTATGACGCCAACGGCACCCAGCTGATGCAGAAGGAAATGGCGCTTGGCGAAACCTACACGGTCCCGGCGACGGCCCAAGGGCCGCAGTTGTGGACCGCACGGCCGGAAGCGCTGAAGATCACGATCGGCGGACGCGAGATCCCGCGGCTCGCAACCGGTGAGCAGATCATGAAGGACGTGCCGGTGACGGCCGCGGCGCTTCTGGCGCGCAAGGCGCCCGCACCTGCCTCTACGGTGGCGCCGGCGCCCACTCCGGCACCGAAACCGGCCGCATCAGCGGCTGCGAACGCGCCCCGGGCCCCGGCCCGGCAAGGCCCCCGCACGCAAAATGCCGCCCCGGGACCGGTGACGAGCGCGATCGAGGCGGCAGAGAGGCGGAGCAACGCGCCCACAGATTAAGCCGGACCTTGCCTCGACAAGCGAATCGCGCCTTCGTAACCTCGTTCAGCGGTGGTTTGGCCTTGCTTCGCCAAACCCGCGCGGGATCGAACTGAACTGGACAGGAGGACGGCCGCCAATGGCTCGCCACCGTATGATTATTCGCCGCTTCACCATGGGCCTCGCGCTCGCGTCCACTTGCGCCGTAAGCGTCCCGGCACTGGCGCAAGCGCAGGACCAGGACGCGCGGCTGCGCAAGCTCGAAACCGAGCTGCGCGCGGTGCAGCGCGCGGTGTTCCCCGGCGGGGACGGACGCTTTTTCACGCCCGAGGTCGATACCGCGCAAGGCGGCACGCCCGCGCCCACTGCCACCACGACCACTGCGGTGAGCGATATCCTCGTGCGGCTCGATTCGATCGAGGCACAAGTGGCACGGATCACCGCGCACGAGGAGGAAAATGCCAACACCATCGCCGAGCTGAAGGCTCGGCTGGCTGCGCTCGAGGTGGCCGATACCAACGCGATCGATCCGCAAGTGCCGGTCGGCGGGGCGAGCTCGGCGCCTGTTGCCGCGGCGCCGGTCCGCGCGCCCACTCCGACACCCGCGGCGGCGGCACGGCCGGCTGCCGCTCCGCCCGCGGCCAGCGGCCCCTCGGCCCAGCGGGTCGCGGCGGTCTCGGCGATCACCAAGCCGGACACCGGCAACCCCGGCAACGACGAGTATACGTATGGCTTCCGGTTGTGGGAGGCCAAGTTCTACCCCGAGGCGCAGCAGCAGTTGCGCAAGTATGTCGAGACCTATCCGAAAGATTCGCAGATCAGCTTCGGCCGCAACCTTCTCGGCCGCGCGTTCCTCGACGGCGGGCAGGCGCGCGAGGCGGCGACGTGGTTCCTGCAGAACTATCAGGCCGACAAGAACGGCGCACGCGCCGGCGACAGCCTGCTGTTCCTCGCCGAAGCGATGGTTCAGATGAAGGACACCAACCGCGCATGCATCGCGCTCGCCGAATTTGGCGACACTTATCCGGCACTCGCTTCCGGGCGGCTCAAGCAGCAATATGAACGCAATCGCGCCTCCGTCACCTGCAAGTGAGCGTGCGCCGCACAAGCTGATCGCGCGTTTCGGCGGCGATCTCGCACGGCTGTGGCCGGAAGGCGACAAGCTCGGCCTCGCGGTGTCGGGCGGGCCTGACAGCCTCGCGCTGCTGTTGCTCGCCGAAGCGGTGATGCCAGGCAAGGTCGAGGTCGCGACCGTCGATCACGGTCTGCGCCCGGAAAGCGTGTCCGAAGCGGCGATGGTCGCCGAGCTATGCGCGGCCCACGGCATCCCGCATCGCATGCTGCAGGTGAAAGTCGGCGCCGGAAACCTGCAGGACCGCGCCCGAGCGGCGCGTTACGCGGCTCTGGCCGGGTGGATGAAGGAGCGCGGGCTCGCGGCACTCGCCACCGCGCACCATGCTGACGATCAGGCCGAGACGCTGCTGATGCGCCTCAACCGGGGGAGTGGCCTGGCCGGCCTTGCCGGTGTGCGCCCGCGGACCAACCTGCCGGGCACCAACCTCACGCTGTTGCGGCCGCTGCTCGGCTGGCGCCGGGCGGAGCTTGGTGAGCTCGTCGCCGCGGCCGGACTCGACCCGGCGCTCGACCCATCGAACGAGGACCCGCGCTTCGACCGCGTGCGCATCCGCAAGGCGTTGCGCGAGGCGAGCTGGATCGATGTCGTCGGCCTGTCGGCCAGCGCGGCGCACCTCGCGGGGGCCGAGGCGGTGCTGCAATGGGCGGCGCAGCGCGAGTGGCTGGAGCAGGTCGAAGTGGGCGAAGGCGAAATCCGCTACCGTCCGCTGGCGCCGCAGCCGATCCGCCTGCGGATCGTGATGCGTGCGATCGCCATGCTCGGCGGCAATCCCCGCGGCTCGTCGACAGCGCGGCTGATGACCCGGCTCGTCAACGGCAAGGATTCGAACCTCGCCGGGGTGATCGCGCGAGTCGACGGCAAGCGATGGACCTTTCGCCGTGAACCGCCGCGACGGGTCGAGGGGCTTTAAGTCAGGCGATCGCCCAAACCGGCCGTCTTGCCGCGGGTGATGATCACCCTGTCGCCCTTTTTGGCGATCGCGTAGACCTTGGAGATGAAGTCGTTCGGCGCGCCGATGCAGCCGTGGCTGGCGTAGCCGCGCTCGACTTCGGCCCCGCCGTGGATCGCAACCCCGTCCCACGTCAGCCGCAGCGTCCATGGCATCGGGGCGTTGTTGTACTTCTCGGAGATGTTGTGCCGCTCTTTCGACAGGATCGGGAAGGTGCCGAGCGGCGTCGGATGCTCCTGTGTGCCGAGCATCACCGCCGTCGCACCGATCTCGTAACCGCCGCGGAATACCGACAGCACCCGGGCGTCAAGGTCGACCGTGATCACCAGCGGCCCGTCGGGCGCGCCTTCGGGGTTCCAATGCCACTCGCCATACTTGATCGGGCCGTCGATCGGCAGGATGCGCTTGATGACGAAGGGCTGTTCATCGGGTGCCACTGGATCGGACGCTGGCGTGGTGGCGATCTCAACGGCCGGCGCGGACGCCCGGGCTGGCATGGCGAGCGCGTCACCGAGCACGGCGTCAGCCTCGATCCGCGGCGCGGCTGGAACCTGCGCCTCACGCGCGTCGAGGATCGCGCCCGTAACGCCGGCGGAAGCGAAGAACAACACCACCGCGGCGGTTGCCGCACCGATCCATTTGTAAGCCGAACTCATGCGCCGGATTGTGCCGGAAAACATGGTTAATGGCTAGCGCGCCGGCAGCCGCGTCCCGCCACGATACGCCGTGACGCAAGGAGTTAACGCGTGACCGGCCCGTTGCGATGCTCCGCGGCGAATGCCGCCGCGGCACCGTAGAGCCCCGGTTCGGCAAGCGTGATCAGCTTGACGGGAAGTCCCGCCATCATCTGCTCGTAACGCCCTTTGAAGCGGAACCGTTCGGCAAAGCCGGAGGACGGCAGAACATCGCGCAACCGCAGGCCCAGCCCGCCCGCGATCACCACCCCCGCCGCGCCGTGCGCGAGCGCGTAGTCCCCGGCGACGCTGCCGAGCGACTGGCAAAACCGATCGACCGCCGCGACGGCCAGGCTGTCCCGGTTCTCCAGCCCCGCCTGCCAGATGTCCGTGTCCTCGAGTTCCTCGATCGGGCGACCCTCGTAGGCGGCGAGCGCTTCGTGGATCGCCACGATTCCCGGACCCGAAACCACCCGCTCGACCGAGACGCGGCGGTGGCGCCTACGCAGCCGCAGCAGCATGGCATCGTCGATCGCGTCCACCGGCGCGAAATCGACGTGCCCGCCCTCGGTCGCCTGGACATGGTAGCCACCGGTAAAACGGTGGAAATGGGCGACGCCAAGCCCCGTGCCAGGCCCGATCACGCTGATCGTGCCGGTCGTGGGCAGCGGAGCCTCGGGACCGGAGAGGTGGAGAAAGTCGCTGTCCGGCGCGCGTGCCGCGGCATGTGCGACCGCGCCGAAATCGTTGATCACGGTCACCTTCTCGACCCTGAGTTGCGCTGGGAGCGAGGCCGGATGGAACGACCAGGAGTTGTTGGTCATCCGCACCGTCCCGCCGCTCACGGGGCCGGCGATGGCAATCGCGGCGGCCGCGGGCAGCGCTCCGCCTTCCATCGCCCGGTAGGCATCCCATGCCGTCTGCAGCGAGACGTAATCGTCGGTCTTGAGCTTGCGCACCTCGCCGAGCGTGACCGCGCCCCCGTCGGACACGACCGCGCGCGCGAACCGGGCGTGCGTTCCGCCGATGTCGACTGCGATCAGGTCGGTCATGTCCGTTCTCAGGCTCCGGCGCCGTTGCGGCTCAACGCTCGGCTAGCACAGTGACGCGCTTGTTGCCGAACTCGGAGTTGCCGAAGCTGGTGAGGAAGCTGACGTCGGCGGCGTCGCGGCCCACGCCGATCTTCACGATCTGCGAGGGCTCCGCCATCTTGGTCGCGTCTATCAGGTACCACGCGCCACCGCCGGCCACGGTCGGATCGGCGAGGAACACTTCGGCGACCGCGTGAAAATCGGGTGGCTCGACGCCCGGTGCATAGACGCTGACGTAGCGGGCCGGGATGTTCGATGCGCGCGCGAGCGTGACCAGCAGATGGGCATAGTCCCGGCAGATGCCGCGCCGGGATATGAACGTGTCCAGCGCGGTGGTCGTCGCGTTCGAGCTGCCCGGCGTGTAGCTGAAATGCTTGTTGATCCAGTCGCACACGTTGACGATCCGCGCGCCGCCATCGTGCGCGCCGAACTCGTCGGCGACGAAATCGGAGAACCGTGCGCCTGGGCAATAGCGCGAATCGAACAGGTATTGCACCGCCTCGCCAGGCAGCAGGTGCGGCTGCATGCGGGCGAGCTTCGACAGGTCCGGGATCATCCGCCGGACCTGGACCTTGGCGCTGTAGGCGACCTGGAACCGGCCCTGCGCGCGTATCCACATCCGCTCACCGATCGCATCCTGCGAGGGCACGCGCTGACAGTGGTCGCTGGGCGAGGTCTGGGTATCGGTTTCGAGGATGCGCTGCTCGGGGATCGCCGCTGCCTCGAACTGGAGGAGGACATCGGTCGGCTCCGGCAAGGCGAAGTCGAATTCGGCACGGATCGAGATCGGCATAATGGTTTCCAACGCTGGAAGGCGTGCGCGGGTTTCTATTCGCCGATCACGGTGAGGACGATTGTGCGGTTGTGCGGCCGGCGGCGATGCTCGGCGAGGAACACGCCCTGCCAGGTGCCGAGCAACATGCGTCCCGCGCCGACCGGCACGCTGAGCCCGCTGCCGGTGAGCAGCGTCTTGATGTGCGCGGGCATGTCGTCGGGTCCCTCGCTGTCGTGCTCGTAGTTGTCGCGTTCGGGCGCCACGCGATCGAGCCAGGCGAGCAGGTCGCGCTGGACCGCCGCCGCGGCGTTTTCGTTGATGAGCAACGAGGCGGACGTGTGGCGGCAGAAAATATGCAGCACGCCCGTCCCGATGTCGCTGTCGCCGAGCCAGCGGTCGATCCGCTCGGTGATCTCGGTCAAGCCGCGGCCGGGCGTCTCGACAATGAAACTGGCTTGGGCGGTGCGCATCGCGCGCCCATATATGGGCCATGACGGATCAGCACGAACTGTTTGCGCCGGCCCCGCTTGTGTCCGGCCTGATGCTGATCGAGGAAGCCATCGGCGCCACGGAGGACGCCGCGCTGGCCGCGCATCTCGATGCCGCGCCGCTCGCGCCGTTCCAGTTCGGCCAGTGGCAAGGCAAGCGGCTGACCGCCAGCTACGGCTCGGGCTACGATTTCACGCGCCAGCGCGTGGCCGAGGCACCGCCGATGCCCGAATGGCTGCGCGCCTTGCGCGCCACGCTGGCCCCGCTGGTCGGCAAGCAGCCAGAGGATTTCGTCCAGGCGCTGGTGATCCGCTACGACCCCGGCGCGGGTATCGGCTGGCACCGCGATCGGCCACAATACGGCGAAGTGATGGGCCTTTCGCTCACCGCTCTGGCGACGTTCCGCCTGCGCCGCCGCACTCCGGTCGGGTTCGAGCGCCGCAATGTCCAGCTGCGGCCTCGCTCGCTCTACCTGTTGTCGGGCGAAGTGCGTCGCGACTGGGAGCACTCGATCGCGCCGATGGACGCGATTCGCCGCTCGATCACCTTCCGCACCATGGCCTAGTCCGCCATCTTCCGTTCGATGCGACGGTCCGGCACCAGCCACACCAGCGCCATCAGCACGAAAAAAGCCATGCCCGCCATCGGCAGCCACAGCCACGCGAGCACGATACCGATGGTGTAGAATAGCGGTGAGAGCTTGCCCTTGAGGTCACGCCCAACCGCGCCGGCCAGTTTGCCTTGCCTGCCCTGGTTGGCGATAATCCGCTGTTCGAGCAGGTAATAGGCAAGCGCGCACGCAAGCAGGTTGAGCCCGTAAAGCACCGTCGGCCCGCGGGCGAACAGGTTCTCACCCATCCAGCCGGTGCTGAACGGCAGCAGCGAAAGCCAGAACAGCAGGTGCAGGTTGGCCCACAGGATTCCGCCGTTCACCTGTCGGGTGACCGCGAGCATGTGATGGTGGTTGTTCCAGTAGATGCCGACGTAGAGGAAGCTCAGCACGTAGCTGAGGAACACCGGCCACAGCGCCACCAGCGCGGCCATCGTCGGCTCGTGCGGCACCTTTAGTTCCAGCACCATGATGGTGATGATGATCGCCAGCACGCCATCGCTAAAGGCTTCGAGACGTTTGCTGTCCATACCCCGTCCTTTTTCCAGACTTAACAAAGACTAAGTCGGAACGGCATCGCCGTCACGTAACATTTGTTAGTGGAACTTTCAGTCAATTCAATCGCTTGGAGGCTAACACTTCTCTTCAGCGGGACGACCATGGCCACCAATCTCCTTCGCAGCGAGCGACGCTCGCAGTTTCTCAACGACAACTTTCAGCAGCGGCTGGCACAATGGAATCATGAGCGGCTCGCGCCGCAGTTTCCGTCCGACGACTGGCAGCGGACCGTCGCCAGCGACGCGACGATGCTGCGTCTTGAAGGCGGCTTCCTGGAGGAACTGCGGCAAGGCGTGGTCGACGAAGCGGCGGCCGTGCCGACCGATCCGGACGGGTTCGTTCAATGGTTCGAGGAACTGAAGGCGAGCGGGCCGGGCCAAGGCGATCCGCTGTTCCCGTGGCTCGCCGAACAGGCGAGTCGCGACGACTTGCGCTGGTTCCTGCAGCAGGAAGCCGCGGGAGAAGCGGGATTCGACGATCTGGTGGCGATGACCCAGGTAAAACTGCCGACGCGCCCCAAGCTCGAGCTCGCGCGCAATTATTGGGACGAGATGGGGCGCGGCAACGAGAAGGGCATGCACGGGCCGATGCTTGGCAGCCTGATCGATACGCTCGACCTCGATCCGCGAATCGAGACCACCGTATGGGAAAGCCTCGCGCTGGCCAACGCGATGACCGCGATGGCGACCGCGCGCCGATACACCTGGCACAGCGTCGGCGCGTTGGGGGCGATCGAGCTGACCGCACCGGGACGTTCGGCCTGCGTCGCCGAAGGTCTCAAGCGCATCGGGCTGTCAGGCAAGGAGCGGCGCTATTTTGCGCTCCACGCGGTGCTCGACGTCAAGCACAGCGAGGACTGGAACCGCGAGGCGATCCGCCCTGCGGTCGAGGAAGATCCGCGCCGCGCCATCGCGATGGCCGAAGGCGCGCTGATCCGCCTGAAGTGCGGTGCGCGCTGTTTCGAACGCTACCGCCTGTGTTTCGACCTGTGACCGGGACGGGTGCGGGGCTGCAATTTCCCGCGTGACGGCCAACGGGATGCGAAACGCTGTGACGTTCCGGAGGGATTCGGGTTGAATTGCATGGCGTTGGCCCAGGTTTCGGAAGTCACGCATTGTGACCTTCCGGCACCCGGGTGTCCGCGCGGTTCGCAAGCGGGAATATCGACGATCGAAAGAGCCTTTCGCCGTCCACGCTAGCGAGAGGACCGGGTGTAGGAAAACGAAAGCCGGCCTCGCGGCGCGCGACACCGGTTCAGGCGATAACGCCGAACAGGTCGTGGGCGTCCGCGTCCTCGATCGTGACCTGCACGATGTCGCCCGCGGCCAGGGTTGCGGGCACATTGCGCAAGTAGACCTCGCCGTCGATCTCGGGCGCGTCGGCTTGCGAGCGGCCAGTGGCGCCGATATCGCCGTCCTCGTCCGGCTCACCGACTTCGTCGATGATAACCGGCAGCGTGCGGCCGACTTTGGCGGCGAGCTTGGCGGCGCTTATGCGCTCGGTCACTTCCATCAGCCTTGCGTAGCGCTCTTCCTTGATTGCTTCGGGCACCGGATCGGGCAGGGCGTTGGCCGCCGCGCCTTCCACCGGCTCGAAGCGGAACCCGCCCACGCGGTCGAGCTGCGCTTCCTCGAGCCAGTCGAGCAGGTAGCGGAAATCGTCCTCGG
>CAYNXB010000024.1:16955-34994 GCA_964401045.1 uncultured Sphingomonadaceae bacterium | reverse complement strand
TGGCGGAGCGGGAGGGATTCGAACCCTCGATACGGTTTTGCCGTATACTCACTTTCCAGGCGAGCGCCTTCGACCACTCGGCCACCGCTCCGCATGCCTGTCGGCCGTGAGGCCTTAGGGCGGCGCACCTAGCGGCGGCGAGGGGCGATGACAAGGCGCACGGCTTGGCTTAGGTCAGATGCATGACCCGGAAGTTTGGCACCGCCCCATCGCTCGACGAGATAGAGGCGCTTGCACGCGCGGCGCTGGCGCGGTTGCCGGCGGCGTTCGCGCGCCATCTCGGCGAGGTGGTGCTGCAGGTCGAGGACTTCGCCGATGAAGAGACGCTGGCCGCGCTGGGGATCGAAGACCCGTTCGAGCTGACCGGAATCTACGAAGGCATCGCGCTGGGCGAGAAGTCTATCGACCATTCGGGCGCGATGCCCGACCGCATCCGCCTGTTCCGCGCGCCTATCCTGGACGAATGGATCGAGCGCGGCGACGAGACCCTCGAGCATCTGGTGGCGCACGTCCTGGTGCACGAGGTAGGGCACCACTTCGGGCTGTCGGACGAGGACATGCACACGCTCGAGGACGCCGCGCAATGAAGCGCGGGGTTTGGCTTGCCACCCTGGCGCTGGCCGCGCCCGCAGCGGCGCAGGAGCCGCCGACACCGGCCTCGGTGGTCGCCTCCGCCAAGGCTCAGGAATGGACGCCGATCGATCCCGCCGACCTTCTCGTCATGGAACTCGCGACGGACACAGCTGGGGCCAAGCGCGAAGTCGTAATCCAGCTTCTGCCGCCGCCGTTCAGCCAGGGCTGGGTTGGCAACATCCGCACGCTCGCCAAGGCGCACTGGTGGGATGGGACCACCGTCTATCGCGTAGTCGACAACTGGGTCGCGCAATGGGGTGATGGTGAGGACGACAAGGCCGGAGCGAAGCCGCTGCCCGAAGGACTCCGCGTCGTGCCCGAGAGCGAGTACCTGACTAAGCTGCCGCTCAGCCTTACTTATCCGCGCGTGAATCCGATGAGGCAGACGAACGCTCGAGACCCTTACGCGCCGTACACATTCTTCAAAGATGGTTGGCCGATCGGAATGGGTATACCTCCGGTCCGGGTTCGGATTTCCCCTAAGGATGGCACTCCAGCCGAACCGTTCCCGGAAGCGCAGTCGGATGCTTGGCCGACCCATTGCTACGGCACCGTGGGCGTCGCGCGAGACTTGTCGCCCGACACCGGTACCGGGGCGGAACTCTACGCGGTGATCGGGCACGCGCCGCGCCAGCTTGACCGCAACATTGCCGTTGTCGGCCGGGTGATAGAGGGGATCGAGCACCTCTCCGTCCTGCCGCGCGGGAAAGGCGAGGCGGGGGTGTACGACGATCAGAAGCTGCGGGTGCCGATCCTCTCGGTGCGGCTCGGGAACGAGCTGCCCGAGCCGCCGCGCTTCCAATATCTCGCCAGCGACAGCGCGAGCTTCGCCGAATACGTGCGGGTCAAAGCGAACCGGAACGACTCCTTCTACAAGGTCCCCGCCGGCGGGATCGACCTGTGCAACGTGCAGGTGCCGGTTCGCGGCGTGCCCGCCAAATGAGCGACACCGTGCGTTTCACCGCGCCACTCGAGACCGCATTCATCGAGGAAGGCTATGATCCGGCCTATTTCGTCGCGGTGACTGGCGAGGCGGCAGATCATGTCGCGGGTTACGAGCTTGCCCGGCGGCTCGAGTTCGGCAAGCGGCGAGGATTTGGCTCGGTCAAGGTCGAGGTGCTGGTCGGCAGCAGCAAGTGGAATACGTCGCTGTTTCCGCGAAAAGGCGGCGGTGGTTGGCTCTTGCCGGTGAAGAAGCCTGTGCGCCTGACGGAGCGTCTGATCGAGGGTGACACGGTCGAGGTTGAACTCACCCTTCTTTGAACGGAACAGCCCTAAATCCGCTCCGCCTGGGCCACCGCATCGCTCGCCCGTAAAGCACTGACGATGCGCGTCAGGTGCGCCAGGTCCTGCACCTCCAGATCGACCTCGTAGGTGTGGAACGGATCATCGCGCTGAGTCAGGTCGAGCGCAACGATGTTGCCGCGGTTGGCGGCGAAGATCCCCGCCATTTCGGCCATCGTCCCCGGCCGGTTGTAGAGCACGATCCTGAGGCGCCCGACCGCGCCCTGCGAGCGTTCGCCCCACGAGAGATCGATCCAGTCGGCATCGATCCCGCTGGCAAGGTCGAGGCAGTCGATCGCATGCACCTCGACTCCCTCGCCCGGCCGCCGCAAGCCGACGATGCGGTCGCCCGGCACCGGGTGACAGCAATCGGCGAGCTGGAACGCCACCCCCGGCGTCAGCCCGCGGATCGAGATCGTCCGCTCGTGCCGTTCCTGCTCGGGCAAGTCGGCGGTCGAGCCCGGCACCAGCGCTTCCATCAGGTCGTGGTCGGAAATCTTGCCCGAGCCGACGCGGAACATCAGCTCCTCCTCGTCCTCCAGCTCGAGCCGCTTGACCGCTTCCTTGATCGCCTTCTTGCCGATCTTGGTCGGCAACCGGTCCGCCACATGCTCGAACAGCTGCGCGCCGATTGCGGCGACTTCGGCATATTCCTTCTGCCGCACCGCGCGGCGGATCGAGGCGCGCGCCTTGCCGGTGACGACGAACCCGAGCCACGACAGCTGGGGCTCGGCGTGCTTGCCCTTGATGATGTCGACCACGTCGCCGTTGTTGAGCTGCGTGCGCAGCGGCATGTGCCGCCCGTTGATCTTGGCCCCGACCGCCTGCGCGCCGAGATCGGTATGCACCGCGAACGCGAAATCGACCGGGGTCGCCCCCTTGGGCAACTGGAACAGCGAGCCCTTGGGCGTGAAGGCGAAGATGCGATCCTGGTAGACCTGCAGCCGGGTGTGCTCGAGCAGCTCCTCGGCATCGTGGCTCGCGTCGACGATCTCGATCAGGTCGCGCAACCAGCCGACCTGCCCGTCGGGCCGGTCGCCCTGCTTGTATGCCCAATGTGCGGCGAGACCGAACTCGTTGGTGCGGTGCATCTCGCGCGTGCGGATCTGCACTTCCATCCGCATCGAGTTCTCGAAGATCAGCGCGGTGTGCAGGGACCGGTAGCCATTGGTCTTCGGCGTCGAGATGTAGTCCTTGAAACGCCCGGGAATACACTGCCAGGTCGCGTGCAACACCCCCAGCGCGCGGTAGCAATCGCCGTCGCTTTCGGTGAGCACGCGAAACGCCATGATGTCAGTGATCTGCTCGAAGCTGACGTGGCGTTCCGCCATCTTCTTCCAGATCGAGAACGGGTGCTTCTCACGGCCCGAGACCTCGACCTTGAGGCCGGCCTCGGCCAGCGCCTGCTTGATAGCCAGCGCAATCGCATCGACCTGCCCGCCTTCCTGGCTCCTGATCTGCGCCAGGCGGCCGGTGATGGTGGCATAGCCCTCCGGCTCGAGCTGCTCGAACGCGAGCAACTGCATCTCGCGCATGTATTCATACATGCCAACCCGCTCGGCGAGCGGGGCATAGATATCCATCGTCTCGCGCGAAATGCGCTGGCGCTTTTCGGGCGACTTGATGAAGTGCAGCGTGCGCATGTTGTGCAGCCGGTCGGCGAGCTTCACCAACAGCACGCGGATGTCCTCGCTCATCGCGAGGAGGAACTTGCGCAGGTTCTCCGCCGCCCGCTCGTTCTCGGGCATCTGCTCGATCTTGGAGAGCTTGGTGACGCCGTCGACCAGCCGCGCGACCTCCGGCCCGAAGTTGATTTCGATGTCCTCGATCGTTGCCAGCGTGTCCTCGACCGTGTCGTGGAGCAACGCGGTGGCGATGGTCTCCTGATCGAGCTTGAGATCGGTCATCAGGCCCGCGACCTCGATCGGATGGCTGAAATACGGATCGCCGGAAGCGCGCTTCTGCGCGCCGTGCTTCTGCACGGTGTAGACGTAGGCGCGGTTGAGCATCGCCTCGTCGGCATCGGGGTCATATTCCTTGACCCGCTCTATCAGTTCGAATTGCCGCAACATACGAGGGGAGATGTGCGGACTGCCGCCCGCTTCGGCAAGTGCAAAGCGCAGCGAGTCGAGCGTGCATCGCTGTTGGAGAGTGACAGGTGTGACACGGTTCTGGACAAGAAAACCGTTCAGAGCGCGCACCCCCCGCCTGAACAAATCGCGCGGGCGAGAGACGAGGGCCGGCATTGCCCGGCAACGATGCCAGCAATGGCCGATGTAGGAAAATCGCTGGCGCCGCTTGCGGGCGAGCGAGCGGCGCATAGAACGCACGTATGGCGACCCCACCGGCGACGACCACGATCTTCGAACGCATGTCGGCACTCGCGCGCGAAACCGGGGCGATCAATCTTGGGCAGGGCTTTCCTGATCGCGAGCATGCGCCCGAGCTGCTCGAGGCCGCACGGCGCGCCTTGATCGAACATTCGAACCAGTATCCGCCGATGCGCGGCCTGGCCGAGCTGCGGCAGGCGGTGGCGGCCTATTACAGGCGAACCCAGCAGCTTGCCGTCGAAGTGGACGAGGTGATCGTAACCTCCGGCGCCACCGAGGCGCTTGCTGCCGCGATCCTCGCATTCGTCAAACCGGGCGACGAGGCGATCGTGTTCCAGCCGGCCTACGACGCTTATCGCCCGCTGATCGAGCGCGCGGGCGGGACGGTGAAACCGGTCAACCTGGTCCCGCCCCGCTGGGCGCTGCCGCTCGACGCGCTCGAAGCGGCGATCGGCCCGAACACGCGGGCGGTGATCCTGAACACGCCGAACAACCCGACCGGGACGCTGGCCGGCCGCGAAACGCTCGAACGGCTCGGCGAGATCTGCGCACGGCACGATCTCATCCTGATTTGCGACGAGGTGTGGGAGGCGATGATCTTCGGCGGCATGCCGCATGTCTCGCCGCTGATGATCCCCTCATTGCGGAACCGCTCGGTCAAGATCGGTTCGGCGGGCAAGATCTTCTCGCTCACCGGTTGGAAGATCGGCTGGGCGGTCGCCGCCAGGCCGCTCGCCGAAGCGCTTGCCGCGCAGCACCAGTTCCTGACCTTCACCACTGCCACGCCGCTGCAATGGGCGGTGGCCGAAGGCTTGGCGCTCCCCACCCGGTGGCACGAGGCACAACGCGCGCAATATGCCGCCGCCCGCACGCGTCTGGTCGATGGGCTGGCCGATGCCGGTTTCGCGCTGCTGCCGGCCGATGCCACGTGGTTCGTCACAATCGACCTTGCCGCCTCCGGCCTGCCGCCGGACGACGAAGCAGTGGCCGAGCGGCTGGTGCGCGAAGCGGGCGTCGCTTCGGTTCCGGTATCGGCGTTCTATACCGAGGCTGCGGAGAAGGGTTATCTCAGGCTCTGCTTCGCCAAGCAGGATGCGACGCTGGACGAGGCCGTCCGGCGGCTGGCCGGGTTCAGGAACGCGCTTTAGGATCTGCCGGCGGTTATCCCGCCTGCGCTTACCGTAAGGAGGCGAGCGCCAGCGTCGGCACGACTACCCTGGTTTCGGAAGCCGGGATCAGGTCCGCGAAAGCGGCGGCGAAGTTGATCGACGGTGCATCGAGCGTGGGAGGCGCGCTGGGGGCGTCATTGTAGATGAAGCCGAACGTCGCGTTCGTCCGCAGGCCAAGCTTGCCGATCGGCCCGTACCACACCCGCACTTCGCTCCAGTCGCCGGCTTCGGAGACATCTTCGGCCAGCGCGCGGCGATCGATCTTTCCGGGGCCCGACCAGTTGGCGTGGTTGAGCATCACGTGGCGGTCGTCGACGATCTCACCGACCACGGCGACGTGGCCCTGCGGCATCGCCCGGCTCGGGCGGAACGCGAGCACTGCGCCAACCTTGGGCTCGCTGCCGCGATCGTAACGCCCTTCGGCCTGGCCCCACCAGGTCCGCGCGTTACCCTGGATATCGATGCCGGAAACTTCGCGAGCGTAAGGCACGCATTGCAGCGCGCTTGCCATCGCCGGCAATGGCTGTGCGGCGACAAACAACACGGCGAGTGCGGCGAAAACCCGGCGAAACACGATCCCGAAAATCCCCAATATCGCGGCACATCGGTGCCGCCCGTCCATGAGCGAGGGATACACGAGCCTGTTAAAGGGGGAATATTCGGCCCCGTCCGTCCACCGCAGGGTGCGCCCAACCTAGCGCGAAGCGTGCCGAAAGCACGATGAACCGTGGATCCAAACGCAATCCGCGTTGCGCTTTTCGCCGGTTACATTGTCCGCCGGGGTGGCGTAGAAGGCCGGTCGCGATGATGACGGATCCCACCGCCCTGCTCCTCGCGCGCTGGCAGTTCGCCTTCACGGTGAGCTTCCATTTCCTGTTCCCCGCCTTGACGATCGGTCTCGCGAGCTACCTTGCGGTGCTCGAAGGCCTGTGGCTCAAGACCGGCAAGGCGCTCTACCTCGACCTGTTCCGCTACTGGGTGAAGATCTTCGCGGTGAACTTCGCGATGGGGGTCGTTTCGGGAATCGTCCTGTCCTACCAGTTCGGCACCAACTGGGCGGTGTTCTCGGACAAGGCCGGCCCGGTGATCGGCCCGTTGATGGCCTACGAGGTGCTGACCGCGTTCTTCCTCGAAGCGGGCTTCCTCGGCGTGATGCTGTTCGGGATGGAGAAGGTCGGCCGCAAACTGCATTTCGCGGCGACGGTGATGGTGGCGCTCGGCACGCTGATGTCGTCGTTCTGGATCCTCGCGGCAAACAGCTGGATGCAGACGCCGCAAGGCTACGTGATGGGCGCGAACGGCCAGTTCCTGCCGGGAAGCTGGCTGGAGATCATCTTCAATCCGAGCTTCCCCTACCGGCTGATCCACACCGTAACCGCGGCTTACCTGACAACCGCACTGGTGGTGGGGGGCGTCGCCGGGTGGCACCTGCTGCGCGGCCGCGCGACGCCGCAAGTGCGCAAGATGTTCTCGATGGCGATGTGGATGGCTTTGCTGGTGGCTCCGGTGCAGGCGTTCGTGGGCGACCAGCACGGGCTCAACACCTGGGAGCACCAGCCGGCCAAGATCATGGCGATCGAGGGGCATTACGAGAGCCATCCCGACGGTGCACCGTTCTACCTGTTCGGCATTCCCAACGACAAGGAACAGCGGCTCGATTACGCGGTCGGCATTCCCAAGATCGGCAGCTTGTTGCTCGAGCACAGCCTCGACGCCCCGATTCCGGGGCTCGATACGATCCCGGACGATGCGCAGCCGCCCGCGGCCATCGTGTTCTGGAGCTTCCGCCTGATGGTGGGGCTTGGGACGTTGATGATCCTGCTCGGGCTGATGAGCCTGTGGGCGCGATGGCGCGGCACGCTCTACGAATGGCGGACGCTGCACGGCTTCGCGCTGGCGATGGCTCCGGCGGGCTTCGTTGCGGTGATCGCCGGTTGGGTGACGACGGAGGTCGGGCGCCAGCCCTACCTCGTCTATGGTCTGCTGCGCACCGCCGACAGCGCGAGCCCGCTGGCGGCGCCGGCAGTGGCCATCTCGCTCGCCGCGTTCGTCGTGGTCTACTTCGCGGTGTTCGGAGTCGGCATCTGGTACATGTTGCGGCTGATGGCGGCCCCCCCGCACCCGCACGAGCCCGAGCTCAGCCGCACCGAGGGCGAGCCGATCCGCACCGCCGGAACGACGCCGGCCGCGCAGCACCTGACCAGGGGCGAAGGCTGATGGACCTGACCACGATCTGGGCCTTCCTCATCGCTTTCGCGGTGTTCGCCTATGTCGTGCTCGACGGGTTCGACCTCGGCATCGGCATCCTGTTCCCGACGCTCACCGTGGGCCATGGGCGCAATCGGGCAATGAACTCGATCGCGCCGGTGTGGGATGGCAACGAAACCTGGCTGGTGCTGGGAGGCGGCGGGCTGATGGCGGCGTTCCCGCTCGCTTACGCGGTGATCCTCCCGGCGACTTATCCGCTGGTGATCGCGATGCTGCTGGGCCTGGTATTCCGCGGCGTCGCGTTCGAGTTCCGCCATCGCGACGAGCGACACATGGCGCTGTGGGATTCCGGCTTCTTCGCCGGCTCGCTGATCGCCGCGCTGAGCCAGGGCATGATTCTCGGCGCGATCCTTCAGGGGATCGACGTCACCGGCCGGCATTATGACGGCAGCTGGTGGGACTGGCTGACCCCCTACACCCTGCTGACCGGGCTCGGCACGGTGGCCGGCTACACCCTGCTCGGCGCGTGCTGGCTGATCTGGAAGACCGAGGACGACCTGCAGGATCGCGCCTACCGCATCGCGCTGCGCGCTGGCATCGCCACGCTGGCGCTGATGGCGGCGGTGAGCCTCTACAACCTCGCCCTCTTCCCGCAGTACCGCGCGCGCTGGCTGGAGATGCCGAACGTCCTGTTCGCCAGCCAGGTGCCGCTGCTGACCGCGATCATCGCCGGGGCCCTGTTCTACAGTCTGCACAAGCGCTGGCAGCTCGCGCCGTTCGTGCTGGCGCTGCTGCTGTTCCTCCTCGGCATGGCGGGTCTGGGCGTGACCATCTGGCCCTATGTCGTGCCGGGCGCTCTCACCATCTGGGATACCGCCGCGCCCGAATCGAGCCAGGTGTTCATGCTGGTCGGCGCGGTCATCACCCTGCCGCTGATCCTGGGCTACACCGCATGGTCGTACTGGGTGTTTCGCGGCAAGGTCGGGACCGAAGGCTACCACTGATGAAAGCGGATGAGCGCCCTCACGCAGCGCACCGTGCGATAGGGCAGCCCCAAAGCCCTCTGTGGCAGCGGCTCTTGTGGATGGCGGCGATCTGGGCGGCGAGCGTGGCGGCGCTTGGCGTGGTCGCAGGCCTCCTGCGGATGTGGATCGCCTAGCTCAACTCCACCGCACTTCGGGCGGCAGGCTCATCAGGATCGCGTCGACGTTGCCCCCCGTGCGCAGGCCGAACAGCGTGCCGCGATCGTAGACGAGGTTGAACTCGGCGTAGCGGCCGCGCCATTCGAGCTGCCGCTGCTTTTCGGCCTCGGTCCATTCCTGCCCCATCCGCTGGCGTACGATCCGGGGAAACACGTCGAGGAACGCCTCGCCGACATCGCGGGTGAAGGCGAAGTTGCGTTCCCATTCGGCCTCGTCCGCGCATTCGAGGTGATCGTAGAAGATGCCGCCGACACCGCGAGCGACGCCGCGGTGGGGGATGAAGAAATAGTCCTCCGCCCACTTGGCGAAGCGTTCGTAATAAGTCGGGTTGTGCGCCATGCACGCTGCGCGGAAACGGGCGTGGAATGCCGCGGTATCCTCGTCGTACGGGATCGGGGGATTGAGGTCCGCCCCGCCGCCGAACCAGGCCTTGCCGGTGGTGAGGAAGCGGGTGTTCATGTGCACCGCGGGCACGTGCGGATTGGCCATGTGCGCGACCAGGCTGATGCCGGTGGCGGTAAACGCCGGGCTCTCGTCCGCGCCATGGATGGTCTGGGCGAACTCGGGCGAGAAGTTGCCGCGCACGGTCGAGACGTTGACGCCGACCTTCTCGAACACCTTGCCCTTCATCACCCCGCGCACGCCGCCGCCGGGATCGGCG
This sequence comes from uncultured Sphingomonadaceae bacterium, assembly GCA_964401045.1. Lineage (GTDB taxonomy): Bacteria > Pseudomonadota > Alphaproteobacteria > Sphingomonadales > Sphingomonadaceae > CAYNXB01. The sequence goes on along the minus strand of CAYNXB010000024.1, from coordinate 25,507 downwards.
TTGCCGGTTTCCTGCCGGTCCCACGAGATATATTCGAACCCGGCGTCCGATCCGGCCTCGCGCTCGATCGCCTCGAAATCGGCGCAGATGCGGGTGCGCAAGGCTTCGAACCATTCGCGCGCGCTGTCGGTGAAAGGCTGCCAGTCCGTCATGCCGGTCCCTTGCCAAAGGCTGGGCGGCGGGGCAAGGGATCGCCATGGTTCCCTTTTCGTTCGCAGGCGAGGAATTCGCGCTGGTTGATGGCCGCGCGCTCTACTGGCCGCGCGAATCCGCGCTGCTGGTCGCCGACCTGCACCTCGAGAAGGCGAGCTGGTACGCCACCCGAGGGCAGATGCTGCCGCCCTACGACAGCCGCGAGACGCTCGAACGCGTGGCGCTGGCGATCCGCAAGAGCGGCGCGCGGCGGGTCTACACCCTGGGCGACAACTTCCACGATTCGAACGGCCCGGCGCGGCTGGAGCCGCACGCTGCGGGGATGCTCGCCGCCCTCACCCGCGCGGTCGACTGGGTGTGGATCACCGGCAATCACGATCCGGGCATGGAGGCGGCAGCAGGCGGCACGCTGGCCGATGAGCTGGCGATCGCCGGGTTCGTGCTGCGCCATCGCGCGATACGGGGCGAGACGCGGCCAGAGCTCTCCGGGCATTACCATCCGCGCCTGCAACTCGTCGTGCGCGAGCGTTCCATCCGGCGTCCCTGCGCGGTCGTTGCGTCCCATATTGATCGTAGGGGGGGCGCCAGCGGCAGGATGATCCTGCCCGCGTTCGGCGCGCTCACTGGCGGGATGAACGCGGCCGATCCGGCGATCCTCTCCGCGTTGCAGCCGGCGCAGGCGATCGACGCGGTGGTCAGCGCCGGAGGACGGCTGGTGCAATACCCGCTGTGGCGCGCCTGACACAGCCCGACGCCGGCCCAGCGCCGAGCGTCGGGAGTCACTAGCGCAGAAGGGCGTTTGCCCCTACATAGCGCGCCCTAAACCGACTAACCGATCAACAACCACAGGAGACCACTTATAGCCCGTCCACCCCGGCGCACCTTGCAACCGCCTGTGAAGAGCGGCCCGCGCTACGATAATATGATCCAGTCCGAGAAAGTCCGCGTCATCGACGAGGCCGGCGAGAATCTCGGCGTCATGTACACCAAGGAAGCGATCGAGCAGGCGAACGAAGCCGGGCTCAACCTCGTGGAGGTTTCGCCGAACGCGGATCCGCCGGTGTGCAAGTTCCTCGATGTCGGCAAGTACCGCTACGAGGCGCAGAAAAAGGCCAACCAGGCCCGCAAGACGCAGAAGACGCAGGAGATCAAAGAGATCAAGATGCGTCCGAACATCGACACGCACGATTACGACGTGAAGATGCGCAATGTGTTCAAGTTCATCGAGGAAGGCGACAAGGTCAAGATGACCCTGCGCTTCCGCGGCCGCGAAATGGCCCACCAGGAGCTTGGCATGGACCTGCTTCGCCGGGTCCAGGCCGATGTCACCGAAGTGGCCAAGGTCGAAGCCTATCCGCGGCTCGAAGGCCGCCAGATGGTGATGGTGCTGGCGCCGAAGTAGGAATTTTCGATCCTTCCCACCGGGGAGGGGACCGTGCGAAGCATGGTGGAGGGGCACGAGCGATCGAGTAAGCGGTAGAGGGCTCGCACCGCTGCGGACGTGCCCTCCGCCAGCCTGCGGCTGGTCTCCCTCCTCGTGCAGGGGAGGATACATGACCGCCAAGCGCATCGGTTTCGTGATCGGCCTGGCGGCGTTCGTCCTCACGCTGCTGGTGCCCGCCCCCGCCGGAATGCCACCCCAGGCCTGGGCCGTAGCCGGGCTCGTCGTATGGATGGCGGCGTGGTGGATGACGGAAGCGGTGCCGCTTACCGCGACCGCCCTGCTGCCGTTCCTGGTGCTGCCGCTTGCCGGGGTGATGAACGCCAACGAAACGGCGGCATCGTACTATTCGCCGACACTGTTCCTGATACTGGGCGGCGCGTTCCTCGCGCTGGCGATCGAGCGCACCAACCTCCATTGCCGCCTCGCGGTCGGCATCCTCAACGCGATGGGCAAGGACGGCGGGCCGACGCGGCTGCTGCTGGCGTTCATGTTCGCGACCGCCCTGCTCTCGACCGCGATCTCGAATACCTCGACCGCGCTGATCATGATGCCAATGGCAGGCGCCGTGCTGGCGGGCGGCAAGGTCGGCACCGCACGCAAGGACGGCCTTTCGGGCGCGCTGCCGATGGGTATTGCCTTCGCCGCCTCGGTCGGCGGGCTCGGCACGATCATCGGCTCACCCACCAACGCGATCGCCGTCGGCTTGCTCGAGGAGAGCATCGGCGTCCACATCAGCTTCGTCCAGTGGATGGCCTACGGGATGCCGGTCGTGCTGATCGGCGTACCGCTTGCCGGGCTGATCGTCGCCCGGGTTCAACGGGTGAGAGAGGATCGCTTCGACGTCGCGGCCGCGCACGCCGCCATCGCCACGCAGCGGGAATGGAGCTTGCCCGAGCGGCGCCTGGTGCCGCTATTCGGGCTCGCCTTCCTGCTCTGGGTTACCCAGCCGCTGACCGAGTCGCTGTTGCCGCCCGGCGCGCTGACCGATGGCACGATCGCGGTGTTCGTCGGCCTGCTGCTGTTCATCGTGCCCGACGGCACCGGGCGGCCGCTGCTGATCTGGAGCGAGGCGGACCGCGCGCCGTGGGGCGTGATCATGATGTTCGGGGGCGGACTTGCGCTGGCCGCTGGAATGACCGCCTCGGGACTCGCCGCGTGGCTCGGCCAGTCGCTGCTACCGCTCTCGGCGCTGCCGCTATGGGTGGTGGCGCTGGCGGTGACCGCCCTGGTGGTGCTGATCACCGAGTTCGCGAGCAACGTCGCCACCGCGAGCGGGATCATGCCGGTTGTGGCAAGCCTGACCGTGGCGCTTGGCGCGGACCCGCTGCTGCTCGCGTTGCCGGCGGCGATGGCGGCGAGCTGGGGCTTCATGCTGCCCGCCGGAACCGGCCCGAACGCGATCGCGTGGGCCACCGGACGCATCGAGCTGAAACGCATGGTCGCCGCCGGGTTCCTGCTCGACATCGCGGGCGTGGTGCTGTTGGTGGGGACGATCTGGGCCGTGGCGGCGTTGTTGTGACGAATGCGCTGGCGGCGCGCGCGCACGCTAGTTACAGGTGAAACCATGTCCGACACCAACGAACCTCCCACCCCTGCCCGCAAGCCGCGGCGCGACATCAAGCGCGTCGGCGGACGCGACCTCAAGCCGTCGACGATGATGATGGGCCACGGCTACGATCCGGTGCTGTCCGAGGGATCGCTCAAGCCGCCGATCTTCCTCACCAGCACGTTCGTGTTCGAAAGCGCCGAGGCGGGCAAGCGCCACTTCGGCGGCATCACCAGCGCCGGCGGAGCCTCCGCGGGACTCGTCTATTCGCGGTTCAACGGCCCTAACCAGGAGATCCTGGAGGATCGCCTCGGCGTGTGGGACGGAGCCGAGGACGCGCTGGTGTTCTCCTCTGGCATGACCGCGATCTGCGTGCTGATGATGGCGTTCTGCAAGACGGGTGACGTGATCGTGCATTCCGGCCCGCTCTACGCGGCGAGCGAAGGCTTCGTCGCGCGCGTGCTGGCCAAGTTCGGGGTGACCTATGTCGACTTCCCGGCGGGGGCTTCGCGCGAGGAGCTTGAGGAAGTGCTCGAACGCGCGAAGGCCCAGGGCAATATCGCGATGGTCTACCTCGAAAGCCCGGCCAACCCGACCAACGCGCTGGTCGACATCGAGGCGGTGCGCGCCGCGCGCGATGCGGTTCTGGGCGAGGATGGCCCGCCGATCGCGATCGATAACACTTTCCTCGGCCCACTGTGGCAGCAGCCGCTCGCGCATGGCGCGGACATAGTCGTCTATTCGCTGACCAAGTACGTCGGCGGCCATTCGGACCTCGTCGCCGGCGGCATCTCCGGCGCGCGCAAGTGGATGGACCCGGTCCGCAGCTTGCGGAACACGATGGGCGGCATCTGTGACCCGCATACCGCGTGGATGCTCCTGCGCAGCCTCGAGACGCTCGAGATCCGCATGAGCCGCGCGGGTGAGAACGCGGCGAAGGTCTGCGCCTTCCTCAAGCAGCACCCGAAGGTCGAAGGGCTCGGCTACCTCGGCATGATCGATGACCCCCGCCAGCAGGACATCTACCGCCGCCACTGCACCGGCGCGGGCAGCACCTTCTCGCTGTTCGTGAAGGGCGGGGAGGCCGAGGCGTTCCGATTCCTAGACGCGCTCAAGATCGCCAAGCTCGCGGTCAGTCTCGGTGGAACCGAGACGCTCGCGAGCCACCCGGCGGCCATGACCCACCTCTCGGTTCCGCCCGCTCGCAAGGCACAGCTGGGGATCACCGACAAGCTGGTGCGCATCAGCATCGGCATCGAAGACGCCGACGATCTGATCGCCGATTTCGACCAGGCATTGGCGGCGGTGTGATGGCGAACGGCCGCCGAAACGCAGGCCAATCCCCTCGTCGCGCCCTTACAATTCGCGCCGTCCACACCATATTGGAGGCATCGTAGGCATCCGCAAACAAGCGCCTCCGGCTGAGAGATAATCACGCTCTCGCTTGCTGCCGGAGAACGAACAGTGGATTTCAACCGCCTCTACTTCGATCACCAGCTTTCGCTGATCCGTGCGCGAAGTGCGGACACCAACGAATTGCGCCGAGACCATCAGCGCAACGCGGCGAGCATCGCCACCCGGATCGGTCGCGAGCAAGGCCGCCTAAGCGCCACGGCCGCTTGCGCGTGGATGGCCAGCGGTGAGGCGGCCCTATGAACGATGCAACAAGCGCCTCGCCGGCCAGCCACTGGCGCCGCCGGCAGCCGAGGGCCAATCCTCTCGAGGCCGCCCAGGCGATCAGGCAGGGCGAGATCACCCGCCTTGCGTTCCTCATGCTGGGGAGGGAGGGCGCGATCGCTTTCCTGAACACCGATCATCCCTCGCTGGGTGGCCGCCCGCTGGCGATCGCCATCGCAAGTTCGGAGGGCCGCGACGGCGTCGAGGCCGAGCTTGGCCGCATGTCCTTTCGACAACCCGCCGCCGACCCCTGAGCCTGGCCGAATCAAGCCCGACACGCGACGCGACGACAGACAATCAAGTGGACCCCAATCATGCCCGCAGCTCCTTTAAAGCCCTTCAAGATCGCCAAAGACGAAGAGGGCCAAATGCGCCTTACGATCCGCGAAACGCGGTTCAACAGCCAGGGATATCCGTGGGTCACCGAAGTGCTCGAGAAGACGTGCTTCAAGAACGCCGCCGCCGCGCGGGCCTTCGCCACAGAGCACTACGGCGCCCAGCCCGGCCAGTTCACGTTGAAGTAATTACCTCGGCTTCGCACTGCATGTACAGCACCCGGACAACGTGTTCCTGCGCCCACACGATCCCCTCGGCTTCCGCCTCGGCCTGGGTGTTGCAGCCGTTGCCGGTAGCGAACGCCACATCCCCTTCGAACATCAGCGCACCGCTCCATTGATGGTCGCCGGAAGTCCCTCGCCAAACGTGGATACGATCGGCAGAGTACGACGCTAGCTCGCCGCCTGGCAGGCGGATGATGTTCAAAGGCTCATCTCGAACAGCGGAATGGTTGCCGAGGCAGCGTGTTCCGTTCGTCTGCGGAAATATCGACGTTTTGGGGCGAACACCGGATCGCATGCCTCCATTTCGACTAAGTTCCACGGCACCGGCACTAGCTGCGAGCTGCTGGAGCGCCAAGGATTACCGCGACCGTCACCAGGACCGCGGCGTTGGCGAAGAAGCGGCTGCACACGCGCGGCGTTGCGCCTATTTCTCCATTCTCGACAGCGGTGGCCACGCGTTCCCCCAAACGCCTGCCCGGGAACGATGATGACGGATCGCGCGCGCGGGAAAGCGCCCTAAGCTATCCGCGCCACTCGCGCCGTTCCTCGGACTGGCGGAGCACTTCGTAGGCGAGGCTATAGGCATGGAACGCCTTGGCCGCAGCCTCGTCACCCGGCTTCACGTCCGGGTGCACTTCCTTGGCCTTGGCGCGCCAGGCCTTCTTGACCGCGTCGAAATCGGCGTCTGCCTCCAGCCCGAGCACTTCGAGCGCGCGCATCTCGTCGGCAGTGCGCGAGCCATCGCCACTCGACGCCCAACCGTAATGCGCCGATTCGCGATAGCCGGCGTTGTCGCGCCGCTCGTTCGCTTCGCGCGCGTCGGCCTCTTCCTTCTCAAGCCCTTCGAAATAATCCCACCGCCGGTTGTATTCGCCCGCGTGCTGCTGGCAGAAATACCACCGCTCGGGGCTGTTCGGTGCCTTGGGCGCCGGGCAGTCGCCAGGCTCGTCGCAGCCGTGGCGATCGCATATGCGCACCTGTGCGGTCTCACGACCGGCACTGTAGCCCCGCCAGCGCGGAAAACCCCAATCGAGGGAACGGCCTGAACGGCTCACGCGATCACCTTGCACATTCTCCCGTCATAAGAACCGTCTATCCTCTGGCCAACCCGGAGGAACGCGGCCTGCACGACAATTTCTTACAAATGCTGCATTGCACAATTAATGTCGAGCGATCATATACGGCGCCGATGAGTAAGCAGCTTCGCCTCTCTGCCGCCTTTTCGGTGATCGCGATGGCCGCGCTCGCCCTCTCGCAGGGTGAAGCCAGCATCGTGCGCCTTGCCCCGATGGAATCGGGCGCGACGATCGAAGCCGCCGCGCCCGCGCTGCCCAGCCTTCCGGCGTGGGCTTCCTTCTTCACCCGCTGATCAGTTCAGAATGATGGTCACGGCGCGGCGATTCTGCGCCCACGCCTGCTCATTCGAGCCGAGCGCCTTGGGCCGCTCCTTGCCGTAACTGACCACGCTGATGCGGTCCGGCGAGACCCCGAGGCTGGCGAGGTAGTTCTTCGCCGCGTTGGCACGCCGCTCACCCAGCGCGAGGTTGTATTCGCGCGTGCCGCGCTCGTCGGCATGCCCTTCCACCGTCGCGCGCACGTTCGGATATTGCGCGAGGTACTGCGCCTGCTGCGTCAAGGCAGCCTGGTCGGCGCTGTCGATGTTATAACGGTCGGTGTCGAAGTAGATCGTGTCCTGCCCGTTCATCACTTGCGCGAAATGAGCCTGGGTGCCCGGTGCCGCACCTTCGGCGCCCGCAGTGGGTGCCGGAGTGCTGGTGGCCGGCGGCGGCGGAAGTTCCTCGGGCGCCTTCTTGGAACAGCCCGCGAGCACAAGCGCAGTGGCAACCGTGACCGTCGAAACGATGTGTTTCATGTTTTTTCTCCTGTTCGGTGACGCGATTGTCATTGGTGGTAATGCTTCCCTCTTGTTCCAACGCGGTTACGGCAAAACCGGTCCCCACGCTGGATCTGACGCACCCACCGGTGTCGGCAGGCGGCGTTCGTTCCGTCCGGTCAGGTCAACCTGCCAGAGCGATGCCTGGCCCGAACCCTTCGCGGTGCGGAAGAACTGCACGATGCGCCCGTTGGGCGCCCAGGTCGGGGCTTCGTCCTGCCAGGAATTGGTCAGGTAGCGCAGGCCGCCGCCGCTCGGGGTCATCACGGCGACACGCAAGTCCCCCACGATGTGGGTGAAGGCGATGAGATCGCCGCGCGGGCTCCATTCGGGAGTGGCGCAGCGACCGCCGAAGAAGCTGATCCGCTTCTGGTTCGAACCATCGGCATTCATCACGTAGCACTGCTGGTTGCCCGAACGGTCGCTTTCGAACACGATCCGGGTGCCATCGGGCGAGAACGAGCCGCCGATGTCGATGCCGGGGGAATCGGTCAGCTTGGTGGGCTGCCCGCCCTGCGCCGAAACGCGATAGATGTCGGTATTGCCGGCGATCGCCATCGAATAGAGGATCGTCTTGCCGTCCGGCGACCAGCGCGGGGCGAAGGTCACGTTCTTGCTCTCTGTAACCAGGTGCTGCCGGCCAGTACCGATGTCGTAAACGAAGATCCGCGGATTGCCGTCGAGATACGAGAGATAGACGATCTGCTTGTAATCCGGCGAATAGCGCGGGGTCAGCGCGGTGGCGTTGCCGGCAGTGATGAAGCGGTGGTTGGCGCCGTCCGAATCCATGATCGCCAGACGCTTCACGCGGTGATCCTTGGGCCCGGTCTCGGCGATATAGGCGATCCGGCTGTCGAAGAACGGGCTCTCGCCGGAAAGGCGCGAATAGACGAGGTCCGAGCACTTGTGCGCCGCGCGACGCCAGTCGGTCGGCTCGACCACCCAGCCCGCGCGGACCAGTTCGTTCTGCAACTGGACGTCGTAGAGGTAGCAGCCGACGGTCAGCTTGCCGCCTTCGCCGGCGCGGACATAGCCATGCACCAGCATTTCGGCGCCGCGCCCGCCCCACTGGTTGAACGCCGGCGCGGTGATCTGGGAGTAAGTCGGGCGCGGAAGCGAATCCGGGCCAGTCGGCTTGAACAGGCCATTGAACTTGAGATCGTTGTATACCACCCGCGCGAGCTCGGCGCCGAGCGCTCCGGTGCCCTGGTTGTTGGCCGGGGTCGCGACATCGGCATTGGTGGCGAAGGCGGGAATGGCGATGCCGAGATCCTGCCA
>CAYNXB010000024.1:0-16855 GCA_964401045.1 uncultured Sphingomonadaceae bacterium | reverse complement strand
CTGCCGCCGCCGGTCTTGGGCTTGGGCGCGGCGGCCTTGGTCGGCTGCGGCTTGGGCTTCTGGGCGATGATCCGGTCGATCGGCTTGGGCACGGGCCGTTCGACCACCTTGGGCTGCGGCTCTACCACCGGCTCGGGCTCGGGGGCGAGCACGGGCGCAATCGCCGCGGCCGGCTCGGCCGAGGGTTCGGGCGCGGTCGATTCGAGGCTCACCTCGTCGGCCAGGCTGACGCTCATCCGCTCGGGGATCGCCATCGCGTCACGCTTGCCCGGTTGCAGCACCAGCGCGGCTACCAGCGCCACGTGTGCGGCCACGGCGACACCGAGGCCGACACGTTCTTCGCGGGTGAGGTTCGCAAGCACAGGCATACGCAATCCGGGCTATGGCCGGGTATCTGAACTATTGGTGACCAGCGAGATGGAGTTGCACCCCGCGCGGTTGAGCTCGCCCATCACCGCCATCACCCGCCCGTAATCGAGCTTACGGTCGGCGCGCAGCGTGATCAGCGGCGGATTGGCGCCCTCGCAACGGATGGTCTGCAGCCGCTCGGCAAAACGCCCGGCCTCCACCAGCACGTCGTCGACATAGATGAACCCGCTTTCGTCGATGGCGATCGTGATCTGGTCCGGCTCCTGCTCGAGCGGGTTTGCCCGGCTGTCCGGCTACTCGACCGGCACCCCCGACGCGAGCAGCGGCGCGGTGACCATGAAGATGATCAGCAGCACCAGCATCACGTCGACCAGCGGGGTGACGTTGATCTCGGCCATCGGCGCGCGGCGGCCGGAAGCTCCGCGCCCGCGCCCCGATCGAAGCACGCCCATCGCCATCTAGCGCTGCTCCAGCCCGCGGCTGAGCTCGCCGTGCAGCCGGTCGGCGAAGCGCTGCAGGCGCGCCTCGAGCCCGTTCACCCGGTGGCTGAAGCGGTTGTACGCGATCACCGCCGGGATTGCGGCGAACAGCCCGATCGCTGTGGCGAACAGCGCCTCGGAAATGCCCGGCGCAACCACGGCGAGCGACGAATTCTGCTGCTGTCCGATCTGGAAGAAGCTGTTCATGATGCCCCACACCGTGCCGAACAGGCCGACGAACGGGGCCACCGCACCGGTAGTGGCGAGGAAATTGAGCCGCTCGGCGAGGCTGTCGGCCTCCGATGCGACTTGCCCGGACATCGCCAGCGCCAGCCGGTCGCGCGTGGCATCGGCATCGATCGCCTTGCCGGCGGTCGAGCGCTTGAGCTCGCCGAGCCCGGCGGCGGCGACGCGCGCGGCGGCGCTGTCTCCGCGGCGGCCCGAAAGCATACCCTCGACATCGTCGCGGCTGAAGAACTCGCGCTCGAATTCGAGGCTGCGGCTGCGCGCATTGCGGATCCGCAGGCTGAACGAGACGATGATGGTCCACACCCAGATGCTCGCGGCGACGAGGCCGGCCATCACAACCTGGACGACGATATCGGCATCAAGGAACAGCCGCACGGGGTCGAGCCGGTTAGGCACGTCAGCGGTGGCGGCGAGAAGTAAGAGTGCGCTCATGCGGGGCTTTCTTCAGGGATCAAACGGGTGAACGTGGCGCGCCAGGCATCGGGTTGACGCCGCGGGCGACCGTTGGGTGCGATGAAACCGACCCGGACGGTCATTTCGGCAACGAGCTGGTCCTGCCTCAGCGCACGCTGAAGCAAACGCACGCTGGCGGCGCGCAGTTCCAATGCGGTGGTTTCGATGGTCAGCACATCGTCGAGCCGCGCGGGCGCGACGTAGCGGATCGCGAGATCGGCGACGGCGTAGACTCCCTCGCCGCTCTCGTGCGCGCTGCGCTGGTCGATCCCCAGCAGGCGCAACATGTCGCTACGCGCGCGCTCGAACCATCTGAGATAATTGGCGTGATAGGCCATGCCCGACAGATCGGTGTCTTCGAAATAAACCCGCACCGGAAAGCGATGCACTGCACCTTCGAGGGCGCCGGAGGGGGGCAGCGGCGTCGTCATCAGATGGCCGGGCTTAGAGTCAGGGGATTCGTGCGACAACCCCTAACGGCCGCGCCTTGGGCCAAGCGGCTGGAAAGTCAGGCCGAAATCATCCGTCCGAGCGACTTGCCGGCAAAAATGTGAACGTGAAGGTGCGCGACTTCCTGCCCGCCGTGCTCGCCGATGTTCGCGAGCAGCCGGTACCCCGGCTCGACCAGCCCCGCCTGCCGCGCGATCTGGCCGACGGCGCGAACGAACCCCGCGATCTCCTCCGCCCCGGCCCGCGCGGAGAAGTCGTCCCAGCTCACATAGGCGCCTTTCGGAATCACCAGGATATGAACCGGCGCCTGCGGAGCGATATCGTGGAACGCAAACGCCCACTCGTCCTCGTAAACCTTGGTCGACGGGATCTCGCCGCGCAGGATCTTCGCGAACACATTCTGGTCGTCGTAGGGCAAGGTGGGATCGATCGGCATCAGACCCCCCGTGCGGCTTTTTCCGCGAGGCCCGAAGTGCCTTCTCGGCGGTCGAGCTCAGCGAGGACGGCCTCGAGCGGAATGCCCTTCTCGGCGAGCAGGACCATGAGGTGGAACAGCACGTCGGCGGCTTCCTTGGTCAGTTCCTCGTCGCTGCCTGAAAGCGCGGCGATGACCGCCTCGACCGCTTCCTCACCGAGCTTGCGGGCGATGACCGGCAGCCCGCGCGCGCGCAGTTGCGCGACGTAGCTTTCACTGGGGGCGGCGGTTCGGCGCGCGGCGATCGTCGCTTCGAGGCGGGCTAGGGTGTCCATCTGACCGAAGCGTTAGGGCGGCGCCGCGCCCGCGGTCAACTCAGTCGTCGTGATTGCGGCGCTTCGCGGCGTTGCGGCCGACGAGCACGCCAAGGATGCCGAGTGCGACCAGCGCAAGCTGCGAAGGCTCGGAGACTTGCGTCGCGCCCTGGGCATGTACCGGGGCGGCGGCGATCAGGACGAGGATGGCAAAAGCGCGATTCACCCCGTCGGCACATACCCTTTGGCCCCCGCACGCAACGGCCGAATGGGCGCTGTCCCTGTGCGGGATTCGTGTGGGCCGGAAAGTTACCCGCGGGCCGGGAGACCGGCCGCCCGCAGAGCCGCGTGCGCCTCGGCCACGCTGTGGGTGCCGAAGTGGAAGATCGACGCGGCGAGCACCGCGCTGGCGTGCCCCTCGGTCACGCCTTCGACCAGGTGCCGGAGCGTGCCGACCCCGCCCGAGGCGATCACCGGCACCGAAACCGCGTCCGCAATCGCGCGGGTCAGCGCGAGGTCGTAGCCCGCCTGCGTGCCGTCGCCGTCCATCGAGGTGACCAGCAGCTCGCCCGCGCCGAGTGCGGCCAGCCGCACCGCGTGCTCGACCGCATCGATCCCGGTTTCGCGGCGGCCTCCGTGGGTGAAGATCTCCCAATGATCGCCGACCCGCCGTGCATCGACCGAGCCGACCACGCACTGGCTTCCCATTTTTGCGGCGATCTCGCCGACCACCTCGGGCCGCGCGACGGCGGCGGAATTGACCGCCACCTTGTCCGCGCCTGCCAGCAGCAGCGCGCGCGCGTCCTCGACCGAGCGGACCCCGCCGCCGACGGTGAGCGGCATGAAGCACACCTCCGCGGTGCGGCGCACGATGTCGAGCAGAGTGCCGCGCCCTTCGTGGCTGGCCGAGATATCGAGGAAGCACAGTTCGTCCGCCCCGGCGGCATCGTAGGCGCGCGCCTGCTCGACCGGGTCGCCGGCGTCCTTCAGGTCCACGAAGTTCACGCCCTTGACCACGCGGCCATCGGCCACGTCGAGACAAGGGATGACGCGGACGCGGACGGTCATGCCCCGATACTCATGTCTTGGCCGCCATCTGCAACGCCGCCGCCAGATCAAGCCGCCCGTCATACAGCGCCCGCCCGGTGATCACGCCTTCGATCCCCTCCCTCGCGTGGATCGCGAGCATGCGGATGTCGTCGAGGCCCTTCACGCCGCCGCTGGCGATCACCGGCAGGCCGACGCGGCGGGCGAGGTCGACCGTCGCGTCGATGTTGCAGCCTGTGAGCAGGCCATCGCGCCCGATGTCGGTGAACAGGAGCGAGGCGACGCCGGCATCCTCGAACCGGCGCGCGAGATCGGCGACCGGCACGTCGGAGACTTCGGCCCAGCCTTGCGTCGCGACCATGCCGTCCCGCGCGTCGACCGCCACCACCACTCCGCCGGGAAACTCCCGCGCCATGTCCTTCACGAACTCCGGGTCCTTGAGCGCGGCCGTGCCCATCACAATGCGCGCGACGCCGAGGTCGAACCAGCCTTCGACCGCTTCGCGGGTGCGGATGCCGCCGCCGAGCTGGACGTAGCCGGGAAACGCCTCGACGATCCCCTCCACCGCCGCGCGATTTTCCGCCTGGCCGGCAAACGAGCCGTCAAGGTCGACCACGTGGAGATGCTGCGCCCCCGCCTGGGCGAACAGCAGGGCCTGCGCCGCCGGGTCGTCGCCGTAGACGGTGGCGCGCGCCATGTCCCCTTCGGCGAGGCGCACGACCTGGCCGGCCTTGAGGTCGATCGCGGGGAAGACGATCATGGCTTCCATTCCAGGAACCGCGACAGCAGCGCCAGCCCATAGGCCTGGCTCTTCTCGGGGTGAAATTGCACGCCGACGAGGTTGTCGCGCGCAACCGCGGCGACCAGCCCGCCGCCATGATCGGTCATCGCCGCCACGTCGTGCCCGTCGTCGGCGGCGAAATGGTACGAGTGGAGGAAATAGGCCTCGCCCGGCTCGATCAGCGATGCGCCGTCATGGTGCGGCGTCGGGACCACGTCGTTCCAGCCCATGTGCGGGACCTTGATCCGTGGATCGGTGCGCTCGATCGGCGCGACTTCGCCCGCGATCCAGCCGAGCCCTTCGGTCACGCCGTGCTCGCGTCCGCGCGTCGCGAGGAGCTGCATGCCGACACACACGCCGAGGAACGGCACGCCATCGCGCAGCACCCGCTGCTCCATCGCCTCGACCAGTCCGGGAATGGCGCTCAGCCCCTCCATGCACGCCTTGAACGAGCCCACGCCGGGCAGCACGATCCGATGCGCGCCGAGCACCAGCTCCGGATCGGCGGTGACGGTGACCCGCTCGGCCCCGGCGGCACGGAGCGCGCTCTCGACCGAATGCAGGTTGCCGGCGCCGTAATCGATCAGCGCCAAAGCCTCAGCCACGGGTCGCCTCAACCACTGAGCGTGCCCTTGGTCGACGGCACGGCCCCGCCCTTGCGCGGATCGAGCTCGACCGCCTGGCGCAGCGCGCGGGCCATGCCCTTGAAGCACGCCTCGCAGATGTGGTGGTTGTTGGCGCCGTAGAGCTGCTCGATATGCAGCGTGATCCCGGCGGCCTGCGCCACCGACTGGAACCAGTGCTCGACCAGCTCGGAATCGAGCTCGCCGATCTTCTCCTGGCTGAACTGGACCTTCCATACGAAGAACGGTCGCCCCGAAATATCGAGCGCCACGCGCACCAGCGTCTCGTCCATCGGCGCGTAGGCGCTGCCGTAGCGGCCGATCCCGGCCTTGTCGGCAAGCGCCTGGGAAAGCGCCTGGCCCAGCGCGATGGCGCTGTCTTCCGTGGTGTGGTGCTGGTCCACATGGAGGTCGCCCTCCACCTTCAGCCTGATGTCGATCAGCGAATGGCGGCTCAATTGCTCGATCATGTGATCGAGGAAGCCGATGCCGGTCGAAACCTCGTACGCGCCGGTGCCGTCGAGATCGATCTCGACCGCAATCCTGGTTTCCGCCGTGTCGCGGCTGATCGTGCCCTTTCGCATGACGCGTGCCTATAAGCCCGCGCCGACCGGAATCAACGAATTGTCCATAGCTGCGGACGTATCCCGCGTTTGCTCTTGACCCGTTTCCGGCGGCGCGCCACTCCACGAACACCATGAGCGATGACGCCCCCGATAGCCTGATTCCATACGACGAGATCGTGCAGGAAGCCCTGCGCGCGGTGGTGGGGCGTGTGCTGGGCGAGGTCGAGCGCACCGGCGGCGAGTTGCCCGGCAACCACCATTTCTACATCACCTTCAAGACCAGGGCACCGGGGGTAACGATCCCCACGCACCTTTCCGAGCGCTTCCCGGACGAGATGACGATCGTCATGCAGAACAAGTTCTGGGACCTGGCGGTGGACGACAACGGCTTCTCGATCGGGCTGAGCTTCAACCAGATCCCCGCCAAGCTCGCCATTCCGTTCGCGGCGATCACCGCGTTCGTCGATCCGGCGGTCGATTTCGGGCTGCAATTCCAGGCCGCGGTCCAGGGCCTGGAGCCCGAGCCGCACGAAGATGCCGAGAACGACCTCAAGGGCGATGGCGAGGAACAGGGGTCCACGCCGGCGGTTGGCAGGAACGAGGACGGATCGAACGTCGTGCCGTTCGATTTCCGCCGCAAGAAGTAAGCGCCGCTCGTCGGCAGGGGAAGCCGATGTCCATCACCAGCAAGGCCGGCGATATCGGGCGCAAGAACCGGCGCCGTGTCGGCAAGGCGCTCATCAAGGCGCGCCAGCAGGGCCGCGAGGTGCCCGGCCCGAGCCCGAATCCCGCCACCAATCTTCTGATCGCCGATATCGTAGTGCGCGGCGCGGGCATCGTGTTCCGCCACGCGGTCGAGCGGGTGCTGCTGCGCGCCCGCTTCAAGCCCGAGGAGGCGAAGGAGATCGTCGAGGGCCGCACGCTTGGCCGTTCGATGATCACGTTCGCGGCGGCGCGCATGGCAACGCGATCGGTGCCCGGGTTCCTCGCGGTGACCGGCGGCCTTGCCGCCAAGGCGATCGTCGATCGCGGGCTCAGCAACGCGAAATCGCGGCGCGCGGGGGATAAGACGCTCCGCCGCAAGGCACGGCCCCGGCGCGACGCTTGATTCCCGGCACACGCTTGCGGCAACGGAGCGTATGGCTTCGCGTGAATTTCCCCGCCGGGGACTGATGTTCATCCTCTCGTCGCCCTCGGGCGCGGGGAAGACTACGATCGCGCGACGGCTGCTCGAGGCGGATGACAACCTGGCGATGTCGGTCTCGGTCACCACCAGGCCGATGCGCGAGGGCGAAGTGGAAGGGCGCGACTACTCGTTCGTGGAGCGCGCCAAATTCGACGGCATGGTGGCTGGCGACGCCTTTCTCGAATGGGCGGAAGTGTTCGGCAATTGCTACGGCACGCCCCGCGCGCAGATCGATGATGGCCTCGCGCAAGGACGCGACTTCCTGTTCGACGTCGACTGGCAAGGCGCGCAGCAGCTCTCGCAGCGCGCCGGCGACGATGTCGTCTCGGTGTTTCTGCTCCCACCGAGCATCTCGGCGCTCGAACACCGGCTCCGCACCCGTGGAACCGACAGCGATGAAGTCATCGCCGGCCGGATGGAACGCGCCCGGGCCGAAATCAGCCATTGGGACGCGTACGATTACGTCGTGGTCAATGACGATATCGACCGCTGCTTCGCCGAAGTGCGCACCATCCTTCACGCCGAGCGGCTGAAACTCGCCCGGCAGCGGGGGATGGTCGAGTTCGTGCGCGAGCTGATGCGTTCCAGCTGACCTAGAACGTCGTATCCCACTTGAGCGCCACGCCCTTGTCGTCGGGCACGTTGGCGTAGTGGCCGGGGTCCTTGCGGTAGAACACGCTCGCCGAGCCGAAGCCGAAGGACAGCGGGCCGCGCCAGGCAATCTCGCTCATCAGCTCGCGCCCGTGCGGGGTCAACGAAAGGGTGCGCGTGTCGTAGGTCGGCAGCAGCGTCTCGTAGCTGAAGGCGACCGGCAGGTTGAGCCCGAGGCCGCCACTCTCCACCCGCAGCGGCTGCGCGACGCGCAGCGCCAGGCTGTCGCCCGCGCCGAACACCCCGAAGCGCTGCACATCGAACGACCACGCGCGCGTTTCGATCAGCGAAGCCGACGTCACGATCCCGCCCGCGACCGGCCGGGTGTAGCCCTGCCGCAAGGCTCCGCCGAGGCGCCAGCCGTCGGCGAAGTTCCAGCCGGCATGGACATCGACGAACGCGGTTTGCGCGCCGCCTCCGCCGAACCCGTCGTGGAACCGCGCACCGAGCACGGTGCGGTCCTCGTCCATCATCGTCAGGCCGAGCGAGGCGTCGAACGGACCCCACGAACGGTCGCCCGAGACGGCGAAGCTCCGGACACCGTCCCGCTGGCGGCGGCGCTCGACATCTTCGGCCATCATCAGCGGGGCGGCCGAGATGATCTCGCCGCTGTCTGCGGATACGGTGAGGCCGAACCGACCGAGCTTGCGGCGCACCGCGAACGCGGCATCGGTGGAGCGGAACAGGCCGTCGTCCCCGGTGGCGTCCTGAGCGATCAGGAACGCCGGGCGATCCTGGCCCTGCAACTGCCCGACGAGCCCGTCCGCGCTTTCGGCGAAGGCGAACCCGGCATCGGTGTTGGGCGAGAGCTTCATCGCCACCCGCGCGGCGAGGACTTGCGCCTTCTCACTGTCCTCGCGCGTCAGCATGAGCTGCTTCGGCCACGGCTGGCGCGCATCGTCGCTGCGATCGAGCGTAAAGGCGAGCGCGGCCTTGCCGGCGTTATAGTGCACGAACCGCCCACGCTGGCCGACCGCACCATCGAGCCGTTCGGCAATGCGCGCGGTCTGCAGGCCGATGCCAAGGTCGGTCTGGAAGGCGAACTTGTCACGGTCGAGCACGAAGGTCTGCAGCGACACGCCGCCGGATAGGGCGTCACCCATCGCCGCGGAGGTTACGCCGGTGTCGTCGCCGAGGCGCAACGGCTCACGTGAGCCGGGCAGCGAGGTCGCGCCGAGCGGCTGGAACGCCCGGGCGATGTCGAGGATGCCGTTGCCGTAAGTGGTATCGTCCCCCTCCGCGCCGACGTCCTGCGCGCTGTCGAGCAGCCGATCGACGATCTGCTTGGCGGTCATGCTGGGATTCGCCTGCTTGAGCAGGGCGACTGCGCCCGCGACTTGCGGCGCCGCGAAGCTTGTCCCGCTGATCGTGAATGTCCCCGTCTTGTCGTAGAAGGTGCTGTTCTCGACGACCGTGACCGACTGCCCTAGCGCGGCGAGATAATAAGGGCTCGAACTGCCCGCCCGGTTGCTGAAGCTCGATATCGTGCCGCTCTTGCCGACCGAGCCAACGATGATGACATTGCCCGCGCCGGCTTCGGCCAGTGACCGGCCGTAAGCATCCGGGCGCAGCTCGCCGTCGTTGCCGGCGGCCACCACCACCACAATGCCGGCTGCGGCGGCGGCCTTCACCGCGTCTATCTCGGCTTGCGTCGCGCCCGATCCACCCATCGACAGGTTGATCACAGCCGCACCGTGGTCGACCGCCCAGCGGATGCCGCTGGCGACATTGCCGAACTCGCAACCGCTGGCGCTCTTGCAGCTACCCGGCTTATCGGCGCGTATCGCCATGATCGTTGCGCTGTACGCGATGCCAACGGTGCCACGCCCATCGTTCGCGGCGGCAGCGATCATCGCCACTTCGGTGCCGTGGAGCGAATCGTCCTGCCCCTCGTGATCGGCCTCGTAGGTCGAGTTGCCGCCGATCCCGGTCGAGTTCGAAGAGATGCGGCCGGCGAGCTCGGGCTCGTCCGCGAAGATGCCGGTGTCCACGATGGCAATGGTCCGTCCCGAACCGGTGTTGCCCTTGACCCACGCTGTCGGCGCGCCGTGGAAGCGGGGACCGTCGGAATTCTTGAATTCAGCGCTGTCGTAATCGACCGGCCCCCCGCTCGGCAGAGGCGGGGTTGAATACCGCAGCGTCACCGAGGGCGTAGGAGTTGAAGCCGGAGTCGGCGTAGGCGTAGGCGTAGGTGTTGGCGCAGGCGTAGGCGCAGGTGTCGGCTTCGGTGTCGGCGCGGGGGTCGGGGCGGGCGTCGGGGCGGGCCGGGGGGGAGCTGGCGTGCTGTTCGTTCCGCCGCCGCCGCCACCGCACGCGGCGAGCAAGACCAGGGCGGTGACCGCCGCTCCAGCCGAAAGGCGCGCGCGCAACTGCTTTCGATTACTCATCCGGCTGCCCCTAAGTCCCTAAGAATCCAGCGCGCTTTATCACGGGCCATACCCAAGATGGGCTAAACGCACATGGTTAACGAGCGCGATGTATTTGCGCGCGCAATTCCCGTACGAAAAGGGTGAACATTGCACCTTGCCGCGGTCGCCACCGCCCCGTAACCGCGCTCGCAGCGCGTCTGACGCGGGATTACGGAGAAAGTGCGATGAGCGAGCGTCTGGCGCAGGAAATCGAGCTGGCTTGGGAGGAACGCGACACCGTTTCGTCCGCCAGCACCAGCGTGCGCGAGACGGTCGAGGCCGCACTCGAGCTGCTCGACAGCGGCAAGGCACGCGTCGCCGAGCCGGATGGTGCAGGGGGCTGGCGCGTAAACCAGTGGCTGAAGAAGGCCGTGCTGCTGTCGTTTCGCCTCTATGACAACGAAGTAATGGATGGCGGCGCAGCCGGTGCACCGGCATTCGACAAGGTGCCATCGAAGTTTGCCGGATGGGGCGAGAACCGCTTCCGCGAAGCCGGCATCCGCGTGGTGCCCGGCTGCGCCGTGCGGCGCGGCAGCTATATCGCCAAAGGCGCGGTATTGATGCCGAGCTTCGTCAACATCGGCGCCTATGTCGGTGAAGGCTCGATGATCGACACCTGGGCCACTGTCGGCAGCTGCGCGCAGATCGGCGCGGGCGTCCACATCTCGGGCGGCGCGGGGATCGGCGGCGTGCTCGAGCCGCTGCAGGCCGAACCGGTGATCATCGGTGACGGCGCATTCATCGGCGCGCGCTCCGAGGTGGCCGAAGGCGTGCGCGTGGGCGAAGGCGCGGTGCTGTCTATGGGAGTCTATCTCGGCGCCTCAACCAAGATCGTCGATCGCGCGACGGGCGAGGTCCACCGCGGCGTGGTGCCGCCTTACGCAGTGGTCGTCCCGGGCGCGATGCCCGGCAAGCCGCTGCCGGACGGAACCCCCGGCCCGTCGCTCTACTGCGCGGTGATCGTGAAGACGGTCGACGCGCAGACCCGCGCCAAGACCGGGATCAACGAGCTGCTGCGCGACTGACCCCTTCGGAACGATTGCCTCCGAAAACCGTAATTGGACTGGCGCGGCTTTCGCCGCGCCGTCAGTCGGGAGGCATCGAATGGAACCCCAGCACGAGGAAGTGCATGACACCGATGGCACGCGCGCGGGATCCACTCCGCATATCGTGCGCTGGGTCCTCATCATCAGCCTCCTCCTGGCGATCGTGCTGCTCTCGATTACCTGGATCACCGGCGCGCTGAGCATGGGCGAGCGCGACAGCCAGGCGACAACCACCGATCGCACTGCCGATCAGGCCGGCACCGCCGCGGACGGCACCGACCGCATCGTCTCGGACGGCGCCGACCAGCTTCAGGATACCGCGCCTTCGGCCGCCAGCAGCAGCGATCCGACCGCGGTCGAGAACTGACATGCACGAATTCACCCCGACGTGAGCACGACCGGGGCGCGGGGCCTCGACCGATTCCGCACCGCCCAGGACGGTACCTATTCGATTGCGCTCGCCGAGCTGGAGGCGGGGGCCAAGCATGGCCACTGGATGTGGTTCGTGTTCCCGCAGATCGCCGGGCTCGGGCACAGCTCGACCGCGCAGTTCTACGCCGTCGCCAACCGCCGCGAAGCCGAAGCCTATCTCGCCGACAGCGTGTTGCGAGCGCGGCTCACCGCATGCACCGAGGCGATGCTGCAATGGGCGGGCAGGCGCAGCGCGGAGGCGATCCTCGGCCCGGTCGATGCGCTCAAGTTCCACAGCTCGATGACGCTGTTCGCCGAAGTCTCGGGCGGCGAGGAACCGTTCGCACAGGCTCTCGACAGCTTCTTCGATGGCGAACGGGACGAGGCGACGATCGAATTGCTCAGTCGGTAATCGCGACCTTGTTCTCGATCGGCGGATCGCCGCGATGCGCGGCGGCATAGGTTTCCGCCGCTTTCAGCACCCGGAGCATGTTGCGGCTTGCGATCTTCTCGAGATCGGCCTGCGAATAGCCGCGCCGCGCCAGCTCGGCGAACAACGCCGGATAGCCGGATACGTCCTCCATGCCCTGCGGGCCGAAATCCATCCCGTCGTAATCGCCGCCAAGGCCGATATGATCGATCCCCGCCACCGCGCGGATATGGTCGATGTGGTCGGCCATCTGCGCGATCGTCGCCAGCGGCTCGGGATTGGCGGCGAGCCAGGCCTTCTTGCCCGCCTCGACCGCCGCGGGATCGGCGGGGAACAGCGTCACCAGCCGCGTGCCTTCCGCCTCGCGCCGCGCGCCCCACTGGCGGCGCTCCTCGCTCAGGTAGGCCGGCAGCGCGACCGCCATCACGATCCCGCCGTTCGCGGCGAGCCGCTTGAGCACCGCGTCCGGCACGTTGCGCACATGGGGGACGACGCCATAGGCGCCGGAGTGGCTGAAGATCACCGGCGCCTTCGCCGCGTCGAGCGCGTCGATCATGGTCGCCTCGCTGACGTGGCTCAGGTCGACCAGCATGCCGAGCCGCTGCATCTCGCGCACCACGTCCCTGCCGAAGTCGGTCAACCCGTCGTGCTCAGGCGGCGCGCTCGAGCTGTCGGCCCAGGCGAGGTTCTTCGCATGCGTCAGCGTCATGTAGCGCGCACCGAGCGCGTACATCTGCCGCAGCACCGCCAGGCTGCCGCCGATCGAGTGGCCGCCTTCCATCCCGATAAGGGAGGCGACCTTGTGCTGCTTCCACGCGCGCTCGACATCGGCCGAGGTAAGCGCCAGTTGCAGCCGCTCGGGGTAGCGTGCGACCAGTCGCTTGGTGACGTCGATCTGCTCGAGCGTCGCCTGCACCGCCTGCGGTTCGGGCAAGTCGGCCGAGACATAGACCGACCAGAACTGCGCCCCGACCTTGCCCTTCGCCAGCCGCGGCAGATCGGTGTGCATAGCGCTGGTGCCGCCCTTGCCGTCGGGCTCATGCGTGGTGTCGTGGAAGTCGAACCCGGCGAGCACATCGCCGCGCCGCCCGCGCAACTGCTCCGGCACATCGTTGTGCCCGTCCCACACCGGCGCGGCATCGAGCGCAGCGGCGGCGGTTTCCTCGGGCGTCTTCGCCGCAAGCGGTTGGGCCAAAGCAAGCGCGGCCAGCGCAAATACGAATTTCCTCATTCCTGCCCCTTCACCTTCTCCGCCAGCGCGATCGCCGCCGCAGGCGCGCGCTCCTTGGCGCCGTTGATCATGAGTGCGAACACGTCGCCCTGCTCGCCCCATTCGCGGCACAGCTTGGCGATGCGGTCGATGTCCTTGGGCGGGTAGCCGGTGGGAACATCGGCCTGCATCCGCTTGCAGCGCAAGTAGGCGAAATCGGCGGTACGCTCATCGATCTGGCTCCGGCCTTCCTTCTCCAGATAGACCACCGCGACATTGGCCTTGCCCGCGAGGTCGAGGAATTCGGGACAATCGAAGCTTTCGTGCCCGGCCTCGATCGCGTGGCGCAGCGGCAGGCCCTTATGTTCGCGCGGCAGCAGGTCGAAGAACGCCGCCACATCCTCGGCGTCGAACTTCTTGTTGTGCATCATCTGCCACAGGATCGGGCCGAGCCGGTCGCCGAGCTCTTCCAGGCCCTGGTTGAAGAACTTGCCCATGCTCTCGCCCGCGCTCGCCAGCAGCTTGCGGTTGGTGACGTAGGACGATCCCTTGACCGCGAACACGAAGCCATCGGGCGTCGCCTCGCGCCATTTGCGAAAGCTCTCCGGCTTCTGCAGGCTGTGATAGGTGCCGTTGATCTCGATTGCGCCCAACGCACGCGAGGCATATTCAAGCTCGCGCTTCTGGGTTAGCCCTTCAGGATAGAAGGCGCCCTTGCGCCATTCGGGGTACACCCAGCCCCCGATGCCTGTGCGGATCGTCATCGCCTTTCCTTAGCGGCCCATCGCAGGCAATGGAACCGAACCGCGCACACGGCTCTTTTCGCGATGGTCCGTGGCGTCGCAAAAAGGAGCACGGCATGACAGTCGAAGCAGTCTGGAAAGACCAGGTCATCGCGCGCAGCGACAGGACGGTGGTGGTCGAGGGCAATCACTATTTCCCGCCCGAGGACGTCGATAGCTCCCTGCTGGAAAAGAGCGATACCACTACCGTCTGCCCGTGGAAGGGCATCGCTCACTACTATTCGGTCGATGTCGATGGGGAGCGGCTCGAGAATGCGGCCTGGTATTACCCCGAACCGAAACCCAAGGCGGAGCAGATCCGCGGGCGCATCGCCTTCTGGAAAGGCGTGGAGGTCAACGAGGTGTGAGCGGGGCGGAGGGGCTGATCGCAACGCTGGGGCTGCAACCGCACCCGGAGGGCGGCTGGTATCGCGAAACCTGGCGCGGGCCGGTTGGCCAGTGGCGAGTTCGTCCTCGTGCACAGACTGGCCGGCGGCACTCGTCACGAGGTCCTCGGTCGCCGGTCCGTTGAACCGCCACTTTCGCTTTTCGCCGCCTGACGTGCAGGCGACGAACAAGCGCAGTCTTACTTCTCCTTGCCGCCGACGCCGTAGGTGATCGCGGCGTTGCGGGTTTTCTGGAAGTCCTCGACGCTCATGCCCTTCATCGCCGCATAGATGTGGATGTTGCCCACCCCGGTCACCGCGCCGAGCTTTTCCAGCATGAAGAAGATCACGCCGTAACGGATCATCCCGATCCAGTCGCGGCTGCGGATCAGCTCCCGCTCCTCGTCGCTCAGATCCGCGGCGGCGAGCGTCGCTTCCTCGTCTTCCTTGAATGCCTTGCGCACCGTGGGATTGGTCAGCGAATGCAGGAAGTGGTTGATGCGGAAGCCCTTGACCGAACGCTCGATGGTGAACGGATAGGTCCCTTCGAGCGCGTCTGCCCCGTTCCAGTCCCACTCCATCCGCTCGCGCAGCGCCTCGTCGCTCTCGTGCGGGGGCTGCTCGCCCTTCTCTTCGAAGATCATCGTCGCAATCGGGGTCATCGACGGCAGGAAATAGGTCTTGTGCGTGACTTCGACCTCTTCCGACAACGCACCGCGCATCATCAGCCACATGACCACTTCGGCGCCTTCCCAGCCGCCCAGCTCCGCCAGCTTGGCAAGCGGATAATCGAGCAGCGCCTCGGGGTGCTTCTCGAGCAGGTCCATGAACTCATGATCCCACGCGGTGTTGTTGAACCCGCAGCCTTCGCCGTGGACCTGGTGGCTGAGCCCGCCGGTGCCGGCGATCGCAACCTTGATGTCCTCCGGATAGGACTGGATCGCGCGGCGCAGCGAGCGGCCGAACTTCCAGAAGCGCCGCGCGCTCGGCGAAGGCACCGTCAGCACGCCGCACACGATCGGCAGCAGCTTGGTGGCCCAGCCATTCTCGTCATGGTCAACCATGACCGACAGCGGCGAGAATGCGCCGTGATCGAGGTTCTTGCCCTGGAAATAGCTGAGGTCGAACTCGTCGGCTACCATCGCCTTGGCGATGTGCTGGGCGAGCCTGGGATCGCCCGCGATCGCCGGAATGTCACGCGGCCCGCCGCCTTCGTCGGCCGGGCCGTAGCTCTCACCCACACCCAGCGCGAAGTGGCTGTAGTGGTCGAAGAACGCGGTCATGTGGTCGTTGTAGATGTAGACCAGCACATCGGGCTTCTTCTCCCGAAACCACTCCTGCACCGGCTCGTAACCTTCGAAGATCGGCTTCCACACAGGATCGTCGAACTTCCTGGCGTCCTTCGCGAAGGCGATGGTGGGCGTGTGCGACGTGGCGATGCCGCCGACGATCGTGGCCATGCTTTTTCTTCCTCTGGGCGCGATCTGCGCTCTTAATACAACCGGGCCCGCATGCCACGAGTGCGGCATGCGGGCCAACTGGTTTCGCGACAAGATTTGCTTGCCGCCGTCAACGCCGGGCCAACCCCATTCTCGGTGGCCCGGCGCGGTAGATCAGGCAGTCAGATGCTTGGAAACCGCAGCGGTCATCTTGAACATCGAGATCTGCGCGCTGCCGATGACCTGGCCGAGCTTTGCGTCGGGATTGATCATGCGCTTGTCGGTCTTGTCCTGCAGGCCGTTCTTCTTGATGTAATCCCACACCTTCGAAGTGACTTCGCTGCGCGGCATCGGCCCGTTACCGATCACCGCCTCGAGCTGCGGCGATACTTTGACCGGCTTGGACAGCGCGTTGTTCTTGGCCATTTGTTTTTCCTTTCCTGGCAAAATTCTCTGGCGAAGAAGCCCTTAGCGCAACTCCTCACCCGCATTCCACCCTCCGCCGCGCGAACCCGTTCACACAGGCATAACGGTGTTGTCGCCGTTCCAAACCCTCTCGCCTCCGTGGGCAAGCACTCCCGGGAAGCCATCCACAGAATTTCGCACGGGGTAAAACCGCCGAAAATGCGATTTCCCGCCCCTGTTGACCGCGCGGGAGCCCCGGGGCAGTCTCACCGCATGGCGCGCGAACACACCAGCTTCGCCAGCTTCTGGCCCTATTACCTGCGCGAACATGCCCGGCCGCAGACCCGCGCGCTGCATTATTTCGGCACCAGCCTGGTGGCCGCCATTGCATTGTTCGCCGCCGTAAGCGGGCGCTGGTGGTGGCTCCTCGCGCTGCCTCTCGCAGGCTACGCATTCGCGTGGATCGGCCATTTCGCGGTAGAGAAGAACCGCCCGGCGACCTTCACCTATCCGCTGTGGAGCCTCGCCGCCGATTTCCGCATGTGGGCGCTATGGCTGACCGGCAGGCTCGGGCGCGAGCTGGACCGCGCGGGCGTCCGGCGCGGCTAGGCCACCATCGAGCCATGCCGGCGGCGGCGCCCGCACGGCCTCGACGATCAGCCACACCATCGCCGCCGCGCGCACCAGCGCCGCGACCAGTATCCAGTCCATCGTCGCCGCGGGCCACCCGCCCATCTCGCCCGAGAACGACCAGA
>CAYNXB010000023.1:2635-35400 GCA_964401045.1 uncultured Sphingomonadaceae bacterium | reverse complement strand
CGCCTGCGCCGCATTCTGCAGCACTTCGCGCACGTCTATCAGCTTGGTCGCCTTCACGCCGCTGTCGGCGTGGACCGACTGCGAGCAATAGCCGCAATCCTCCGGGCACCCGCCGGTCTTGATCGACAGCAGGGTGCAGAGTTGCACCTGGTCCGCCGGATGGTGCGCGCGGTGGGTTTCGGCCGCGCGGAACAGCAACTCGGTAAATGGCAGGTCGAACAGCGCGGCGATTTCATCGCGCGTCCAGTCGGTACGGATCATGTCGTTTTCCTGGCGAGGTAGACGCCGACGGCCATCACGAGGATGCCCGACGCACGGCGCAGGGTGAGTTCCGATTTGATCGCCCCCCACAGCCCGTAGTGATCGATGGCTGCTGCGGCGACAAGCTGGCCAAGCAGCACGAAGAAAATCGCGTTGCCCACGCCGATGCGCGGAGCAGCCCAGGTGATCGAGAGGATGTAGAACACCACAAACAATGCGCCGGTGTAGCGCCACGCCGGCACCGCCGCGACTTGCTCACCGGTCGGCACGCCGGTGAAGGCGAGGATTGCGAGCGCGACGATCAGCCCGAGTCCGAAAAGCAGCGCTGACGCGGCGACCGGGCTCTGCAGCTGCTGGCCGACGCCCGCGTTGAGCGCCGCCATGATCGGGATGCCTACGCCGGCGGCGACCATCAGCGCCGCAATCGGCCAGAACGAAAGGTGCGATGACACGCTCACTCGGCCGCCTCCTTCATTCCCGCGCCCGTATCGTCTGGGGGTGGGGGCATGTTGTGGCCGAGCAGGCGCAGCAGGTCAGCGGCGCATTCGACCACGTTAGAGCCGGGGCCGTAAATCCCCTGCACCCCCGCGTCACGCAGGAATTCATAGTCCTGCGGCGGGATCACCCCGCCGACCACGACCTTGATGTCGGCGCGGCCCGCCTCGCGCAGCAGGGTGACGAGCGCGGGCACCAGCGTCTTGTGCCCGGCGGCGAGGGTCGAGACGCCGACCGCATCGACTTGTTCGGAAAGAGCGAGATTGCGGGTTTCCTCGGGAGTCTGGAACAGCGGGCCGCTGATGACGTCGAAGCCCATGTCGGCGAAGGCGCTGGAAATGACGTTGGCGCCGCGATCGTGCCCGTCCTGACCCATCTTGGCGACGAGCACGCGCGGCGCGCGGCCAAGGCGGAGGGCGACCGCCTGCACGCCATCGGTTACTTGCGCGTAGCGTGCATCCCCTTCGTAGGCGCGGGAATAGATGCCTGTCACAGGCGTCGGATGGGTGTCGTAACGGCCGAACACCGCTTCCAGCGCAGCCGAGATTTCGCCGAGAGTGGCGCGGGCGCGGGCCGCTTCGATGGCGAGCGCGAGCAGGTTCCCGTCGGCTTCCGCACCTTCGGTGAGCGCCTTCAAAGCTGCCTGACACGTCGCCTCGTCTCTCCCGGCCTTCACCCGCGCGATCCGCGCGATCTGGCTTTCGCGCACTGCGTGGTTGTCGATGTCGAGCGTGTCGATCGGCGCATGGTCGCTCGCCGGGTACTTGTTGACCCCGATGATAGCGTCCTCGCCCTTGTCGACCCGGGCCTGCCGCGCGGCCGCCGCTTCCTCGATCAGCCGCTTGGGCATTCCGCTCGCGACCGCCTCGGTCATACCGCCCATCGAATCGACCTGCGCGATCAGTATTCTCGCTTCCTCGACCAGCTGGGCGGTCAGCGCCTCGACGTAATACGAGCCGCCGAGCGGATCGATTACTTTGGTGATTCCGCTTTCCTCGGCCAGGACCAGTTGCGTGTTGCGCGCGATACGGGCGGAAAAATCGGTCGGCAGCGCGAGCGCTTCGTCCAGCGCGTTGGTGTGCAGGCTCTGCGTGCCGCCGAGCACCGCGGCCAGCGCCTCGATCGTGGTGCGGATGACGTTGTTGTAGGGGTCCTGCTCCTGCAGCGAGACGCCGCTCGTCTGGCAATGGGTGCGCAGCACCTTGGACTTGTCGTCGCGCGCGCCGAGGCCTTCCATCACCTCGCACCACAGCGTGCGCGCGGCGCGCAGCTTGGCGACCTCCATGAACAGGTTCATGCCGATGCCAAAGAAGAAGCTGAGGCGCGGCGCGAAATCGTCGAGCGCCATGCCCGCCGCTATCGCCCGCTTCGCGTATTCCTTGCCGTCGGCGAGGGTGAAGGCGAGTTCCTGCACCGCCGTCGCCCCGGCCTCGTGCATGTGATAGCCCGAGATCGAAATGCTGTTGAATTTCGGCATGTTGGCCGAACAGTAGGCGATGATGTCCGAGACGATCCGCATGCTCGGCCCGGGCGGGTAGATGTAGGTGTTGCGGACCATGAACTCCTTGAGGATGTCGTTCTGGATGGTCCCGGATAGCTGCGCCTGGGAAACGCCCTGCTCCTCCGCCGCGACGATGTAGAACGCCAGCACCGGCAGCACCGCGCCGTTCATCGTCATCGAAACCGACATCTGGTCGAGCGGGATGCCGTCGAACAGGATATTCATGTCGTCGATGGTGTCGATCGCCACGCCCGCCTTGCCGACATCGCCGACCACGCGCGGATGATCCGAATCGTAGCCCCGATGAGTCGCGAGATCGAACGCGACCGACAGGCCCATCTGCCCGGCGGCGAGATTGCGGCGATAGAACGCGTTCGAATCCTCGGCAGTCGAGAACCCGGCGTACTGGCGGATGGTCCACGGACGGCCGGTGTACATGCTGGCGTAAGGGCCGCGGGTGAAGGGCGCGAAGCCGGGGAGGCCGGGGCCTTCCGCGGGCGCATCCTCGGCGGTGTAGAGCGGCTGGATCGCGAATCCCTCGGGCGTATGCCACGCGAGGTCGCGGCCTTTGACCTCCTTCGCCACCTTGGCTCGCCAGTCCGATTTGTCAGCCATCGCGGCCCCTATACCGTGCTATCGCCCGCGGGCGAGACGTTTAGTTTCCAGTGAAACGAGATGGGCGCTTTTCGAGGAATGCCATCACGCCTTCGCGGAAGTCGGCGGTTCGGCCGGCGGTGCGCTGGTTCTCGCGCTCGACGTCGAGAGCTTCGTCGAGCGAGATTTCAGCGACGGCGCGGACCTGTTTGCGGATCAGCGCGACCGATGCAGGCCCGGTGGCGAGTTTTCGGGCTAGTGCGCGAGCATCGGTGAGGCAGGTGCCGTCGTCGGCAAGGCGGGTGACCAGGCCCCAATCGAGCGCCGTCCCGGCATCGATCCGCTCGCCAAGCAGCGCCATCTCCAGCGCCCGCGTGCGGCCTACCGCCTGCACCGCCAGCCAGCTCGTTCCCGCATCCGGCACCAGCCCGATATTGACGAATCCCAGCTGGAGATAGGCCGATCGCGCCATCACGATCACGTCGCCGAGCAAGGCCAGTCCCGCGCCCGCCCCCACCGCCGGGCCGTTGACCGCGGTGACGAATGCCATGTCCATCGTCGCGATCCGGCGGACGAGTGGGTTGTAGAGCCGATCGATCGGCTCGCCGAGATCGTCGGGGAATCCGTCGCCCGCCAGGTCCGCGCCCGAACAGAACGCGCGGCCCGCTCCGGTTAGGAGAACTGCCCGCGCGCCGTTCGCCTCGGCGTGACTAAGCGCCGCATGGATTTCGCCGAACACAGCGGCATTGAGCGCGTTGAGCTTTGCCGGCCGGTTGAGCGTCAATTCGGCCACCTGTTCGACAAGCGTGCAGGTCAGGTTCTGATAAGTGACTTTCATGCGTGCGCCGGCGGCTCCATGATCTCGATCAGCAGCCCGCCCATGCCCTTCGGGTGAAGGAAGAACACCGGCGTCCCGTGCGCCCCGATCCGCGTCGGGCCCAGAATGCGCTTGCCTTGCCCCTCGTAGAACGCGCGCGCCTCTTCGATATCGGGCACCTCGAACGCGAGGTGATGCTGCCCGCCGAGCGGATTGCGCTCGAGGAACTTGAGGATCGGCGAATTCTCGCCCAGCGGCTCGAGCAGCTCGATCTGGCTGGTGGGCGTGTCGACGAAGCAAACCGTAACGCCTTGCTCGGGCATTGCGATCGGATCGTGAATTTTGGTCGCGCCCATTGCCTCGCGCCAATGCGCCACCGCCTCGGTCAACGAGGGGACAGCGACGCCGACATGGTTGAGCGGGCCGAGCTTCATGGCCCGGCCATATCATTCCCGCGGGCCCGGATCACTCCGGTTGTTGCGCTATTTCTTCGCGGGAATCTTGTCGAACTCGGCCTGGATCTTGGCCAGGTTATCGTCGTTCAACGCATCCGGTTCGAACTGCTGGATTGCCTTGAGTGTCAGATCGCGGCCCATCGTCTTGAACATGTCGTTCGCATAGACCGTCGGGACCAGGCGCTGGAGGATGGCAGCGGCGGCGGGATCGTCTAGCAAGGTTCCGACCAGCGTCGTCGCCACCGAATAATGTGCCGCAGTCGCGGCTTGCGTGTCCTGGGCGAACGCGGCGGGCGAGGCCGCTGCGGCCACCGATGCCAACGCGACGGAAATCAAGGTCCTGCGCATGTTTCTCTCCCCTGGGCCGCGCCTTAAGCGACATGCGGTCCGACAATATTCCTATGGCACGGAATATTAGTCATCACAACGGCAAGTTGTCATGCTTCTTCCACGGGTTGGCGAGCTGCTTGTTGCGCAGCTTGCGCAAGCCCAGCGCCACGCGCCGCCGGGTGGAGCGCGGATAGATCACCTCGTCGATGAAGCCCATGCTCGCTGCCACGAACGGATTGGCGAAGCGTTCCTCGTATTCGCGGGTTTTCCCGGCGATTTCCTCGGGCGAAAGTCCGCGGAAGATGATCTCGACCGCGCCCATGGCGCCCATCACCGCGATCTCCGCAGTCGGCCATGCGTAGTTCAAATCGCCGCGCAAGTGCTTGCTCGCCATCACGTCGTAGGCGCCGCCGTAGGCCTTGCGCGTGATCACGGTGATCTTGGGCACGGTCGCTTCGGCATAGGCGAACAGCAGCTTGGCGCCGTGCTTGATGATGCCGCCCAGCTCCTGCGCCGTACCGGGGAGAAAGCCGGGCACGTCGACGAAAGTGACGATGGGAATGTTGAACGCATCGCAGAAGCGCACGAACCGCGCGGCCTTCTTGCTGGCGTTTATGTCGAGCACCCCGGCGAGCACGGTCGGCTGGTTGGCAACCACGCCCACGGTGCGCCCCTCGACCCGGCCGAAGCCGCAAATGATGTTGGCGCCGTGCGCCGGCTGCACTTCGAAGAACTCGCCCTCGTCGACCACTTTGCGCACCAGCTCGTGCATGTCGTAGGGCTGGTTGGCGTTGGCCGGGATCAGCGTGTCGAGGCTGGGCTCCTCGCGGTCCCACGGGTCGTCGGTTGGCCGCTCGGGCACGCCGTCCCGATTGTTGAGCGGCAGGTAAGAGACGAAATCGCGCGCCGCGGCGAGCGCTTCGAGGTCGTTGTCGAGCGCGAGGTCGGCGACCCCTGTGCGGGTGGTATGCGTCACCGCGCCGCCCAGTTCCTCCTGCGTCACCACTTCGTTGGTGACGGTCTTCACCACCTCGGGCCCGGTGACGAACATGTAGCTCGAATCCTTCACCATGAAGATGAAATCGGTCATCGCCGGCGAATAGACCGCGCCGCCCGCGCACGGGCCCATGATCAGTGAAAGCTGCGGCACCACGCCGCTCGCCAGGACATTGCGCTGGAACACCTCGGCATAGCCGCCGAGGCTGGCGACCCCTTCCTGGATGCGCGCGCCGCCGCTGTCATTGAGCCCGATCACCGGCGCGCCGACCTTGAGCGCCATGTCCATGATCTTGCAGATTTTCTGCGCGTGCCGCTCGCTCAATGACCCGCCGAACACTGTGAAATCCTGGCTGAACACGTAGACCAGCCGCCCATCGATCGTGCCGGACCCGGTGACCACGCCATCGCCGGGGATCTTCTGCTTCTCCATTCCGAAGTCGGTGCAGTTGTGCTCGACGTAAGCGTCGAGCTCCTCGAACGAGCCTTCGTCCAGCAGCGCTTCGACCCGCTCGCGCGCGGTCAGCTTGCCCTTGGCGTGCTGGGCGTCAATCCGCGCCTGCCCGCCGCCCATCCTTGCGGCGGCGCGGCGGCGTTCGAGCTCTGCGATATTGGCCGACATCGCACGAGGGATGGAACCGGCTGCGTCCGCCGTCAAGTTGAGGGCTGGCGCGCTACTCGTGGCGCAGCGCGTCGATCGGGTCGAGCCGCGAGGCGCGGCGTGCCGGGTAGTAGCCGAACACGATCCCCATCACCGCCGAGAACAGGAAGCTGCCGACGTTGATCGTCGGGTCGAACACGAACGGCACCTCGATCAACGTCGCGAGCCCTATCGACAGCCCGAACGCGAGGGCGATGCCGATCAGGCCGCCGAAGCAACACAGCACCACCGCTTCGGTGAGGAACTGCAACTGCACTTCCCTGGCCAGCGCGCCGATCGCCAGGCGGATACCGATCTCGCGCGTGCGCTCGGTCACAGAGACAAGCATGATGTTCATGATCCCTACGCCGCCGACCGCCAGGCTGATCCCGGCAATCGCCGCGACCGCCACGGTCAGCGTGCCGACCGCCGTCTTCACCGCGTCGTTCACTTGCGCGGAATCGATGATGTTGAAATCGTTCTGCTCGCCCGGCTGCAGCAAGCGGCGCTCACGCAAGAGGTCGATCAGCGATTGCTGGATCGAGCTGCTCTTGTACGCCGGGTCGTAGGAGATGACCATGTAGCCGATCGTGTCCTGACCCGTGAAGCGGCGCTGGACGTTCTTGATCGGCATGAACACCGAGTTGTCGTCATCCGAATTCTGGGCGCCCTGGGCGCGGGTGGCGAAGACGCCGATCACGGTGCACGAGACATCGTTCAGGCGCATCTGTTCACCCAGGGGGCTTTCCCCCGCGACGAAGATCTCCTTGATCACCGTGGGCCCGACGATGCAGACGTTGGCGCCGCTCTGCTCCTCGGCCGCGCTGAAGCGGCGGCCCTGATCCATGCCGATTCCGCGGGCGTCCATGAACGCGTTGCTCACGCCTTCGACCTGGCTCGACCAGTTCTGGCCGTTGTGGAACGCCTGCACGCTCTGGTTCACTTCGCCCGCGACCGATCTGACGCCCGCGAGCTGTTCGCGCACCGCTGCCACATCCGCGTCCTTGAACGGGCGCGCCGGGCGGCTGTTGTCGACCGGCTGCGGAAAGGCGATCAGCACGTCCGAGCCGAGCGAGGCGATTTGCTGTTCGATCGACGCGGTTACGCCCTTGCCGAGCGTCACCATGGTAATCACCGCGGCAACGCCGATGATGATCCCGATCGTGGTCAGGAACGAGCGCAGCAGGTGGCGGCGCAGCTCGCGCATTGCGAGCAGAAGCGTGGCGCCGAACATCAGTTGCTCACCGGCGCGCCCGACCGGTGGCCGGTCTCGATCCGTTCGACGAGCCCGTCGCGGAAATGCACGATGGTGCGTGCAAACGCCGCCATCTCCGCTTCGTGGGTCACCATGATGATGGTGATGCCGGCGCGGTTGAGCTCCGTCAGGAGCTGCATGATCTCGAGCGATCGCTCGGTGTCGAGGTTGCCGGTCGGCTCGTCCGCCAGCAGCACGTCAGGGTCCGTCACGAGCGCGCGGGCGATGGCGACGCGCTGCTGCTGTCCGCCGGACAGCTCGCCCGGAGTATGATCGGCCCAGGGAACCAGCCCGACCTTGTCGAGCGCTCTCAATGCTCCCACGCGCCGTTCCGGCTTCTTCTCGCCGCGGTAGAGCAGTGGCAGCTCGACGTTCTCGAGCGCGCTGGTGCGGGCGAGCAGGTTGAAGCCCTGGAACACGAACCCGAGATAACGCCGCCGCAGCAGCGAGCGCTGGTCGGCGGTCAACGCTTGAACCTCGACGCCCTTGAAGCGGAACACGCCGCTGGTGGGCACGTCTAGGCAGCCGAGGATGTTCATCGTCGTCGACTTGCCCGAGCCCGACGGGCCCATCACGGCAACGAAATCGCCGCGGTCGATCTCTAGGTCGATGCCCTTCAGCGCCTGGAACGCGGTGTCTCCGCGGCCGAAGGTCTTGGTGATCCCTTCGAGCTTGATGAGCGGTTCGCCGGCCATGTCGGGGGTCACTTCTTGTCCGCGGCCTTGACGCCGGTGACCACCTTCATTCCCGGCTTGAGCTTGGCCGACCGCACCGCGGTGAGGCGGCCGTTGCTCTGGCCGGTGACGACCTCGATCTTCTCCAGCGTGCCGTCGGCCCTGAGCACGTGGATGTCCTGTCGGCTGCCGGCGCCGATGGTCGCCTTCTGCTCTTCCTCCTGCAGGCCGACCTGAACGTTGAGCCCGCCGCCGCCTTGCGGCTTGGCCGTTTCATCCGGGTTGAAGCGCAGCGCGCCGTTGGGAACCAGCAGGCTCACGCCGGTGGCGCCGGTTTCGATCGTGGCGGTGGCAGTCATTCCCGGACGGAGCAGCCCGTTTGGATTGCCGACCGTGAGGCGAGCTTCGTAGTTGACCACCGATTGCCCGGTGGCGGCGGTGGCCTGGGTCGTGCCGCTGGCAGCGGTGCTGGCGGTGTTGGTCGAAGCGAGATCGACCCGCTCTACCGTCGCCGGGAATTGCCGGCCCGGATAGGCGTCCACCGTGAAGGCGGCCTTCTGGCCCGGGCGCACCTGGCCGACGTCGGCTTCGTCGACGTTGACGCGCAGTTGCATCGCCGAGAGATCCTCTGCGATCACGAACATGGTCGGGGTGTTGAACGAGGCGGCGACTGTCTGGCCTGGCTCGACCTGGCGTGCGAGCACCACGCCGGAAACCGGCGAGCGGATCACCGCGCGGTCGCGATTGGTGATCGCGGAAGATAGCGCGGCCTGCGCCGAGGCCACGCTTGCCTGCGCCGAGGCCACGCCCGCGCGGTCGCGCTTGACGTTGGCTTCGGCCGCTTCGAGCTCGGTCTTAGAGGGCACCTTCCCGCCCGAGATGCGATAAACGTCCTGCAATCGGCTGAGCTGCGCGGTATCGACGCTGAGCGTCGCGCCGGCCTGCGCGACCGAGGCGTAGGCTGAATTGAGGTTGGCCTGGGCCTGCCGGATCTGGTCCTCGATCACATCGGTGTTGATCTGTGCCAGCACCTGGCCCTGCGCGACGCGATCGTTGACGTCGACCAACACGCGGTCGATGCGGCCGGAGACTTCGGAGCCGACCTGCACCTGGTTGGTCGGGCGCAAGTTGCCGGTGGCATTGACGGTCAGCGCCAGCGAGCGCTGTGTCACCGCCTCGGTGATATATTCCGGCTTCCCGCCGCCGCCGGCGCACTTGGCGACCGCCAGCGCCAACACCAGCACCGCGACCGCCGGCACCCAGTACTTGGCCCAGCGCCTGATGCGTGAGGGCTCCTCCGTGCCGAGGAACTCGTCGAGCGATTCGGGCGCCTCGGTCTGGGGCGTGCTAGCGTCGGTCATTCGTCGTTCCCGTCAGCGGAAGGGAGAGGATAGGGCAGGCTCGCGGGCGACCAGCCGCCGCCAAGCGCCTGGGTCAGCCGCACGAACGCGCTGGCGCGGTCGGCCTCGGCGCCGACCAGCGAATTGCGCGCCGCGAGCAGCTGGTTCTCACTCGTCAGCAGGTCCTGGAAATCGGTCAGCCCGTTCTGGTACTGGCTGCGCGATAGCAGCGCGGCGTTGTTGGCCGCGTCGAGCGCCTCGCCATAGATCGCCACCCGCTCGCGCGCGGTGCGCAAGTCGATAGCGGCGGTCTCGACATCCTCGAGCGCGCCGAGGATCGCCAGCCGCCACGCGGCGAGCGAGCCTTCGGCGACCGCTTCGGCACTATCGACCTGCGCCCGCGTGCGGCCGCCGTCGAAGATGAGCTGGGTGATCCCGGCGAACAGGTTGCCGGTGATCACGTCGAACAGATCGCCGAGGCTCGCCCCGCCGGTGCCGATGCTGCCGGTCAGCCGTACCAGCGGCAGGAGCTGCGCGCGGGCGACGCCGACACGGGCACTGTTGGCGACGAGGGTGGCTTCCGCGGCACGTACGTCCGGCCGGCGGCGGAGCACGCCGGCGGGCGCTTCGTAAGCCTCGAGCGCGGGCGCGTCCGGCACGAAGTCCGAACCCTGGAGCAGCAGCAGCACCCGGCCCGGAGGCTCGCCGATCAGGGTCGAGATCGCATTGGCGGTGGCGGCGAGGCTGCTTTCGAGCAGCGGGATCGTCGCGGCGGTCTGCGCGCGCTGGCTGCGCGCCTGTTCGACATCGAGGCTGGATACCAGCCCGGCCTGTACGCGCCATCGGGCGATCTGGAGGTTGTCGTCCTGATATTTGAGCGTGTCGCGGGCGATCGCCAGCTGCAGGGCAGCCGCGCGCGCCTGGATCGTCGACTGCGCCACCTGGCCGACGATCGCGCGCTGGAGATCGGCCAGCGAGTAGCCCGCTGCTTCGAGATCGGCGCGCGAGGCGGCAACATCGCCGCTGATACGGCCGAACAGGTCGAGCTCCCAATCGGCGTCGGCGCCGACATTGAAGTTCGTACCGTCGCCGATGCCCTGGCCGCGGACGGTCTCGTTCCGCGTGACCCCGGCGCTGCCGCTGAGCTGCGGGAAATAGCCGGCCCGTGCACCCTTGAGCTGCGCGCGCGCCTGCTTCACCCGTGCGGCGCTCTGGGCGAGGTCGAGGTTCTGCGCCACGGCTTGTTCGACGAACCGGGTAAGCAGGGGATCGTTGAGCTGGGTCCAGTATTGTGTGAGAACGAGCTCGGCTGCGGCCGGATCGCTTTCGGCCCAGCCGGCGGGGATGGCCATGCCGGCGTCGACCGGCACCTGGGGCGCGGTCGCGCAGGCCGTGCACGCCAGCGTTGCCGCCAGCAGCCCTGCTTGGCGGATCTGCGGCCAGCGATTTCCCCCGATATGGATCAGCACCCGAACCCCTATCCGGCCTCTCGTCCCATGCGAAGCGCCGCTGTATTACTGGATCAATACAGCATGTCAAAGGCCCCGGTCGGCGTAAAGCGGCGGTTTGTCGTAAATTGTCGCCCATCCCTCGGGCATTGCCGCTGGCGGGTCTGCGCCCTAGAGGCAGCCGCATGAGCGAGCAGGTTTCCTTCGGCTACGAAGAGGTCGATCCGCAGGAGAAGACGCGCCGGGTTGGCGCGGTCTTTTCCAATGTCGCGGCCAAGTACGACGTCATGAACGACGCTATGTCGGGCGGAATGCACCGCCTGTGGAAGGATCGTTTCGTGCGCCGGGTGAAGCCACGGCCGGGCGAGGCGATCCTCGACATGGCCGGCGGCACGGGGGACATCGCCTTCCGCCTCGCCGCGCGCGGCGCGGAAGTGACTGTCGCCGACATCAACCAGGAGATGCTCGATGTCGGCGTCGAACGGGCGCTCGATCGCGGGCTCGATACTTTGGTGTGGTCGCGCCAGAACGCCGAGACGCTGACGTATCCGGCGCGCACGTTCGATGCCTACACCATCGCGTTCGGCATCCGGAACGTGACTCGTATCGACCAGGCATTGGCCGAGGCGCACCGCGTTCTGCGCCACGGCGGGCGGTTCTTTTGCCTCGAATTCTCGACCACCGAATGGCCGGGTTTCAAGGAACTCTACGACGTCTATTCGCACAAGCTGGTGCCCCGGATCGGCAAGGCCATTGCCGGCGACGAGGACAGCTATCGCTACCTGATCGAATCGATTCGCCGGTTCCCGGACATGAACACGTTCGAGGGGATGATTCGCGCGGCGGGCTTCGCGAACACCCGGGTCGAACCGATCATGGGCGGGCTGGTGGCGATCCATTCCGGGTGGAAGGTTTGAGGGACTAGGTGACCGCGCCTGCCACCCATATCGTCCGGTTGCTGCGCTGGGGCCGTACCCTGGCCAGGCACGGCGCGCTGCGCGGGATCGAGCGCGATCCCAACACGCCGGCGCAAGTGCGGCGGTTGGCGCGGATTGCGCGGTTCGGCACGATCCAGCCGCGCACGCCCGATTATGCGCGCGCGTTTCAGGCGATCGGGCCGGCGGCGATCAAGCTCGGCCAGTCGCTGGCAACACGGCCGGATCTGGTGGGCGAGGAAGCGACGCGCAACCTGCTGACGCTACAGGACAGCCTCCCGCCCGACCCGTTCACATCGATCAAGCGCGAGATCGAAGGCAGCTTCGAAGCGCCGCTGGAGGCGCTGTTCGCCTCGATCGATCCGGAGCCGGTCGGTTCGGCCTCGATCGCGCAGGTCCATCGTGCGGTGACGACCGATGGCCGCGAGGTCGCGATCAAGGTGCTGCGTTCCGGCATCCGCAAGCGCTTCGCGCGTGACATCGATACCTACGAATGGGCTGCCGCGCATCTCGAGGCGTTCGGCGGGGAGGCGAGGCGGCTGCGGCCGCGGCTGACCATCGCCAACTTCAAGCGCTGGACCAACAGCGAGCTCGACTTGCGGCGTGAAGCGGCCTCGGCGTCCGAGCTCGCCGATTCGATGCGCGGGTTCGAAGGCTATTGCATTCCCTCGATCGACTGGGATCGCACCAACGGCCGGGTGATGACGATCGAATGGATCGACGGCATCAAGATCAGCGATGTCGATGCTTTGCGGGCGGCCGGTCATGACCTTCCGGCGCTGGCAAAACGGCTGGTGCTCGCCTTCCTGACCCAGGCGATCGGCGCGGGCTTCTTCCACGCCGACATGCACCAGGGGAACCTGTTCGTGCGAGCCGACGGCACTATCGTCGCGATCGACTTCGGTATCATGGGGCGGATCGACAGGCGCGCGCGCCAGTGGCTTGCGGAAATCCTCTACGGCCTGATTACCGGCAACTACCGGCGCGTGGCCGAAATCCATTTCGAGGCGCAGTACGTCCCGGCCTACCATTCGGTCGAGGATTTCGCGACCGCGCTGCGCGCCGTGGGCGAGCCGATGCGCGGCAAGCCGGTGAGCGAGCTGTCGGTTGGGCAGATGCTCGACGGACTGTTCGCAATTACCCGCGACTTCGACATGCAGACCCAGCCGCACCTGCTGTTGCTGCAGAAGACGATGGTGATGGTCGAGGGCATCGCGACCCAGCTCCATCCGGGGATCAACATGTGGGACGTCTCCGCGCCGTTCGTGCGCGAGTGGCTGAGGGACGAACTCGGCCCCGAAGCCGCGCTCGCCGACCGGTTGCGGACCGATTTCGAGACCCTGCTCAGGCTCCCTGCGCTGGTCCGGCGGCTGGAGGAGCAATACCCCGCCAAGGGGGGGGCGCCCGATCCGCCGCCCCTGCCCGAGATAGAGCTGATGTGGCAGCGCCGCATCGGCGCTCGGCGGTGGCCGGGCTACCTGCTCGCTGTGGTGATCGGCGCGGCGGCCGTGGCGGGCGCCGCACAGCTCGGCTGGATTTTCTAGAACTCGCTGCTCGGCGGCTCATGCGGCAGCACGCGCCATCCGGCGAGGCACACCGCGGTCGTCAGCACCTCGATCGCCATCGGCATCAGGAAGCCCTCATAAGTCCCGTCGGCGAGCGCGCCGACGATCCGGCCAAGGAGCGCGATGCCGAACAGCCCCGCGGGCACCAGCAGCACCTCGCCCGAACGCTTCCACCCGCCGTAGAGCATCGCCAGGCCTGAAATGCCGAAGAACGCAGCGAAGTCCGCCCGCGCGGTCGACAGGCCCATCGCGCCCTGCGGTTCGAGCCCGAAGCCACCGATCAGGCTGTGGGGCATGGCCAGGAAGCCGAGCCCGATGACGAGATAGGCGAGACCGCCCACGAAAATCAGCGCCGTCAGGATCAGCCGCATGCGTTTATCTCCCTTGCCGAACCAATCCCTACCGGGCGTGCAAGGGTCCACGCTAGGTAAAACTTAACCATCGCGGGGCCAAGGATGCCTGCGGCTTGTATGGTGGGGCTAAGTTTACCATGAATGTCATGGCTAAGGAGGCAATTGCGCCAGGCATGACCGGACCACGCATTCTGCTGGTGATCGGCGGCGGTATCGCCGCGTACAAATCGTGCGAGCTCGTGCGGCTGATCCGCAAGGGCGGCGGCGAGGTGACGTGCGTGCTGACCGATGGCGGCGCGAAGTTCGTCACCGCGATGAGCCTCGCCGCACTCTCCGGCAGCCAGGTCCATTCTACGCTGTGGGATCTCAAGAACGAGGTCGAGATCGGCCATATCGAGCTGTCGCGCTCGGCCGATCTGGTGGTCGTGTGCCCGGCGACCGCCGACTTGCTCGCCAAGATGGCCGCCGGCAT
This sequence comes from uncultured Sphingomonadaceae bacterium, assembly GCA_964401045.1. Lineage (GTDB taxonomy): Bacteria > Pseudomonadota > Alphaproteobacteria > Sphingomonadales > Sphingomonadaceae > CAYNXB01. Next base: position 21,269 of record CAYNXB010000023.1, on the reverse strand, counting down.
CGCCGACGATCTCGGCACCACGCTTATCCTCGCCACCGACAAGCCGGTGCTCGCGGTCCCGGCGATGAACGTGAAGATGTGGGAGCACGAGGCGACCCAGCGCAACGTCACCTGGCTCAAGAAGGCCGGCGTGCGCGTGATGCAGCCCGACGAGGGCGAGATGGCCTGCGGCGAGTACGGCCCCGGCCGCCTGCCCGAGCCTGAGGCAGTGTGGCTCGAGATTGCCGAGATGCTCGGCATCGACCCGGGCGACGCCCGGGCGGACGAGATCGGCGCGTTCCTGCGCGCGCAGGCGGAAGCCGAATACGTCGATCCCGAAGAGGACGAAGAGAAATTCGAGGAAATCCACGAATTCGAGGAGATCGTGGCGGAGCCCGCACCGCCGCCCCGGCACGGCGGGCTCGGCAGCCTGATCGCCTCGATCATCCCGCGCTCGACCGCGCGCAAGGTGAAGGAAGACGAGATCGTCTATTCGGGGCTCGATGCCGAGGCCGGGGCGCTTACGGCGTCGGGCGCCGGCCCGGTGCTCGCCAAGAAGGGCAAGGCGACCTCCGCGCCGCCGACGGACATCGAGGCGATCAATCACGAGATCGACCCGCGCCGCCTGCCGCCCGAGGAGGAGGCTACAGGGCTCGAGGGCCAGCCGGATTTCGACGCCGAACCCGAGCATCGCCCGCTCTACGGCAAGCACGTGCTCGTCACCGCCGGACCCACTTACGAGGCGATTGACCCGGTGCGTTTCATCGCCAACCGCTCCTCGGGCAAGCAGGGCTTCGCCATCGCCGCCGCAGCGGCCAATGCCGGCGCGCGGGTGACGCTCGTCGCCGGCCCGGTCACGCTCGAAACGCCGCCGGGCGTCGAGCGCATCGATGTCGAGAGTGCCGAGGAGATGGCGAGGGAGGTCAAGAACGCGCTGCCTGCCGACGTGGCGGTGATGGTCGCTGCGGTCAGCGACTGGCGGACCAAGGAATACAAGGACGAGAAGATCAAGAAGCGCGGTTCCGCCCCGCCGGCGCTGTTGCTGACGGAGAACCCCGATATTCTCGCCAACCTCTCCGGGGGCGCCAAGCGGCCCAAGCTCGTGATCGGCTTCGCCGCCGAGACCGAGAAGGTGATCGAGCACGCGACCAAAAAGCGCAAGAACAAGGGCGCTGACTGGATCGTCGCCAACGACGTATCGGACAAGCACGGCGAGAGCGTGATGGGCTCCGACCGCAACGAGGTGCATCTGATCCGCGAAAAGCAGGTGGACAGCTGGGATCCGATGACCAAGGAAGACGTGGCACGGAAGCTGGTGGAGCGAATCGCCGATGCCCTCAACGACGGGTGAGGTTGCCGTACAGGTAAAACGGCTACCGCATGGAGAGGGGCTTGCGTTGCCGCACTATGCCACCGCCGGCGCTGCCGGGATGGACGTGCTCTCCGCCGAAGACGTGACGCTGGCGCCGGGCGCGCGGCATGCGGTTTCCACCGGCCTCGCGCTGGCGATTCCCGAAGGCTACGAAGTGCAGGTGCGCCCCCGCTCGGGCCTGGCGCTCAAGCATGGCATCAGCGTGCCGAACACGCCGGGCACGATCGATTCCGACTATCGTGGTGAACTCAAGGTCATCCTCATCAACCACGGCGACGCCGCCTTCGCCATCGCGCGGGGCGATCGCATCGCGCAACTGGTGCTGGCGCCGGTCACCCGGGCCGCGTGGGACGAAGTGGCGGAGCTCGACGACACCGCGCGCGGCGCCGGCGGCTTCGGCTCGACCGGGGGGCACGCGCGCCTCGTTTAGGGGATTTTCATCGCCGCGATCTGGTTGACCCGCTCGGTCGCGGCCAGCAGCGCGGCGCGCGCCTTCTCGCGGCCCTTCACCGGCAGCGCGGTTACGGCATCGAACCACACGTGGAGCCAGCTGCCGCCGGGCCAGTCGTAGACGAATCCATCCGGCACGCCGGCGAGCGCGGTTACCGCCGCGAGCAAGTCCTCGTGCGTGGTGAGACCCTCGCCGTCCGCCGGCGCGACACCGACATGGCTCCAGAACCAATCGCGCGGCATCAGGCGAGTCCGCCACACCCTGATCCGAAATTCGCCGGGCATGTCATCGTGCGCGATCGGTTCGAGAACCGGCCTTGGCCCGCCTTCGGCAGGATCCGCGTAGAGCTCCGCCAGGCGGGCGACGGCATCCCCGATCGCCACCTCGGACATCGCGCCGGGCATCACCGTCTCCGCGAGCCTCGCCAGCCAGGCGGGCGGTTGATCGTCCTCTATGACCAGCAAGTCGCAGTGGCGCAGGGGAAATCCCAGGCGTGCAACGGCGTCGGGCTCGCACAGCAGCAGGGCCGCATCGCTTTCGGGGTCCAGCATCAGCGTCTCGACCGGAGGAGCGGTTGACGACAGCGATTTCTCAGGGGGAACGGTGCGCTGCGAATATTCGCCGGTGGTGAGCCGCAACCCCGTTCGGGCGAACGCGCCCTCCAGGATGGCTGTAGCGCGCGCGAGAAACCCCGGCTTGCCGATCACCGCGATGGTGGGGCAGCGGCCCGAGCGGCGATTGGGGAACAGCGCGCGAAGCAGCGCCATGCCGTCCGCCACGCCGTTGGTCCCGGGCGTCCGGTTCAATTCGAGGATCGCGCATTCGCTGTCCTTCCACGAACGCGAGATGTCCGGCGTGATCAGGTCCATTCCCATGGTGCCAATGCGGAAAAGGCGGGAAACCCGGATGGCCAGCGCGCGGTTGTCCGGGTGCACCCTCACAGCATCCCCCGACAGGCCGCCGCGCGCGACGTTGGTCTGGCCCATCACGTCGATGCGCCGCCCCTTCTCGAGCACACTGTCGAGGCGCAGGTCGTACCGGTCGGCGAGAAACCGCCCCATCTGGTTGGTGTCGATCGGGCTCAAATAGGCTTCGGCGCGGGTGCTCTGGGTAGCCCGGCGGCGGTTCTCCCGCTCCACCAGCTCAGCGATGGTCGCGTTCCCGTCACCCTCGACGCTCGCCGGATCTCGGCCATAGGCCCACACCAGCTCGTCGCCCGCTACCAGCAGGCGATAGGTCGGGCCGTCGATGTGGTTCTCGACCAGCACCGGGCCTGGTGACAGCGCGCGCGCGTGGGCGAACGCGGCGGACACCTGGGCCAGGGTTCGCAGGCCGGTGGAGACGCCATGTCCGCGGTCCAGCGAGACCGGTTTCACCACGCAGGGAAAACCGACTTGCGCCGCGACTTCGAGCGCTTGCCGCTCATTGTTCACGACCACGGCGCGCGTGGTGGGCAAGTCCATTCGGCGCAGGAGCTCGATCGCGGAATGCTTCTTCTCGAGGATCGTACCGGTCAACGCATCGCGTTCGTTCCCCGCCTGGTTGAAGTGCAGGCCCTTCGACCCTTGTCCGATCTGGTAGACTTCGCCCGATATGCTGACGTCGGCGGCCTCGAGCCCGATCATCTCGGCGGAGGCGAGTATCCGCATTCTCGTCCGCATCAGCTGCGCCAGCCAGTTGGCGAGCTTGCGAAGGGCGGCATCCAGTGCGGGCCGGATCTCTCCATCGGATTGCAACAGGTCGCGCATGACCAGGAGGACTCCGGTCGATACGCGCGGCAACGGATAGGCGAACGCGCTCCAGCCACGCCCCTCTTCGCGGCCGTGGCTGCTCCACCACGGCAGGTCGAGGCTGAGGATCGCTTGCGTCAGGCGGCAGACCGCCTCTTCGAGGGGCATCGGATCGTCGGACAACGAAGGGGGCAGCTTCAGCCCCCGATTTGCCAGCTCGGGACCGAACGGCGTGAGGCGATACATCCGGTCGTCGACTGGGAAGCTGAACTCGACACAGGCACGCTCGTGCCGATGCGTCGGCCCGAAAAACTGCCGCGAGATGCGTTCCCCCATGGTAACGCTAGCTCTCAGGGGAAGGTGACGACGTCAAGACGCCAAAAGGCGGATTCCGCGAGGAAATCCGCCTTTCACTGGTGGCGTAAGAGGGCCCGGGTTAACGCGTGGTGCGCTTGACCGGCTGGTTTTCAGGTTTGACCGAGATGCGCACCGTCTCGCCCGAATTGCCGGGGAAATCGGTGAACATCGCCTGGACCAGGTTCGGCACCAGGTACTGCAGGCGATTGGAGGTCGAGACCGCCTCGGCCTTGCCTTCGAACAGCCGCTCGCCACTGGCCGCGCGGTCGATCTTCACATCAACACCGCTGGTGTAGATGGTGTAGCTGCTGATGTCCTGCCCGCCGCCGAAGAACGGGTCGTACCAGCCATATCCCCAGGCGCGGGAGGGCACGTAGGCCACGCGCGGATGACCGTGGGCGCCGCGATAAATGATCGGCTGGTAGCCGTACCAGCCGCTGTAAAACGGATCGCGGTAGCCGAAACCGGTGCTCTGGACGCGCTCACGGCCCTTGTCGACGCCGTAGTCGAAGCGCACCAGGAGGGTCGCGTTGTCGGGCGAGGCCTGGGTGTAGCCCAGCCGGCTCATTTCGGCCTCGACGTAGTCCGCGTACTGCGCGAACTCGAGGCCGCCGGCGAGCGCCGGGTCCTCCGCTACGACGGCGAAGGTCTGGCCCTGCGGCGCGGGCATCTGGCTCTGGAAGCGCGAGACGTTGGCATTGAAGTTCGAGGCGCAGGCCGCGAGGCCGGCCAGCGCCAGCGATGCGACAGCAACCTTGAGCGCACGCGTCACCTTGCGGGTAGTATGGTTCATGGCGAATCTCCGAAGAACGGTCTTACGACAGTTCGGCTTCCCCCTCATACCGGGCACGCACTGTCTTCTGCAAACCGTGCTTTAGCGTAGACCGGCTGAACGATGTTTGAATGGCGAAACCGGTAAAAAGGTTTGCCATTCTAACAATTTGAACTTTACCCGCGAATAAGGCCGAGCGCCTGATAGGTGCGGGCCAGCGTGGGGGCGGCGATTTCGCGCGCCCGAGCGGCGCCTTGGGCAAGGATCGCATCGAGCGCCTCGCGATCGCGCGCGAGTTCGTTGAAGCGCTCCGCGATCGGGCCGAGAGTCCCCACCATCAGTTCGGCGAGCGCGGGCTTGAACGCGCCGAAGCCCTGTCCGCCGTGCTCGCGCAGCACGGCCTCGATGCTGCTGCTATCGAGCGCGGCGTAGATCGAGACCAGGTTCAGTGCCTCCGGTCGTCCTGCCAGTCCCGCCGCCTCGCTCGGCAGCGGTTCGGCATCGGTCTTGGCCTTCTTGATCTTGCGCACGATCGTATCCGCGTCGTCAGACAAATTGATCCGCGCCATGTCCGATGGGTCCGACTTGCTCATCTTGGCGGTGCCGTCACGCAGGCTCATGATGCGCGCGGCCTCAGGCGGAACGATCGGATCGGGCAGGGTAAAGACTTCCTCGCCGTTTCCGAAATCGTTGTTGAACTTCTGCGCCACGTCACGCGCGAGCTCGAGGTGTTGCTTCTGGTCCTCACCCACCGGCACATGGGTGGCCTGGTAGAGCAGCACGTCGGCCGCCTGGAGGACCGGATAAGTGAATAGCGCGACGCTCTGGCCCTCGCGGTTCTTGCCCGCCTTGTCCTTCCACTGCGTCATGCGGTTCAACCAGCCCATGCGCGCCGTGCCGCTGAGGAGCCATTGCAGCTCGGCATGCGCGGGGACTTGCGCCTGATTGAACAGCACCGAGCGCTTGGGGTCGATCCCGCAGGCGACCAGCGCGGCGGCCATCTCCAGGGTCGCGGCGGTGAGTTCTTCGGGGACGAACGGCATCGAGATCGCATGCATGTCGGCAAGGAAGAACAGGCACTGGCTGCCTTCCTCCATTTCGTCCTGCATGCGAACCCAATTGCGGATCGCGCCGAGATAATTGCCCAGGTGAAGGGCGCCCGTAGGCTGGATACCGGAAACAACGCGCATAGTGATGGCTTTCGAATCGAAACGGGAATGGTGGCGCCCGCTTCAGCGGGCGCGGCGCTTAGAAGGTTGCGCGCACCGGCCATCGCCAGGCCGCCCGGCCGCGCGCGAAAAAGCGCGGGCGCTTATGCAGGAGGGTGGCGAAGCGTTCCATCGGGGAGCGCCGATAGCACAATCCCGGCCCGCCGAAACCCCTACTCGGAGAGCTTGACCGGCTGCGCGCGGCGGCGCCGCCGCAACTGCGCGAGCAAGTCCTTGTCGAGCGCGCCAAGCAGCCAGGCGGCCGCGAAGAACACGAACAGGCCGAGCGCCACCAGCGCCGAGAGCGACCAGGCGCGCTCGAACACCGATGCGCCGTAACGGTCTGCCATAAGCGGGAGCGCCCACCACAGCGCCGCCGCCATCGCCACCGTCGCGAGCAGCTGGCGTGCGATCCGGCTCGCGAGGGCGAACGTCAGATGGAACCAGCCGCGCAATTGCAGCACGGTGTAAAGCGTCACCACGTTGAGCGTGGCCGTGGTCGCGGTCGCAGCGGCGAGGCCGACGATTCCGAACCGCGGCACGACCAGGAAATTGAGCCCGATGTTGATGGTCAGCGAGCCCGCAGCGATCCACACCGGGGTGCGGGTATCCTCGCGGCTGAAGAACGCCGGCTGGAATACCTTGATGAGCACGTAGGCCGGGAGCCCGCACACCAGTGCGGTCACGATCGCAGTCATCGTCGCGCCGTCCGCCGCAGTCATCTTGCCGCCCACGAAGAACGCGGTGACGAACGCCGGCGCGCACACCGCCAGCGCCGCCGCGGCGGGCAGCGTCAGCAGCGTGCCCATCTCCACCGCGTTGGCCTGCAACCGCTGTGCCTCGGCATGGTTGTCCGAATGGATGTGCCGGGCGAGCATCGGCAGGATCGCGGTGCCGAGCGCGATGCCGACGATCCCCAAAGGCATCTGGTTGAGCCGGTCGGCATACTTGAGCAGCGTCAGCGAGCCTTGCTCGAGGCTGGTGGCGAAGAACGTGTCGACCAACTGGCTGATCTGGTAGATGCCGGCGCCGAACGTCGCAGGCAGGATCAGCATCGCCAGCCGCTTCACCTCGGGTGTGAAGCGCGGCCGGGTTATAGCGAGCTTCACCCCCGCGCGCCGAGTCGCCCACGCCATGTAGGCGAGCTGGGCCGCGCCCGCCGCGGCCACCCCGATGGCGATCGCGTGGCCGACGATCACGTCGCTGGCGCCGCGTTCGCGCAATTCATAGCCGGTGACGATGCCGATGACCAGCATCACGTTGAGCAGTACCGGCACGAACGCGCCGGGCGCGAACTTCGAATGTGCGTTGAGCACGCCCGATAGCATGGCCACCAGGCTCACCAGCGCGAGATAGGGGAATGTGATCCGGCTCAATTGCACCGCCAGCTCGAACTTGCCGGGGATGTGCTGGAAGTCGCTCGCCAGCAGCCACACGATGCCGGGCATCGCGATCATCGCGATTGCGGAAAAGCCCAGCAAGACCCAGATGAACACCGCCAGCACGTGGCTGGCGAAGCGATCTGCCGCCTCCTCCCCCTGGGAAGTCAGCGCGCGCGTGTACATCGGCACGAACGCCACCGAAAACGCGCCTTCCGCGAACAGCCGGCGGAAGGTGTTGGGGAGGATGAACGCGAGCTGGAACGCGTCCGCCGCCAACCCGGCGCCGAGCAGCCGGGCGAGCAGCATGTCGCGCACGAAGCCGAACACGCGGCTGATTGCGGTCAGCCCGCCGATCGTACCGACATTGCGGACCAGGCTCACCGGTCAGGCGGCCCGTTTCGGCTCAGGCTTCTCCAGCCGGCGGCGCGGCTTCCACTCCGCCCTGCTCCGCGCGCTGCTGCAGCTGCTGGGCGTAGAGGCCGTTGAAATCGATCGGATCGAGATTGAGCGGCGCGAAGCCGGCATCGCGCACCGCGTCCGAGATCACCCGGCGCGAGAACGGGAACAGGATGCGCGGCGCTTCGGCGTAGATGAACGCATGCATCTGCTCGTCGGCGAGATTACGCATGCCGACCAGGCCGCAATAGGAGAGTTCGACGATGTAGAACGTGCCCTGGTCACACTTGGCGGTGCACGCGATCTTGAGTTCCACCTCGTGGACCTCGTCGCTGATCTGGCGTGAGCCGATGTTGAACTGCACGTCGAGATCGGGCTGGGCGTTCCACTGGAAGCTCTCGGGCGCCTTCGGGTTCTCGACCGACAGGTCCTTCACGTATTGGGCCAGCAGGCCGGCGACGGGCTGGTCGTCAGCGCCGTTGGCGGAGTTGAGATCGGTGAGAACGTCGCCCTGTTCGGCCATGATTAGATCTTTCGTAGTGTCTCGGGAATGTCGGCGCGCCGCCTAGCATCCCCTCCCGCAAGCCGCAACGACGCCGCGTTTGCGAAGAATCGGCGTGAATTCGCGGCACAAACGCGTCCACGCGTTGTTCATTTGTAATTGGTACCCATTTCAGGCACCATACGGGATGCGGAAGGCAGCGCCGTGCCACCGCGAAACTCGAGTGGACCAAACCGGCGGAAAGAGCGTACGTGATCGTTCAGATCGTCATTCTCGCGATGATCGCGGCCTTCCTTGGCCTGCGCCTCTATTCTGTGCTCGGCCGCCGTGCCGAACATGAGGAAGAGCATGTGCCCAAGCAGATCGCCAAGCGCGATGCTGCGCGAAATTCGTACCATGCCAATCCGCCTGCCGCCGACGCTCTGCCGCGTCCGCAGGAAGTGATCGGCTATTCACCACGGATCGAGCAGGGCTTGCGCGCGATCGCTGCCGCCGATCGCCAGTTCGATCTGGCCGCGTTCATGGAAGGCGCCAAGGGCGCTTATCGCATGGTGCTCGAAGCCTTCTGGCGCGGGGACCGTGAAGAACTGCGCGAATTGTGCGACGACGATGTTTACGAAGGTTTCGCGGCTGCCATCGACGCGCGCGAGAAGGCCGGCGATATACTCGAGAACCGGCTCATCCGGATCGAGGAAACCGCGCTTCACGCCGCGAGCCTGGATGGAGACATTGCGCGAATCGCCATTGCCTTCACCGCCGACATCGCCGCGCTGACGCGCGACAAGGACGGCAACATGATCGCCGGCTCGCTCGACGATGCGGTCGAAAGCCGCGACATCTGGACCTTTTCGCGCCACGTGCATGCGACCGGGCCCGACTGGCTGCTCGACGAGACCGACGAAGGCTGAGCCCGGCCGTGCGCAAGCTAGCGGGGCTGGCCTGCGCGATCCTGCTGGCCGCCTGCGGACCGATAGTTCCCGGCGTCGAAACCCCGGCACCACCGCCACCCACCGCCGCGACTGCGTTGCTAGCGGGCGTGCGTGCCGGGCCGTCGGTCGACAAGCTCGGGCTCTCTCGTGCCGACGCGGGCTCGGCGCTTGCCAGCTTTGTCGAAAGCTGCCCCCGCCTGACCGCCCGCACCGACGCGAGCGGCCTCACCAGGCCCGAGGACTGGCGCAGCGCGTGCCAGGCGGCGGGCGGCTGGGCCAACGCGGATGCGCAGCAGTTCTTCGCACAATACTTTGAAACTGCACGCATCGGTGACGGCGCGGCCTTCGCCACCGGATACTATGAGCCCGAGATCGCGGGCGTCCGCACGCGCCGCCCCGGTTTTGACGTGCCGGTCTACGGGATGCCGAGCGACCTCGTTCGCGGGTGGACGGACGACCTCCCGGCCTCGGAACGCACGGGGCGCGCTCCTCTCTCGCGGCAGTACGCCCCGGGAAAATTTGCCCCTTACTTCAACCGCACGGAGATCGAGGAGGGCGCGCTCGCCGGGCGCGGCCTGGAGATCGCCTGGGCGGCGGACCCGGTCGAATTCTTCTTCCTCCAGGTGCAGGGCTCGGGCCGCCTGCGCGCGCCCGACGGCAGCGTGATCCGCATCGGCTATGCCGGCCAGAACGGGCGCGGCTACACCGGGATTGGCGCGGTGATGCGCCAGCGCGGGCTGATCGGCGAAGGGCCGGGGAAGTATCCCGGCTCGATGCAGGGCATCATGCAATACCTGCGCGATCATCCCGACGAAGGCCGCGACCTGATGCGCCTCAACGAAAGCTGGGTGTTCTTCCAGGAACTGACAGGCGACGGGCCGCTCGGCGCGCTCGGGGTGCCCGTGCGCGCGCAAAGTTCCGTCGCCGCCGATCCGAACTTCGTGCCTTTGGGCGCACCGGTATGGCTCGATCTCGACCGCGCGGAAGCCGACGGGTTGTGGATCGCGCAGGACACGGGCGGCGCGATCAAGGGGGCCAACCGCTTCGACACGTTCTGGGGTGCGGGCGCGGAGGCGCGGACCATCGCCGGCGGGATGAGCGGGCGCGGGCAAGCGCTGATCCTGCTTCCCAAGGGCACGCTCGACCGCCTCAACCGGTGAAGCCGCCGCGCGGCCTGAGCGCCGAGGAAGCCGCGGCGTGGGCGAGGCTGGCGAGCACTGTGACGCCGATAAATCCTCCCCGAAACGGGGAGGGCGACCGCCGGGCCAGGGGCCCGATGGTGGAGAAGGCCCAGCCCAAAGCCGCGCCTTCGTCCCCAGCATCCCTCCGTCAGGCGCCGCTGGCGCGGCGCCCGCCCCCGCCCCGTTCCGGGGAGGGCCTTAAGGGTCTCGATTCCCATTGGGATCGGCGCCTCAAGACTGGAAACCAGGAGCCCGACTTCAGCCTCGACCTCCACGGCCTCACGCTCGATCAGGCGCACACGCGGCTGGAAAGCGGTCTCGATCAGGCGCGTTCGCTCGGCGCCCGGCTGGTGCTGGTGGTCACGGGCAAGCCGCGCGCTGCGGAAGCCGCGGATCGCGGCCAGCAGCGAGGCGCGATCCGCGCCAAGATGCTCGATTGGCTCGCGGCCGGGCAGCACGCCGATTCGATCGCCGCCATACGACAAGCGCACCGCCGCCACGGGGGCGACGGCGCGCTCTATCTGGTGCTCCGGAAACAGCACTGAATGGATGTCTGCTTTCGCTGATTGCAGACCTCCAGCGCGCGACCTCCGAGGCCGCGACAACAAGGCGGCGAGCTTGGCGCCGAAATGCGAAAGGCCGCCCCTGAGGGCGGCCTTCCTTCACAACCGGCAGGCGTTCAGCTCGGGCTGGAGCTTTCGCCATCTGGCTTCTTGGGGCTTTCCTCCTGCTCCTGCTGGCGCTTGGGTTCGCTCTGGTCAGGTGCCCCCGGCTGACGGTTCTTGTCGTCGGACTGGCCCTGCTGCTGGCCCTGGGCGCTCTGCTGGTTCTTATCGGCGTTCATATCGAACAACCTTTCATTGTGCCCGGAATTGGGCCTGGTGATTGGATCGGATTGGGAGACGCCGGCGAGGGGTCGAATGGGCTGGCGTTAGGTCTTCTAGACCAGTGCCTGCGTGGATATCCTGGATGCCGATCTACGGGCGGACGTGGCGGAAAGTTCGCGCGCGCGGTTCAGCAGTATCTGCGCCAAATCATCCCACGCCGCCGCAGACGTGAGGAGCTTGCGACGCACGTTCTCCAGCATCGGGCCTTCCGCTTGGGAACGGAAAGCCGCGGCGCGTTCAAGGCAGATGTCCGGGGTGTCGATCATGGCTGTGAGCTCGCTCAACCGGATGCGGGAGCGCACTTTTGTCTCTCAGCCGCATCAGCATCGGATCGATCCAGCGGTCATTCCGATATGGGGCACGGCATTCGATTAACAAGGGAACGATCCCTCCGGCGGACCAGCGCGCGCCATCGCCCGAAGCCCACGATTCACGTTGTATTCGAGGCGTTCGGCACCATCTCTCAAACTATCGGTGGCACGTCGCAGTAGGCGCCGCCGGCTGAGAGACATCGCGCTCCCGCTTACAAGGGAGTTCATCCATGTCATCCAACTCGAAATCGCCGTCAGCTTCGGACAACTGGGAAAATGAAGGCGGGAGCCTTCCTGCGACTGTCGAAACCGCTCGACCGCGGGCCCTGTTGCTGCCGCGCAAGCATATTCTTTCCATTCGCCGGAGGCTCGGCTCATGAACCTGCGTGAACGCCAGGGGCCCGCTTATGCGAGCGTGCTGATACCCCTCGGAGCCCTTGCACTGTTGATTTGGTCGATGCTCGGCTGAGGGGCCCGCCCCGGGGCCCGGCAAAGATCAACGTTCAGCCGTATTGCGTGGAGCGGGTCCACGTCTGTAACAATCCCGGGATTCGCCGCGCCATCAACGAAAAAGGCCCCGGCATCGCTGCCGGGGCCTTCGTATTCGATCGCCTATGATCAGGCCGCCTTGTGGTACTTTGCATAAGCGATGTCCGCACGGTCAGCGTCCATCACCTTGGTCCAGGCCTTGACGAAGTCCTTCACGAACTTCTCCTCACCGCCCTTCTGGGCATAGACCTCGCACACCGCGCGCAGCTCCGCGTTTGAGCCAAAGATCAGGTCGGCGCGGGTGGCGCGCCAGGTCTCGTGGCCCTCGGCGCGGTCGGTGGCGATATATTCCTCGTCACCGCTGCCTTCGACCGCCTTCCACACGTTGGTCATGTCCAGCAGGTTGACGAAGAAGTCGTTGGTGAGCTGGCCCGAACGCTTGGTGAGGTGGCCGTGGCCGCGCTCCCCGTGGTTGGCGCCGAGCACGCGCAGGCCGCCGATCAACACGACCATCTCGGGGACCGAAAGGCCGAGCAGGCTGGCACGATCGAGCATCATCTCCTCGGTCTTCACGCTCAGCTTCTTCTTGCCGACATAGTTCCGGAATGCGTCAGCCTCCGGCTCCATCACCGCGAAGCTGTCGGCGTCGGTCTGCGCCTCGGTGGCGTCACCGCGCCCGCCGGTGAACGGAACATTGGTGGCACCCGCCTTCTCCAGCGCGACCACGCCGCCAAGCACGATCGCGTCCGCCATCGACAGGTTGCCGCGCAGGCCATCGAGCGTGCCGAGCACCTTGGCCAGCACCGCGGGCTCGTTGACGTCCCAGTCCTTCTGCGGGGCGAGGCGCACGCGCGCGCCGTTGGCACCGCCGCGATGGTCGGACTTGCGGTAGGTCGAGGCGGAGGCCCAGGCGGTCTTGATCAATTGGCTCACGGTGAGGCCGCTGGCCGCGATCTTGTCCTTCACCGCCTTGACGTCCGCGTCGGACGGCGTGGTGCCGGCGGGGACCGGATCCTGCCAGATCAGGTCTTCGGCCGGAACTTCCGGCCCCAGGTAGCGGGCCTTGGGGCCCATGTCGCGGTGGGTCAGCTTGAACCAGGCGCGGGCGAATGCATCCTTGAACGCCTCGTGATCGTTCCTGAACTTCTCGCTGATCTTGCGCAGCTCGGGGTCCATCTTCAGCGCCATGTCGGCGGTGGTCATCATCGTCGGAACCTTCTTGGATGAATCCCAGGCCGCGGGGGCCATGTCCTCTTCCTTCTGGTTCACCGGCTGCCACTGCTGGGCGCCGGCCGGGCTCCTGACCAGTTCGTAGTCATAATCGAGTAGCAGCCGGAAGTAGTTCTCGCTCCACTCGGTGGGAGTGTTGACCCAGGCGCCCTCCAGCCCGCTGGTAATGGCGTGTTCGCCGATACCGCCGTGCTCCTCGCCGCTGACCCAGCCGAAGCCCTGTGCGGCAAGGTCGCCGCCCGAGGGAGCGAGGCCGAGCGTCGCAGGATCGCCATTGCCATGCGCCTTACCGAAGGTGTGTCCGCCGGCGGTGAGGGCAACGGTTTCCTCGTGGTCCATCGCCATGCGCTCGAACGTTGCTTTGATGTCGCGCGCCGATTGCAGCGGGTCGGGGTTGCCGCCCGGGCCTTCGGGATTGACGTAGATCAGGCCCATCTGGATCGCCGCGAGCGGCCCTTCGAGCTCGTGCATGCCGTGCTCAGGGGCGATGCGGGTCTGGACGCCCTGGTTGACCCACTTGTCTTCGGAGCCCCAGTAGATGTCCCGCTCGGGCTCAAACACGTCGGCGCGGCCGCCGCCGAAGCCGAAGGTCGGCCCGCCCATCGATTCGATCGCGACGTTGCCGGCGAGGATGAACAGGTCGGCCCAGGAGATGTTCTGGCCGTACTTCTGCTTGATCGGCCACAGCAGGCGGCGAGCCTTGTCGAGGTTGCCGTTATCGGGCCAGGAATCGAGCGGGGCGAAGCGCTGTTGCCCGCTGTTGGCGCCGCCGCGCCCGTCGGCCGTGCGGTAAGTGCCCGCGGCGTGCCAGGCCATGCGGATGAAGAACGGGCCGTAGTGGCCGTAGTCCGCCGGCCACCAGGGCTGGCTGTCGGTCATCAGCGCCGTGAGATCGGCCTTCACCGCGTTGTAGTCGAGCTTGCTGAACGCCTCGGCGTAGTCGAAATCCGCGCCCAGCGGATCGGTGGGGCCGTTGGGGTTGAGGATCTCGGTTGCCAGCATCTCCGGCCACCAGTCCTTGTTCGTGCGGCCGAGCAGGGCGCGCACGCCGCCATCGCCCTGGCCCATCGGGCATCCGGAAATATCGCCTGTCTTCGCGTCCATTGCCTCTCTCCTGTCTCTACACGGCGACTCATGCGCCGTCGAAATGACAGGAGGGAGGCTATCAGGCACCCGGTCCCGGCCGAAACGGGATAGTCCGATAAGGTTGAGCGATTTAATCAATCAGACGCGATTGAGCGACTTGATCGATCAATCAGGCGGCTTCCGCAAGGTCCTGCGGGAGGTCGGTCCTGATCAGGTAATCGAACGCCGAGAGGGCGGCCTTGGAGCCTTCGCCCATCGCGATCACGATCTGCTTGTACGGCACCGTGGTCGCGTCGCCGGCAGCGAACACGCCGGGGATGCTGGTCGCCGCGCGCGCGTCGATCTCGATCTCGCCCACGCCGTTGAGCTCGATCCCGCTGTCGCGCAGCCAATCGGTGTTGGGCGAGAGGCCGATCTGGACGAACACGCCCTCGAGTTCGAGTCGCCGCTCGGCCCCGCTCTCACGGTCCTTGTAGACGAGGCCGCTCACCCGCTCGCCATCGCCGATCACTTCGGTGGTCTGCGCCGAGACGATCACATCGACGTTCTTCAGCGAGCGGAGCTTGTCTTGCAGCACCTGGTCGGCGCGCAGGGTGCGCTGGAATTCGACCAGGGTAACGTGGCCGACGACGTTGGCGAGGTCGATCGCCGCCTCGACGCCGGAGTTGCCGCCGCCGATCACTGCTACACGCTTGCCCTTGAACAAGGGGCCGTCGCAGTGCGGGCAATACGTGACGCCCCGGTTGCGATACTCGTGCTCGCCCGGCACGCCGAGATTGCGCCAGCGGGCGCCGGTCGCGAGCACCAGCGCGCGTGCCATCAGCGATGCGCCGTTGTCGAACCGCACCTCGTGGTAGCCGCCGGGGACGCGCGCGGGAATCAGCGCCTCGGCGCGCGCGAGGTTCATCACCTCGACGTCGTATTCGTCGACATGCTGCTGCAGCGCCGCCGCGAGCTTGGGGCCTTCGGTGTAGGGCACCGAGATGAAGTTCTCGATCGCCATCGTGTCGAGCACCTGCCCGCCGAACCGCTCGGCGGCGATGCCGGTGGCGAAGCCCTTGCGGACGGCGTAAATCGACGCGGCCGCGCCCGCCGGGCCGCCGCCGACGATCAGGACGTCGAACGGGCCCTTGTCGGCCATCTTGGCCGCGGCGCGCGCGCCGGCGTTGCCATCGAGCTTGGCGAGGATTTCCTCGACGCCCATCTTGCCGCTGGCGAACATCTCGCCGTTGAGGAAAGTCGCCGGCACCGCCATCACGCCCCGGTCGTCCACTTCCTGCTGGAACGTGCCGCCTTCGATCAGCGTGGCATGGATGCGCGGGTTGTTGAGCGCCATCAGCGCCAGCGCCTGCACCACGTCAGGGCAGTTGTGGCACGACAGCGAGAAATACATCTCGAATTCGTAGTCGCCTTCGAGCGCGGCGATCTGGTCGAGTACTTCCTGCTCGACCTTCGGCGGGTGGCCCCCGGCCCAGAGCAGCGCCAGCACCAGGCTGGTGAACTCGTGGCCCATCGGCAGGCCGGCGAAGCGCACCCATGCGCCGGCGTCGGATGCGCGGCGGATGATGAAGCTCGGCCTGCGCTCGTTGTCGCCATCGAAACGCGCGACGACCTTGTCGCTCAGCGCCGCGATTTCTTCGAGCAGTTCGCGTGTCTGCGCCGATTTCGCATCGTCGCCCAGCGAGGCGACGAGCTCAACCTGCTCGCGAAGATTCGCGAGATAGGTCTTGAGCTGCTGCGTCATCGCGGCGTCGAGCATTGGAATGTTCCTGTGTGTGTTGAGGTCGGAAAACGGCCCGGCGCACGGGGAGGGGGGAGGTGCGCGCCGGGCCGTCCGTGACCCGCTCGAGGCGGGCTAGCGGTTAGAGCTTGCCGACGAGGTCGAGCGAGGGGGTCAGCGTCTCGGCGCCTTCCTCCCACGCTGCCGGGCACACTTCGCCGGGATGCGCGCGGACGTATTGCGCGGCGCGAATCTTGCGGACCAGTTCGTTGGCGTTGCGGCCAACGCCCTCGCTGGTGATCTCGACCAGCTGGATCACGCCGTCCGGATCGACGACGAACGTCGCGCGGTCGGCCAGGCCGACGCCTTCACGCAGCACGCCGAAGTTGTTGGCGAGTACGTGGTTCTGGTCGCCGAGGAACGGATACTGGATCTTGCCGATCTTGTCGGAGGTGTCGTGCCAGGCCTTGTGGCTGAAGTGCGTGTCGGTGGACACTGCATAGACGTCGACGCCGAGCTTCTGCAGCGTCGCGTAGTGCTCGCCGAGGTCTTCGAGCTCGGTCGGGCAGACGAACGTGAAGTCCGCAGGATAGAAGAAGAACACGGCCCACTTGCCCTCGAGATCCTTCTCGGAAACGTCGAAGAAGTTCTTGCCTGCCTGGAAGGCGGTAGCGGTGAACGGTTTGATGGTGCTGCCGACGATACCCATGTGTAGTCTGCTCCCGATGGTTGGGTGTGAATGACGGGTCGCAGATAGGGATTGGCGCATCGCAACCAAGCAGGTTGTTGCGATGGCAGCCATCGACACAATCGATTAGTCGGTCGATATATTCGTAAACATCGAGGTCACTTTCGAAAAGCGCAACGCGTGTTGCGATAATCTCAACGCCCGGTCTGGGCGCGGTGCAGCAACCTGTGGTCGGCGAGCACCAGTGCCATCATCGCCGCGACCACCGGCGTGCCGCGAATGCCCACGCAGGGGTCGTGGCGGCCCTTGGTCGCAATCTCGGTCGCCTCGCCATCGCGGGTGACGGTTTCCTGCGGCGTGAGGATCGAGCTGGTCGGCTTGAACGCCACGCGCACCACCACCGGCTGGCCGGTCGAAATGCCGCCGGCGATACCGCCCGCCTGGTTGCTGGCGAACTGCGGGCCATCCTTGCCCGGCCGCATGGTGTCGGCGTTCTCTTCCCCGCTCAGCGTTGCGGCGCCGAACCCGGCCCCGATCTCGACCCCCTTGACCGCGTTGATGCCCATCATCGCCGCCGCGAGGTCGGAATCGAGCTTGGCGTAGATCGGCGCGCCCCAGCCGGCGGGAACACCCTCGGCCACGCACTCGACTACCGCGCCCAATGACGATCCGTCCTTGCGCGCCTTGTCGATCAGCTTCTCCCACCGCTTGGCCGCCCAGGCGTCCGGGCAGAAGAACGGGTTGTTACCGATCTCGTCGAAGTCGATCGCGGTGCGGTCGATCTCGTCGCCGCCGATGCTGGTGACGTAAGCGGTGATGCGGACCTCGGGGATCACCAGCCGCGCCACCGCGCCCGCCGCCACCCGCGCCGCCGTCTCCCGCGCCGAGCTGCGCCCGCCGCCGCGATAGTCGCGGATGCCGTACTTGGCGTCGTAGGCGTAGTCGGCGTGGCCCGGGCGATAGGCCTTCGCAATCTCCGAATAGTCCTTCGATCGCTGATCGACGTTC
This sequence comes from uncultured Sphingomonadaceae bacterium, assembly GCA_964401045.1. GTDB lineage: Bacteria > Pseudomonadota > Alphaproteobacteria > Sphingomonadales > Sphingomonadaceae > CAYNXB01. Next base: position 3,591 of record CAYNXB010000023.1, on the reverse strand, counting down.
TCGATCATCAGGCTGATCGGGGTGCCGGTGGTCTGGCCCTCGAACGTGCCGGACAGGATCCTGACCTGGTCCGGCTCCTTGCGCTGGGTGGTGAAGCGGTTCTGGCCCGGCTTGCGCGCATCGAGGAACGGCTGGATCGCGCTTTCGGCCAGCGCGATTCCCGGCGGGCACCCGTCGACCACGGCGCCCAGCGCCGGCCCATGGCTCTCGCCCCAGGTGGTAAAGCGCAACACGCGGCCGAAGGTGTTCCAGGACATGGGTTCGGGCCTTGGCGCAAGACGCCGCGGCTGTCCATAATTTGCCCTGCTGGCCGCGATGATCCCCGCGACCGGCGTTTTCCTACATCGGCCAAACCTGCCATGAAACGGCGATGGTCCATCCGCAGCCTTTCATCCGCCCGCTTTCGAATGGCGTTGCAAACCCCGGGAATTTTTCTTCCTCAGGACCGTGTCACACCTGTCACTCTGCAGGACTTCGCGGGGGACACACGGTGCATGAACGCTGGTCAAAGCGGGCGCGAACGGGCAGGAACAAACCATGATTGCTAAGCTGACGGGGCGGCTCGACGAAACCGGCGCGGACTGGGCCGTGCTCGACGTCGGCGGCGTCGGCTATCTCGTACATTGCTCGGCCAAGACGCTGGCGGCGATCGGCGCGCCGGGAGACGACGCGACCCTGTTCACCGACCTGCAGGTGAGCGAGAACGACATGCGCCTGCTCGGCTTCGCCAGCGGCACCGAGCGGGACTGGTTCCGCCTGCTCACCCAGGTGCAGGGCGTGGGCAGCAAAGTCGCGCTGGCGATCCTCTCCGCGCTCGCGCCCGACGAATTGCGCGACGCTTGCTCACGCGGTGACGCGGCGACGGTGGCGCGGGCGCAAGGCGTGGGGCCGAAGCTTGCCGGGCGGATCGTCAACGAGCTGAAGGACAAGGCCGGCGCGATGCCGGGCGGGGGCGG
>CAYNXB010000023.1:0-2535 GCA_964401045.1 uncultured Sphingomonadaceae bacterium | reverse complement strand
GGCGAATTCATCGGGCAGGAAGCCGCGCGCGATAACCTGCGGGTGTTCATCGAGGCCGCGCGGGGGCGGGGCGAGGCGATGGATCATGTGTTGTTCTTCGGCCCGCCCGGCCTCGGCAAGACCACGCTGGCGCAGATCGTCGCCAAGGAGCTGGGCGTCGGCTTCCGCTCCACCAGCGGGCCGGTGATCGCCAAGGCTGGCGATCTCGCCGCACAGCTCACCAATCTCGAGCCGCACGACGTGCTGTTCATCGACGAGATCCACCGCCTCAATCCCGTGGTCGAGGAAATCCTCTACCCGGCGATGGAGGACCGCGCGCTCGACCTGATCATCGGCGAGGGGCCGTCCGCCCGATCGGTGCGGATCGATCTGCCGCCGTTCACCCTGATCGGCGCGACCACGCGGCAGGGCCTGCTGACCACGCCGCTGCGCGACCGCTTCGGCATTCCGGTGCGGTTGAACTTCTACTCGACCGCGGAGCTGGAACTCGTCGTCAGTCGCGGCGCGCGGCTGCTCGGCATGGAGATCGACCGCGCCGGCGCGCGCGAGATCGCTCACCGCGCGCGAGGCACACCGCGGGTCGCCGGGCGGCTGCTGCGGCGGGTGCGGGACTTCGCCCATGTCGCCGGCTCGTCGATGATCACCGCCGAGGTGGCGGATGGCGCGCTGACGCGGCTGGAGGTCGATTCGCTCGGGCTCGACGCGATGGACCGGCGCTACCTGCGGATGATCGCCGAGACGTACAGCGGCGGCCCGGTGGGGGTCGAAACGCTCGCCGCCGGGCTCGCCGAGCCGCGCGACACGGTCGAGGAAGTGATCGAGCCGTTCCTGATCCAGCTCGGCCTCGTCGCCCGCACCGCGCGCGGGCGGTGCCTCAATGGGCAGGCGTGGGAGCACCTCGGCCTGAAGGCGCCTTCGGGGGGCCAGTCGGGGCTGTTCGACGGCCCCGCCAAGTAGCGCGAAAGCCTCGAAAATCCCCATCCCGGCGCGTTAGCACTCTCCACGGCCTTCGGTTCCATAGTGGGACACGGCCGCTGTGGCCCGCGCGGTGCGTTCAAAAATCGGCATTGTGATCGTCCGAATCACCGTTGGCGCGGTGGGGCAACTTCCGACGCGCCGCAGAGGAAAATTGGGGGCGCCCCGGATCGGTCCGGTCGGCACCATCGAGCAAGAGAGAGTAGACCATGTCGGTACGAATGGCCCTTGCGAAACTGGCAGCCGTTGCGGCGGGGGGCGCGCTGATCACCGGCGGCGCCGTGCACGTGGCAGAGCCGCAGACGACCCAGGTCGAATACAAGACCAAGGGCGCGGCGCCGGTCAAATACGTCAAGGAACGGCCTGCCAAGCGTGCGCTGCCCAAGAAGGTCAAGCGCATCCGCCGCGTGATCGAGAAGGACGAGGACTGCTGCAAAGAGCAGGTCGCGATGATCCCGATCCCGCTTCCTGAGCTGCCGCAGCAGCCGGTGGTGGTTGCGGCCGGCGGCGGCCAGCCCGTGGTGGTCGGCGGCGGCTGGGGCGGCGGCGGTTTCGGCGGCGGCTTCTTCGGCGGCTTCTTCGGAGGCGGCAGCTCGTCGAGCGGTGGCAAGATCGAGATCAGCACCACCACTTCGGGCAGCACGTCCGGCAGCAGCTCGGGCTCGTCGTCGGGATCGACCTCGACTTCGACCAGCGGCAATATCACATCGACGACCACCACCACGACCAGTGGCAACATCACCTCGACCACGACCAGCACCGGCACGTCGACCAGCTCGTCGTCGAGCAGCAGCAGCAGCAGCAGCTCCAGTTCGTCGAGCTCGTCGAGCAGCAGCAGCTCCGGCTCGTCGTCGGGCGGGTATCACTGCAGGAAGCACTGCAATTCGACTAGCGGCAGCTCCTCGGGCAGCAGCTCGGGCAGTTCGAGCAGCAGCTCCAGCTCGTCCGGCTCCTCGTCGGGCAGCAGCAGCAGCTCGACGTCTTCGAGCAGCTCCACGTCGAGCAGCACCAGCAGCTCGAGCACCGGCAGCACGTCCACGAGCTCGTCGTCGGGCGGCCACTGCAAGTGGAAGCACTGCGGCGGCTCGACCACGACCACCGGCACCAGCAGTGGCACCAAGGTTCCCGAACCGCCGGTCATGCTGCTGTTCGGCGCAGGCGCGGTGGCAATGTTCGTCCGCCGTCGCAAGGCGAAGGCCGCCGACAAGCTCGCCGCCTAAGCAATCACGTATCCGGGGGGATGAAGGGCGGTCCGGTAGCGGGCCGCCCTTTTTCGTATCGGTCGGGCTAGGCCGCGAGCTTCCGCAGAACGTACTGCAGGATGCCGCCGTGCCGGAAGTATTCCAGCTCATTGGCGGTATCGATGCGGCACTTGGCCGTGAACGTCCCGGTCGAACCGTCAGGCCGGGTTACTTCGACTTCGACGTCCTGCCCGGGCTTGAGATCCGCCATGCCCCGCACCGTGAAGCGATCCTCACCGGTGAGCTTGAGGCTCGCCCGCGTCTCGCCTTCGGCGAACTGCAGCGGCAGGACGCCCATCCCGACCAGGTTCGAGCGGTG
>CAYNXB010000022.1:0-35600 GCA_964401045.1 uncultured Sphingomonadaceae bacterium | reverse complement strand
CCGTTGATCTTCGATTTCTCCGGCGCCGCCCGCCGCGTCGAAAAGTGGCAACAGCCGTGGGAGCAGGAATACGTCGAAGGCTCGCGCGGCCGCATCATGTACAACGACAACGTCTTCATCGAGCGCATCATGCTCGAAGTCGGCCGTGAGTACGGCACCCGCTTCGAGTTCGAATGCTATGACGTCGGCCACCTCTACACGCTGGCTCACTTCGCCGATCGCGGCCTGATCGATCCGCCGTTCCTGATCCAGGGCGTGATCGGCGTGCTCGGCGGCATCGGCCCCGATCCGCGCAACCTCGCCCATATGATCACCATCGCCGACAGCCTGTTCGGCGAAGACTATCTGCTCTCCGCCTTCGCCGCCGGACGCCACCAGATGGACTTCTGCACCCAGTCGGTGCTGCTCGGCGGCCATGCGCGCGTCGGGCTCGAGGACAGCCTGTTCATCGGCAAGGGCGAGCTCGCCACCAGCAACGGCCAGCAGGTCAAGCGCATCCGCACGATCGTGGAAGCGCTGGGACGGGAAGTCGCCACCCCGGCCGAGGCTCGCGAGATGCTGAGCCTCAAGGGTGGCGACCGGGTCGCCTTTTGATCAATCGGCCTTGGGCTTACGGGGATAGTCGTCCGCGTTAAGCACCCACCCCGGCATGTCGGAGAAATCCTCGCGCGGGGGGGAGAAGATGTCGATCAGCACGTTATCGCCAGGATCGGTGGGCGCCGAGGTGTGGATCACCCGCGGCGGGATCACGCAGACCGACGGCGACGCGCACTTCTCATGCTGGTCGTCGCGCCAGTCATGCTGGTTGGCGGTCCACGGCCAACGCAAATGGTGCATGTAGAAGCCTTCGAGCGCGAGGCTGCATTGCTCGAAATCGTCGTGATGGTGTGGCGAGAGCTTGGTCACATCGCGCGGCCCCTGTGAGGGGAAGACGTTGACCATGAAAGTGGTGCAGCGGAAGATCTTGCCGAAGCGTCCTTCCTCGTCCGGCACGTCGAGGCTGTAGCTGCGGATGCGGAATCCGCCCACCGGATCGGGCCATGCCTCGAACGGCGGGATTTGTGGATGCGGCCCGGCGTATTTGTCGCCATTCGCCGCCAGCGCCGCAATGTCCTGCGATTGCGTCGTGATCAGCCGCACGATCCGCCCCGCGGCATGACACGTGATGCGGCTATCGCCCGGTGGGACCATGACGATGGTATTGCCGGGCAGCTCGGCCGTCTCGCCACCAGCTTCGACGGTTACGGCCATCTCCGGATCGTGCAGCAGCAGGACGTACTCGTCAGCCTGCCCCTTGCGCTCGAACACCGCGCCAGGCTCGACTTCGGAATAGCACACGACGAAGTTCTGCCCGCGTGCATACCAGGTCCGTTCATGCGCGGCGCGCTCCTGCGGCGGCTCATCGTAAAAGCGCGCATAGGTCGCTTCACCGAAGGCCGAAGCGGGTTGTGCGGACCCGCCGGCGGTCGAAAGGCGCGAACGGGGATCGTCGACTTCGTACATCACTCTGCTCCTGGAGCGCCGGGCAAGAAATCGCGGAAATTCGCGGTTCTGGGCGGAAAGCGCTCTTTCAATCAAACGGTATGAACGCGGCCAGGGTGCCGCAATCGCTTTGCCGCGGCGTGCCGTGGCGGGAAACTATTCCATCCGACAAAATCAAACTGGCGGCGGGAGTTAGCCACGGCTGGCCCTCACCGCTTCGGCCGCGGCCTTGCCGAACAGCGTGGTATCGTTGCTCACCATCACGATCGAAAACCCCATCGCGAGGTAATCCCTGGCTTGTTCCGGCGTGGCCGCCGCCGCGCCCGACAACACGCCTGCCTTCTGCGCGGCGTCGAGCACCCGCGCGGTCAACGCGCGTACCTCTGGGTGCGAGGCGGGCTTGCCGCTCGAAAGGTAAAGGTCGCCGTGGCCGATAAACACGCCGTTGACGTGCTCCACCGCGGCGAACTCCGCCGCCGCTTCCAGCGACTCCCAGTCCTCAAGCTGGATCATCCGCAGGCAGCCTTCGTTCCCGCGCACGACGTAGTCCGGCGTCGCGCCGAGGCCCCAGGCGCCGGCGCGCGAGGTGGTGCCAAGGCCGCGCTCGCCGGTGGGCGCGAACACCATGCGCCGGGCGATCGCCGTCGCATCCTCCAACCGGCTCACGCGCGGGACCAGGAGGCCGTCGACGCCGCCGTCGAGCAGCGGCTGGATCAGGCCGTAAGAGGTGTGATCCGGCAGGCGAACGATCGCCGCCATGCCCATCGCCTGCGCGGCAAATGCCATTTCGACCGCGCGATAAGTCGTCAGGGGAGCATGCTCGAGATCGATCACCACCAGATCGAATCCGGCGTGCGCGAGAAGCTGAATAGTTTCGAGCGTCGGCAGCTTGGCCCAGGTGCCGAGCAATCCGCGCTCGCTGGCCCGGGCGTGGGCGATGAAATTGTCCATCAGGCGAACTTTCCCGATCAGGGCCGGCTGGCCGCGACATCGGCCGCGCCTTCGACGAGGAACAGCCGGCTGTCCGACGACTTCTGCCGCAGCGGGGCGATGTCGGTATAATCCTTCGAATACTCGAACGCCTTGGCCTGTTCGAGGCTGGCGAATTCGATGATCATCACCCGCTGGGCCGGAGGACGGCCTTCGACCGCGACGGTGGTACCGCCGCGGGTGAGGAACTTGCCGCCGTATTTCTGGATCACCGGGAACGCCGCGGCGACATATTCGCGGTAGGCATCGAGATCCTTCACGTCGACCTCGGCCACTACATAGCCCTTGGCCGGCGGCGCATCGGCGGAAAGCGCGGTGGTGGCGCAAGCTCCAAGGGCGATCCCGGCGATCAACGCGCCCAGCATTTTTCTCTGCATCGATACCTCTAAAGCAAATGATGATGACGACGATTTCGCCTCAACCGGCCCACGACCACTCAGGAGCGCTTTCGGTTTCGGCCAGTCCGGGCGGCAAGGCGTTCGATCCGGTCTCTTCGAGCTTGCGCGAGATATCGCGCGCGATGTCCATCACGCCCGGCACGAAGCGCCCGACCGCCTGCTCCACGGTCATGGCAGCGGCGATCCAGGTGAAGCCCAGCGTGGCGACGACGCGGCCGTTCTCGAACACCGGCACGGCGACAGTCGAGGACCGCGGATTCAACAGCGGATCGCGCAGGGCATAGCCGCGCTCGCGCACTTGCGCGATCATCCCGGCGATGCCCGCCTCGTTAGCCAGGGCCGCGCTCTCGCTCCGCTGGCTGCGCAGGATCGACAGCAGGATCGCCCGCTCGTTCTCGGCGCTGAAGGCGAGATAGGCCCGGCCCATCGCGTGGGTCAGCAGGCTCAGCCGCCGGTTAATCGCAGCATGCTCCAGCGACAGCGCGGTGAAGCGAATGGTGCAGGCGCGCACCACCATCGCGTTGAGATCGAACAGCGCCAGCGAAAGGGGCCAGCCCTCCTGTCGGGTGAACTCGATCATCAACTCCTCCGCGACCTCGACGATCTGCGGCTCGTGATGGAAGCCGCTGGCGAGCGACTTGACCCGGCTGAGGAGCTGATAGGCGCCGTAGCTTGACGATTGCGCCGCCAGCCCCTTGGCTTCGAGCGTGCGCAGCAGCCGCACGATCGAAGGCTTGGGCAGCCCGGTATCGCGATGCAGGTCGTGCAGTGTCGAGAGCGGGCGTCGGTTCAGCGCCTGCAAGACGTCGATCGCCCGCTCGACCGAGCGAATACATTCGCCCCGATCGCCGCGCTCTTCTTTGTCGTTGCGCTCTTCGTGCGTCATCTCCGAACCTCGAAGTTCTCGCCCACCGGACCCGGCATAGGCGGAGTTTCCGCCAGCCGGAATGTTTCAAACGGCTCATTCTTCTGACCGATGGGGGCGCTCGTTGCACGTTGCAAGCGCCTACTTTCCGCCCTGCGGAATTGTTCCACTCCCCGAAAAGCTCCGAAAACCGCCTTTAGGGAGACGCCCCACATTTCATATGTGCGCCCCTTCCAAGCAGAACAGAACGTGCGGAGAGGCTATGACTGAGGCAGGCGGCGAGCGGGCGAGCGATCCCGAAATCGCAAAACGGGTGGACGCACTGCTGGTCGGCGCGATCGACATGCATTGCCATAGCGGCCCCTCAGTGATGCCCCGCATGATCGACCATATCGAGGCGCTGGAGGAAGCGAGCGCCGCCGGCATGAAGGCGCTGCTGTTCAAGGATCACTTCTATTCGGCGACCCCGGTCACCGCGCTGCTGTCCTCGCACTACGGCCATCTCGACGTGACCATGCTTTCGGGCGTGCCGCTCAACGACACCTCGGGCGGGCTCAATCCCTATGCGGTCGATCACGGCCTTAAGCTGGGTGCGCGGCTGGTGTGGATGCCGACCTTCTCGGCCGCCAACCACATCCGCCAGAACCGCAAGGGGCACCTGCTGCCAACCAGCATGCCGATGAAGCGGCCGAAGATGCTGACCGTCGTCGATGACGACGGCCGCATCAAGGACGAGGTCAAGGAGATCCTCGACCAGATCGCCGAGTTCGACGCGGTGCTCTCCGCCGGCCACCTGCACATCTCCGAGATCTGGCCGCTGTTCGAGGAAGCCGAGCAGCGCGGCGTGAAGCGGCGGCTGGTGCAGCACCCGACCTACACCATCGGCGCGAGCCTCAAGGACATCCGCGAGCTGACCGATAGCGGCGCTTTCATCGAGCACTCGCTGTGCATGTTCATCCCGGAATCCCGCTTCAACTACTATCCGAGCGAAGAATTGCGCGAAGTGGTCAACGCCGGAGGGACCGACCAGACAATTCTCGGCTCCGATCTGGGACAGATCGACAACCCCACACCGGTCAATGGATTCCGCGCAGTCATCCGCCTCTGCATCGAGCTGGGCTTCGACGACGCGGCGATACGTCGTCTGATCGGCGGCAATGCGGCACGCCTTCTGGGGCTGCCGCAATGACCGGCATCGTCGGTCCGAGTCAGAAACATTTGAAAAATGAAAATTGGGGAGATGAGAAGTGAAGATCAGTAAGAACGTCGTTTCCAGGCTCGCGCTGGCTATTGCGGCCACCGCCGCTTCGCCGGCGATGGCTCAGGACCAGGCACCGCCCGCGGAAAGCGAGAGCGGAATCGCCGATATCGTCGTCACGGCGACGCGGCAGTCAACGAACATGCAGGATACGCCGATCGCGATCACCGCGGTCACCGCGCAGGCGCTCGATGAGCGCGGGCTGCAGGACGTCTCCGACCTCACCGCAGTGGTCCCGAACGCCGAGTTCCGGCGTACGCACGGCGCGTTCGGCCCGGGCGTATCCGCATCGATCCGCGGCATTGGCGCGGGCGACACCAACATCGGCAACGATCCGGTCGTCGCCTACTATGTCGATGACATCTATTACCCGACCCTGCTGGGATCGAACTTCGACCTGCTCGACATCGACCACATCGAGGTGCTGCGCGGGCCGCAGGGCACGTTGTTCGGTCGCAACTCGCTCGCCGGTGCCGTCAACATCGTCTCCAAGCAGCCGCGCTTCGACGAACAGAGCGGCTACATCGAGATGACCGTCGGCGAGTTCAACCGCACCGACGTTCGCGCCGGCTTCAACATGCCGTTGGGCGAGAACCTCGCCGTGATGGTTTCGGGCGCCTATAAGAAGCGCCAGGGCTACCAGCGAATGCTCGACTTCGCGTGCGAGATGAACCGCCGCGGCACGCCCGAGCTGATCGGCAACATCCCGCCCTTCGATCTCTCGACCACCAGCAATCCGCGCTATTCGCCCGACAACTGCGTCGTCGGCCACCTCGGCGGCGAGGATGTCCAGGCAGTGCGCGCCAGCATGGCGTGGGAACCTGCAAGCAACATCCGCCTGACTGTGACCGGCGAGTACATCCGCGACGAATCGCAGAACCCGGCGGACACCACGCTGTCGCTCAACCCGGCCCTCAACACGCCGAACGAGAACAAGCAGTTCGCCTATTACGGCGTTACCTATGACAGCCGCTTCATCACCGGCGATCCGTTCTCGACCTACGAGACCTATAACGACCCGATCGGGGCCGGCATGGTGATCCCGGGCCACAGCTACTACAACGGCAACCCGGGCCATGGCGGCCACACCCTCCCGGCCAAGGGCGACCTCACCAACTGGGGCGTTTCGGCCAAGCTGGTGATCGGCCTGACCGACCAGATCGACCTGACCGCGATCGCCGGATACCGCTCGCTCGACGAAACCCACATCTACCAGAAGGACGGCACTCCGCTGATGACGGAGATGACGACCAACGTCGTCACCAACACTTACTTCACCGGCGAAGTCCGGCTCTCGGGCCAGCACGACTGGATCGACTGGGTCGCCGGCGCTTTCTACTTCGACGCCGACGGCTTCCAGCACGCGGTGATCGACCAGCCGCGCACCGGCCTGATCCGCTACCTCAACAACAGCTTCGAACCGCTCAGCAAGGCAGTTTACGCCAACGCCACGATCCGGCCGTTCGACAACGGCTTGAGCTTCACCGGCGGGCTGCGCTACTCGGATGACAAGAAGGTCGTCTCGCTGTCCAACCTGGTGGAGAACACGCCGAATCCGACCGACATCGAATTCGCCGTCACGCCGCATGCCAAGGTGCTGAGCTGGAAGGCGGGCGTGAACTACGAGCTGAGCAACGACATCCTGGTCTACGCGTCGGCCGCGACCGGCTACACTCCGCCGAGCTTCAACCCACGCCCGCAGCAGCCGAGTCAGGTGGCGCAGTTCGATGGCAATGAAGACATCGCCTACGAACTGGGTGCCAAGCTCGACCTGTTCGAGCGCCGCCTGCGCCTGAACCTCGCGGGCTTCTACACGGACTTCAACAAGCGGCCGACCGCACTCGCCGGGCAGGAAATCCTGCTCGACGCCAACGGCCAGCCGACCTCGGGCAACAGCGTGGTGATTCCGCTGCCGAACGGCCCGGACGGCGCGACCACCTGCCGTCCCCGTAACGCGGACGAGATCTCCGGCGGCGTGCCCGGCTTCTCCTGCATCACCCGCAGCTACTACATCAACACCCCGGCGACGATCTGGGGCTTCGAGGCCGAAGCCACCGCGGAGCCGATCGACGGCCTCGTGTTCAACGGGGCGCTCGGCTACCACAAGTTCAGCTCGCCGGACGTCGATAACCGCACGATCAACCCGCGTCAGGGCGAGCCGTTCTGGAGCGCCAACGCCGGCGTGCAGTACACCATCGAAGGCATGCCGCTGGACGGTACGCTGACCCCGCGGCTTGACTGGAGCTACCAGAGCAGCCGCGCGCCGAGCACCCGCACCACCGCGTGGAATCAGCCCGGCTATTCGGTGGTCAATGCCCGCCTGACCTACGACATGCCCGACAGCGGGTTCTCGATCGCGGCGGGTGTGAGCAACCTGTTCGACAAGCTTTATTACGAGAACTTCTTCATCCTGCAGGATTCCGGACAATCGAACGTCCAGGGCCAGCCGGCGGCGCCACGTCAGTGGTACCTTAAGGTTTCGAAGAGGTTCTGATCGAACGAACGAAGGCGGCGCCAGGGCGCCGGGCGCAAGCCCGGGGCCCTGGCATCGCTCCCGGTAAATGCGGCCGCCGGCCGCGGAACGAGTGGGGAGAAGGTCATGGGGCGCATCGGATGGGCTGCAACGGCGGGTGCGCTGCTGCTGCTAGGCTTCGCGGGCATCGCAGCGGCCGCTGATACCCCGCAACCGATCGTCCTCGCCAAACAGGGCGCGTTCGAAGCTGGCGGCAAGATCCTTGGCGATGGCGACAAGACACTGTCGTGCGACCATGGCTATGTCGAATACCAGATTCCCGCCAAGGCCAAGCACACCGCGCTGGTGATGTGGCACAGCTCGTCCGCCAAGGTGTGGCAAAACCGGTGGGACGGCGGCGAAGGCTATCAGTCGATCTTCCTGCGCCGTGGCTATCCGGTCTACCTGTGGGACGGCCCCCGCGTGGGCCGCGGGGCCTGGGGCTGCGAGACGTCCACCTACGAACCGCGCGTCGGCCGCGACCAGGGCAACTTCGTCGCCTGGCGGTTCGGTGCGAAGTTCGGCGAATGGTTCCCCGGCGTGCAGTTCCCGACCGCGAGCGCCGAAGCGTGGGACCAGGCGACGCGCGCGCGCTACGAGGAATTCGACACCATCGAGAACGCCCAGTTGCAGTCCGACGCCGCAGCCAAGGCGATGGACCGGATCGGGCCGGCGGTGCTCGTGACCAACTCGGCCGGCGGCTTTCGCGCGCTGCTGACCGCGCTCAAGAGCGACAAGGTCAAGGCTATCGTGTCCTATGAGAACCCCGGCTACGTTCTGCCGGAGGGCACCGAGCTCAAGGCCGGGAACGGCTGGTTCCCGCCTGTCCACGTCTCGCCGCAGGAGTTCAAGAAGCTGACGCGGATCCCGATCCAGCTGGTGTTCGGGGACAACGTCGACAAGTCGCCCGACTGGTCGCGCTACCGCGCCAACGCCGTCCAGTTCGCCGAACTCGTCAACGCTGCCGGGGGCCACGCGGAAGTGTTCGACCTCCCGTCCGCAGGCCTGCACGGCAACACCCACATACCGTTTGCCGACCTCAACAACGTGGCGGTGGCGGACCAGCTTTCGCTGTTCCTGAAAAAGAACCACCTCGACCGCTGACGGCCATACGCGCCGTCAAGCGGCGACGGCCTCTAACATCAGCGTGTCGAGCATGAAGGAGCCGTCCGGTTCGATCGCGAACCGGGCGCGCACCTGGTCCGAGGCGGCCTCCTGCAAGGCGCGGATCGCGTCGCGGTTCACATCGGGCGTGCGCATGCGGGCGATCCAGCTCGGAAAATCCATCCGCAGGCGCCATGCCCGCGTGCCGGTCACGACAAAGCCGGCCTCGGTCAGCGCCGCCATCCATTCGGACGCGCTGTAATCGCGCACATGTGAGCTATCGCGCAACAGTTCGATCGCCTGCAGATGCGTGTCGAGCACCCGCGGCCCGGGTGAAACCGCGTCGATGAACACGGCGCTCGCGCCTGGCGCGAGCACGCGCCTCGCCTCGCCCAAGCCTGTGGCGAAGTCGCGCCAGTGATGCGCCGAGAAGCGGCAGCCGAGGAAATCGAACGCGGCATCGTCGAACGGCAGGTGCTCGGCCGCGGCGGTGCGCGTCTCGATGTTGGTCAGGCCTTTGCCTCGCGCGGTCGCCGCGACCGCGCCGAGCATCTCCGACGAGAGATCGCTGGCGACGACCGAGCCCGCGTGAGCGGCCAGGCGATAGGCGACATGCCCGCCGCCGCAGCCAAGATCGAGTGCACGCTGCGGAGCCCGCTCGCGAACGATCGCCTCAAGCGCGTCGAGATCCTCGCCCTGCACATGCACCGCACTGTGCACATATGCTTCGGAACGCGGTCCGAACTGGGTTTCGATAATGGCGTCATGGGAACGGGTCATCTCTGTGTTCTCCTCACCGCCATCTTCGTGCACCAAAAGCCTATTACAAGAGAGGCGTTTATTCTGGTATAGACAAGCCTATGCAGAATGAGGAACAACGCCGCCTGCTGGGAGAATTCGTGCGGGCTCACCGCGAACGACGGCCGCCCGGCAATCCGGCTGGCCGGCGGCGCACGCCGGGGCTCCGGCGCGAGGAGCTGGCTGCGCGGGCGGGGATCGGCGCCACCTGGTGCGCGTGGATCGAGCAAGGGCGGGAGGTGAACGCCTCACCCGAAGCGCTCGCCCGCATTGCCGTCGCGCTCGAACTGACCCCGGCGGAGCGCACATATATGTTCGAGCTCGCTGGCCGGCGCGATCCGCACATGCGCGTGCCGGACGCGGCGGCGGAAGCGCCCGAATCCATCCGCGCGCTGGTGGAGGCGGTCTCTCATCCCGCCTACGGTCTCGACCGGCTGTGGAACGCCTGTTGCTGGAACGGGGCTGCGGCCGATCTGTTCGAGGGATGGCTCGGCGAAGGGCACGAGAAGAACCTGCTGCGCTTCGTATTCATCGCGCCGTCGGCACGCGAGCTGATCCCGGACTGGGAGCAACGCGCTACCCGGTTGCTGGCAGAATTCCGGGCCGACTATGGCCGCGCGTTCAACGATTCTCACACGCGCACTCTGGTCGAGCAGCTGCGGGCCGACAGCGCCGTTTTCGATCGCGCATGGCAGGCGCAGGCGGTGATCGAACGCGAGGGCGGAGCGCGTACCTTCAGTCACCCCCGGCAAGGCCCGGTCACCTACCAACAGCTCACCTTCAGCCCGGCTGAGCGTCCGGATTACAAGCTGGTCGTGCTGGCGCAAGGTGCCTGACGGGGCTTGGTCAGTTGGCTCGAACGAGGTCTGGCCTGCTGCCAACTGGCGGTGAGTCTCACGTTCATCCAGCCGCAGTTTAGCCGATTGCAGCCACCGCGATGGAATGCCCTCCATTTTAGCTAATATATTGATATTTCTACTATTCTTTTGAAGAGGAAGTTTAGTATTTTCCATATCTGGCAACTCAACTATCTATTTCGGTCAAGGCCATGGCGTCGCGACCGGGATAAAGTGCACTCGTTGCGCAGCCATCCCGAGTGAGCGGAAGAGGCTTTTGGTCTGGCGAGCGCACCGCGATGGGGAGGGTTGAGGGCGTCTGTTGGAAGGCCAGGTTGGGGCTTGCCCTTCCCGGCCGACGCTTACTCCCGGTCGAAACCAGCAACGACCGCCCAGGCCGAACACGCCGGGCAGAGGAGAGTTATAATGATAAGGACGCCGGGAGGGACACCCAGTCGCATTTTGACGTTGGCGCTCGTTTCCGCTTCAGCGCTCGCCTGGACGGCGCCCGCGCTGGCGCAGGACGCCGCCAACACCGCGCAGGCTGGCACCAGAAGCAACGCGGACGATAACGGCAACGTCATCATCGTCACCGCGCAGATGCGCGAGCAGAACTTGCAGGACATTCCGCTGGCGATCACCGCCGTGAGCGGCGCGCAGCTCGAAGCCCGCAGCCAGACGAGCCTGCCCGATATCACCGCGCAGGCGCCGAACCTGATCCTGCAGCAGAATCCGGCCGGTTCCGGCAATTCGATGCGTGCGTTCATCCGCGGCGTCGGCCAGTCTGACCAGAGCCCCTCGGTCGAGCCGGGCGTCGGCATCTACGTCGACGACATCTACTTCGGCACTGTCACGGCGTCAGCCTTCGATCTCAGCGACATCGACCGCGTCGAGGTCCTGCGCGGCCCGCAAGGCACCTTGGCCGGCATGAACTCGGAAGGCGGCGCGGTTAAAATCTATTCGCGCAAGCCGGACGGCCACGGCGGCTACGTCGAAGTGACCGCCGGAAGCCTCGACCGCCGCGACATCAAGGCAAGCGCAGACTTCACCATCGTTCCCGACGCGGTCTTCGCCCGCATCACGGGTGTGACGCGCAACCATGACGGGTACGTCACCCGGTACGATTACGCGTGCCTCAATCCAAACGACCAATACGTTCAGCCGGGAACGGGCGTGGTCAATCCGGCGGACGCGGCTATTCCGCGGCTTGCCACCGGCAATCACTGCAAGATCGGAACCCTGGGTAACCAGGAGATGTACGCCGTGCGCGGAGCGCTACGCATCGCGCCCCTGGGCAGCCCGCTCGAGATCAACGTCATCGGCGACTACACCAAGGACAATTCCGAAACCCAGGCATCCGTCCTGTTGGCGAGCGCGCAACTCACCGGGCGGCAGAACAACAGCGTGCCCTACCAGGGCGTGCCGTACGACAATCGTTTCGTGACCTACGGGCAGTATCGCCCCGGCAACGCCGTATTGAACGATCCGTACGCGAGCTATGCCAACTTCTTCGATCCGGGCGTCACCTACCAGGCTGCATCTTCCGCGGCGAGCGGAGGCCCCGGAACGGCGGGCGCGCCAAACGGCCCCGTCTATGCGGTGCCTGCGAGCAACGTCGAAGGCTGGGGCATTTCCGGCACCGTCGATTACGAGTTGAGCGACCAGTTCGCCATCAAGTCGATCACCGGCTATCGCCACTACTTCTCGCGAAGCTCGGACGATAACGACAACTCGCCGGTCGCCTTTATCGGCGGCGGGTACAGTTTCTTCACGCACAACCAGTTCAGCCAGGAAGTGCGGCTGTCGGGCAAGCTATTCGACGACAAGGTGCACTTTACGATCGGCGGTTACTACTACGATGCCGACACCCGGTACGATGCGCGCATTCACACGCCGTTCTCAGGGTTTGGCGAGTTCCAGACCTTCCCGTGCGGCCCCACTCCGCTGCCGGCGTGCGTCGTCTCGAAGCCGACGTTCTCGTTCATCAACGACGATACGGCGAGCCTCACGAGCTACGCTGGTTTCGGAAACATCGCGTGGGACATCACCGATCGCCTCACGGTTGAAGGCGGCTTCCGCCTGACCCATGAGAAGAAGGACTACCTCTACCACCGTTATAATCCCGACGGCGTCACCGACTACCTGCCGCTCTCGAACCCGGCGAACCCGCTCACGGGCCAGGTTGGCACGTATGAAGAGAGTATTCCCGATTATCGCGCGGTGATCTCCTATCACGTCGCCGATGACGTGATGGGCTACGCGCAGTTTTCGACCGGCTTCAAGGGTGGCGGCGTCGCGCCACGGCCTTACGACTATCACCAGATCCGTCCGTTCGGCGCGGAGAAGCTGCAAGCCTACGAGATCGGCTTCAAATCGTCGTTCCTCGACCGCCGCATCACCGTAAACGGCGATGTGTTCTACATGAAGAACAAGGGCTACCAGGGGACGCCGCAAACCTGTCTCGACGAAAACGGCGATCCGCTCCCCGCCAACCAGGGCGGTATCCCGGGCCTGTGCGGCCAGTACCTCAACCTCGGCGATGCACGGGTGAAGGGCTTCGAGATCGAAACCTTCCTCGAGCCGGTCGACGGGTTCACCATCGACGGTTCGATGAGCTTGACCGACTTCGAGTTCACCAAGGTCAACTACGTCACGACCTCGATCGTGGTCGGGTCCAACCGGCCCGGTATCGGTGAATTCAAGTGGAGCGTCGGTGCCCAGTACAAGATCGATCTGGGCAATGTCGGAACCCTCACCCCGCGGCTCGATGCCTACTACATCCCGGGGTATTGCGGCGATCTCGCCTGCACGCCGATCGCGAAGGTGGACAATTACACCATCGCCAATGCGCGCCTCACTTATGTGACCGCGGATGAGGATTGGCAGGTGGCGCTGGAAGTCACGAACCTGTTCGACAAGCTTTACTACCTGAACAAGTTCACCAACACCTGGTACGCCAGCGGCCAGCCCGGCACGCCGCGGGAATGGGCGCTTACCGTTCGGCGCAAGTTCTGATCTGACGCCGAAACTACCTTGATGCGAAGGGGGGACCTGCCGGTCTCCCCTTCGTGTCCGCTCCGGAGGCACGACAGAGATGACCAGGCACAAAATCGCCCTCCTGACCGCGATCCTTCCCCTCGCGATGATCGCCGGCTGCGGCGGTGGTGCGGACACCGCGCAGACGAAGGAACAGGCTCCCGGCGGCCTCGACCCCAAGGTCGTTGCCGAAGCCGCCGCCCGCAACATGGAAGCGGGCAAGGCGCCGGACAGCGAGGGCACGGGGCCTTATCCGGCCGAAAAGAGGCAATACGACAGCCTGGCGAATATCGTCGTCTATCAACCGGCCGACCTGGCCAAGCTGGGCGACACCAGGATGCCGATCTATGTGTTCGGCAACGGAGCGTGCTCGGAAGATGGCGCATCGCAGCGCCAGCATCTGCTCGAGATCGCTTCTCACGGATATCTCGCGATGGCGCCGGGTGGAATCTACAGCGGCCCCGGTGTGACAATGACGCCGGAAAGCTGGGCGCAGCATCGCGACAAGACACGTTATCAGCAGCTCGGCCAGGCGATCGACTGGGCCATCGCCGAGAATGGCCGCAAGGATAGCCCGTTCTACGACCGGATCGATACCGCCCATGTCGCGGTATCGGGCTATTCCTGCGGCGGCATTCAGGCGCTCAAATATGCCGGCGATCCGCGCGTGAGCACTTTCGTCATCATGAACAGCGGCATCCTCAACGATGGCAGCGGCAAAGGCGAAATGGCGGGCGAGAAAAGCCTGCTCGCCAAGATCGACAAGCCGATCCTCTATGTCCTCGGCGGCAAGGAAGACGTCGCCTACCCCAACGGGATGGACGACTATGCGCGGCTGACCAAAGTGCCCTCCGCGGTGATCAACACCGATGTCACCCACGAAGGCACGTACGCTCAGCCGAATGGCGGGCGCGCGGCCCAGGCGGTGGTCGCATGGCTGCAGTGGCAGCTTCGTGGCGATCGCGATGCCAAGGCGTGGTTCGTCGGCGAGAACTGCAAGCTGTGCAGCGATCCGCAATGGAAGATCGAGCGCCGCAATCTCGATTGATCGCCGGGCGATGATCGGCTCACCACCCGGTCACGCATCGCCTATTTCCAGGGCGTGGGCATGTAATAGGGCAGCGAGGTGACGACACCTTCCGCCCGTACCACCTTGTCACCCTCGATGCGCACTAGCTCGGCGACCAGGCGGCTCATCGGATAGTCCCGCTTGAGCCGCAGCTGCTTGCCGCCAGTGGTGAAGAAGGTTGGCTCGCGGGCCGGGACGTCCTGCACGCTGATGGCCACGACCAGTCCGCGCACGGGATCGACCACCGGGAAGCGCCGGTCGCGGATGCGCTGGACCGGTGCGAACAGGCCTTCCTTGAACACCGAAGCGCAATCGCGTGCCTTGGGCGCGTAATCGCTTTCCACCCCCGTGATCTGCACGCCGTTCTCGATCATCGCGCAGTTCGGCGCGAAATCGGCCAGCAATGCGCCGTTGTTCGCCTGCTTCGTCGCCAGATAGGAATCGGCGATGTCTATCAACCGCTCGCGAGAGCGGCGATCCTTTGCCGCGACCACCGCGGTCATCGATGCCGGGATGGCGAACGCCTTGGGATCGCCGAACGGCATCGGCCACGGCGTGCGGCCCGCAACGACCTCCATCCCATGGACCTTGCCATCGGGCGCGTGAATCCGGATCGCGCCGAAGCTCGGCTCGCCGTGGTCCCAGATCGTCCCGAACCAGACGACGTTGCCGGTTTCCTCGTCGGCGATGGCGAAGGCCTTGTGGCCGGGCGTCTCGCCCGCCGAGCCCCACCACGCATCGCCGATCATCAGGGGGACGTTGTTCTCGGTGTAGCGGGCGGGATCGGCCCACGGCAGGCTGCGCCAGTCCTGCCCGGCGACCGCCGTCATCGTCCGGTCGGCGAGCGACGTGAGGCAGCTTTCGTTGCAGGAGCCCCTGGCTCCTGCCGGAGCGGCAGCGGTGGCCGAAAGGGCGGCGGCCGCCGCCAACAGGGCCGCGATCAGGCGCACGCTCATTCTCCCTGCTCCCATGGCGAGTGCATCCCGTAGGGCACGTAATCGAAGCTCGCCTCGATCGTGTAAATCTTGCCGTCGACGATCTTGAACGCTTCCATCACGTCGAGCGAATTCGGCCACTTGAGCAGCGTCTTCATCGTCCGCCCGTCGTTGAGCGTGTACTCGTCGAAGTAGTTGGCGTGATCCATGAAGTCCGTCGCGACCACGATCCCGCGCTCCGTATCGATGATCGGGAAGCGGCGTTCGCGCAGCTGCTTGTTGATCTTGTAGATGCCCAGCTTGAACTGGTTCTCGCACCCTTCGGCGACCGAAGCCGAGTTATCGGAATTTTCGGTTTTCGCGGTGGTGGAGATGCCGTTTTCGAGCCGCGAACAATCGTCCGAGAACGGCGCGAACACGGTGCCGTCGTTGTATTCCAGCGTGCTGAAGTAGGAATCGGCGATCGAGCGCAGGCGCGAGCGCGGGCGGCTCTGGTCTTCCAGCGCCTGGGTCCACGACGGGTGGTGCGGTTCCTTGCCGGTACCGAAGATCAACGGCATGCCGGTCTTCCGCGAGATCACCGTCTCGGCCTCGTCGATCTTGTGTTCGTGGTCGACGTGCAGGCGGATGGCGACGAAAATCAGATTGCCGTTCTCGTGCGCATGGCCGAACCAGGCGACGTTGGCGGTCTCGGTGTCGGCCGGGACCATCCCGTCCTTGGGATCGATGGCGGTGACCGAACCCCACAGCCCCTCGCCTATCGGCATCTCGACGCTGTTCTCGGTGAACTTGATATGGTCGGCAAACGGCGCCCGCGACGGATCCTTTGCGGCCAGTGCCGCGACGTAGGAGTTCGCGAAGCCCTCGAGGCAGGCCCGGTCGCAGTCGATGCGCGGCAGGGCGCTGCTTTCCCCATGCGATTGCGCGGCGGCGGGCACCGCCAGGAGCAGGCACAGGACACCCGCGGCACTGCGTAACATTAGCTCTCTCCCCACGTCCGTCAGCACCGAAGGCTGGCAGGCGGGCGCCTTCCTGTCATTGCTCACAGTGCATCGTTGGCTTTGCTCACATGGAACCGCATGCCCGCGGGCTTCGTCGCGCAAGTTGCCGGTTCGCCGCCAGCAATGCATCGTATCCCAGGTGGGCAGACCATGCCGCCGGACATGCGTTGAGAGGGACCGAGATGCGAAAGATAGCTCTAGCCGCACCGCTCGCGATAATCGTCGCGGCCGCCCTGCCCTGCGCCGTACAGGCCCAGGACGCCAAACCGTCGCTCGAGCAGCGGCTCGACCGGCTGGAATCCGAGAAAGCGATCCGCGAGGCGATCATCCTCTACGGCGAGTACCTCGATGCGCGCGACTATAAGGGTTATGCCTCGCTGTTCGCCAGCGACGGCACCTGGACCGGCGGGTTCGGCAGTGCCACCGGCCCGGCAGCGATCCAGGCCATGCTGGAAAAGAACATGGGCATCCCCGAGGCGGGGTTCATCAACAAGGACAACTTCCACCTCGATACGACTGTGGTGGTCGATGTGCACGGCGACACCGCCAGCGCCCGTTCGCGCTACATGTTCTTCACCCGCACCGACGATGACCAGCCCAAGCCGGTGCTCGCCGGCCGCTACTTCGACGAGTTCGTGCGTGAAAACGGCGCGTGGAAGATCAAGAAGCGCACCTCGTTCGGTGTGATCCCCTACCGCGATGGCAATGCGCCCCCGCCGGCCCAGCCGCCGGCCGGCATCAGCGGAGCACTCAAGAAGAAGGGCTAGGCTCGCGCCGCTGTGCGCGGTTTAGTTAACACAGGCATATTTGGTCCACCTTCAGTGAACCGCCGACAATCGCGGGGTGGCCCCCGCGGTCCACGCCGGCAACACTCGAAAGGATCGCCACTCCTAGGGAAACGAACGCGGTTCCCCTTGGGCAAAAAGCGCGGTTCCCAATCGAAAGTGCTTGCGAAGTCGCTTGCGGCTAGCTTGAGTGGGAGTTTAGTTGTTCGGTGTTGAGCGCGATCCGCGGCACCGGCCGCGTAGCAGGGGTTTGGAGGGTGGCCATGACAGGCGCGAGTTCGAGCTCCGGTGCGCACCGATGCGACGCCGCGTGGCGAGCTGCCGCGGCGTGACCAAGTTCCTCAACGATCCGTCCAAGGCGGTGATCGAAGGCCTGCGCGGCCTGGCGCGCTGCCATGCGGACCTGATCGAGTTGAGCGAGGAGCCCCGCTTCGTCGCGCGCAGGAACCGCGTTCCGGGAAAGGTGGCGATCATCTCCGGCGGAGGCTCCGGGCATGAGCCGCTGCACGCCGGCTTCGTCGGCCGCGGCATGCTCGATGCAGCGGTGCCGGGTGAGATATTCTCCTCGCCTTCGGTCGAGCAGATTCTCGCGGCCGCGGAGGCGGTCGGGGACGACGCAGGCTTGCTGTGCCTGATCAAGAACTACTCCGGCGACATCATGAATTTCGAACTCGCGATGGAGATGTTCGGCCGGCGGAATGCCTCTGTGATGGTCGAGGACGACATCGGCGCTGCGGGTGGCGGCGAAACGGTCGGCCGGCGCGGCGTGGCGGGGACCCTGGTAGTCGAGAAGATCGCCGGCGCCGCGGCCGAACGCATGGCGAGGCTCGAGCAATGCGCCGACCTCGCGCGTGAAGTAGGCGACGCGACGCGCACGATGGGCGTGGCGCTCGGCGCGTGCCGGGTGCCAACTGCGGAAAAGCCGAACCTCGACCTTACGCCGGGAGAGATGGAAATCGGCATCGGCATTCACGGCGAGCCGGGCCGGCGGCGTGCGCCGATCGCACCGGCCGACGACATCGTCGAGGAGCTGGTTTACGCGCTCCTGTCCGATCTCGAGCCGCGGCCGGGCGAACCCCTTCTGCTGTTCGTCAACGGGCTGGGCGGCACGCCGTCGATGGAACTGCACCTGCTCTACCGTGCTGCGGTGCGCATGCTCGAAGGACGCGGCTTGATCGTCGCGCGTTCGCTCGTCGGGCCATACGTCACCTCGCTCGAGATGCCGGGAGCGTCGATTACCCTCACCCGCATGACCGACCGTTTCATCGAGCTGTGGGACGATCCCGTGATCACGCCCGGCCTGAGGTGGGGCGCATGACCGCCGCCTCTGCTATTTCGGCCCGGCCTGCGGAAGCGCTCGCCGCTGAGCTGCTAGGTGGGATCTGCGAACGCCTGCTCGCCTCGACAGCGGAGCTGAACGCGCTCGATCGCGCGATTGGCGACGGAGATCACGGAGATAATCTTGCCCGCGCCGCCCGGCGCTTGCTCGAGGTGGGCGATGCGCTCGCCGCTCTGCCCTTGCCCGAGCTGATCGCGCGCGCGGGCAAGGAGATCGTCATGAGCGTCGGCGGCGCGTCGGGGCCACTCTACGGGACACTGCTGCTCGAGATCGGCAAGGCGCTTCCCACCGATCCCCGCACGAGCGATTGGGCGGCGGCATTCATCGCCGGGGTCGAAGCAACCGCGCGGCGCGGCCGATCGGCCGAAGGCGACAAGACCATGATCGACGTTCTCGCACCCGCCGCGCGCGCGCTTGGTGGGCGTGCCGCCGGTCGAACCGAAGCGCTCCATGCAATGCGCGATGCCGCGCGGGCCGCGTTCGAAGCATCGCGACCGCTCCGTGCCAGGCGCGGACGCGCAGCGTTCGTCGGTGAGCGGACCATCGGCGCGGACGATCCCGGCGCCGCTTCGTCGCTGCTCTGCATTTCCACGATTGTCGAATACCTGACGGAGACACCTGAATGAGCGTCGCGATCCTGATCGTTTCGCATTCTCGCGACGTAGCCCGTGGTACCGCGGAGATGGCGCGGCAAATGGCGGGCGAGGATCTCCCGATCGCCTGGACCGGAGGCAACCCCGAAGGCGGCCTTGGCACCAGCGTTGCCGACATTATCGAGCAGCTCGATTCGATCTGGCGGCCCGAAGGCGTCGCCGTGCTGCTCGATGTCGGTGGAGCCGAGATGAACTCGGAAATGGCCATCGAGCAGCTCGGAAAGGATCGCGCGCAAGTGGTGCGCATCTGCCAGGCGCCCCTGGTCGAAGGGGCGATGATGGCTGCCGCGGAAGCCGCATCCGGCGGCAATCTGGAAGAGGTGGTCCGCGCGGCCGAGGAGTTCATGCAGGCATGAGTGGATCGCAAGCCCACGCCTGGCTGCAATCGGAACTGACGGTGCAATCGGCTGACGGGCTGCACGCGCGCCCGGCGATCAAGGTGGCGCGCCTTGCCCGCAAATACGCGGCGACGATTCAGATCCGCGTCGCTGGCGACGACGTCTGGGTCGATGCCAAGAGCGTCGCCAGGCTGATGAGCCTGCGGGCCGACGAGGGCAAGGTGATCGAGTTGAGGGCATCGGGCGACGACGCCGGTGCCGCAATCGACGGGCTCGGCGGCTTCTTCGCGCGCGATTTCACCGAGGCCGACGAGGGCGCGGGATGAATCGCCACAGCTATGCCGGACGCGTGGCTTCGAAGGGCAGGGCTTCGGGTGTTTTGCGGCGCGGGCGGGTTCACCGGAGCACCCCCGCCCGCCCGGCGGTCAGCGTGATCGGCGCGATTGCGATGACCATCGAACAGATCGGCGCGCTTCAAGCGGCGTCCGACGAGCTTGGCCGCGAAATCCTCGAATTCCAGATCGAGCTGCTTGAGGACGACGTGTTCGTAGCCGACCTGCTGGCGCGCGGGGCCAGGCTTGGCGATGCGCGGGGCGCTATCGAGCAGGTTTTCGGGGAACACATCGAAGAATTTGCGCAATCGCCCAGCGAGACGTTCGCGGCCCGCGCCGCCGACCTCATCGACTTGCGCGACCGGCTGACGGCGTGCTTCGGCGGCGAGGTCCGGCAGGACCCCAACTGGTACGAAGGCGCGATCCTGCTGGTCGACGACATGCCGCCGAGCCAATTCGTGGAAATCGACTGGAAGAAGGCGCGGGGCCTTGCCACGCAATCCGGCAGCACCGGCAGCCACGTCGCCTTGCTCGCCCGCTCCCAGGCCGTGCCGATGCTGGTCGGCATCGGTGACGTCGATGCCTCGATGCTCGATCGTCCGGCCCTGCTGGATGCCACCGCCGGGCGGCTGGTGATCAATCCCGAACCGGCCGAAGTGAGCACTGGGGCAGGGATGTCGAGCCTCCACAGCGTCACCGTGACCGAGGACGAGGCGCTCGGCCCCGCGATGCTGGCCGACGGATCGCAGGTGAAGGTCAACCTCAGCGTCAACTCGCTCGCGGCGCTCGATGAAGCGCCGCCCGAATGGTTCGACGGGATCGGGCTGGTGCGCACCGAGCTGCTGCTGCCGGACCCTGCGGACCTGCTGAATGAAGCGGCCCAAACCGCCGTCTATCGACAGCTGTTCGAATGGGCGGGTGACCGGCCGGTCACCATCCGCCTGATCGACGCCGGCGGCGACAAGCAAATTCCTGGCTTCACCCTGCCGAACGAGCCCAACGCCTTTCTCGGCGTACGCGGCGCGCGGTTGCTCGCGCGGCGCCCGGACGTGCTGCGCACGCAATATGCAGCGGTGATCGAGGCCGCTGCCGAACGCGCGGTCCGCATCCTCGTGCCTATGCTCACATTGCCCGAGGAGATGGCCTATTTCCGCAACCTGCTTGGCGAGATCGTGAGGGAGCGGTGCGCCGATCCCGCATCGGTCAAGCTGGGAATGCTGGTGGAGACGCCCGCCGCCGCCCTGCGGATCGGCGAATTCGATGCCGATTTCTTCGCCATCGGCACAAACGACCTGATCCAGTACACGCTGGCGACGTCGCGCGACAGCAACGCGCTCGAGCTCGGCGACGAGATCGCGCCCGCCGTGCTCGACCTGATCGGGATGATCGTGCGCGAGGCCGGCACGAAGGGCGGCGACGTGACCTTGTGCGGCGACATCGCGGCATCGCCGGCGCAGTTGAAGCAGGTGATCGATCGCGGCGTCCGGTCGATCGCCATCCCGGGCCGCTTTGCAGCACGCTTCAAACACTTCATAAGGCACGGCGAATGAGCTTGCGCACTTCGCGAGCAACGCGGCGAGGCGTCGAACGCAACGGGGAAGGCAGCCAGGGCGGACGAGTGGCGGGGGAAGCGAAGCAGGAGCTGATCAGGGCCTACAAGAGCCTGTTGAAGGAAGCTGTCGAGGCGCGCCCGTCCGGCATGCGGCTGCGCATCGCCAGCCAGATCGGCAAGAACAAGAGCTTCGTCTCGCAGATCACCAGCCCCAATTACAAGACGCCTCTGCCGGAGAAGTACGTCGAGCCGATCCTCGACGCGATCCACCTCACCAAGCGTGAACGCGAGCAGTTCCTCGACATCTATCACCGGGCCCATCCGCGCGCGCGCGGCCACGCGGCCGAAGCCCCGGCCGGGGAGACGCGCACGCTCCAGATCGAGCTGCCGAAGCTCGAATCGCGGCGGCTGGAAAACCGGGTGGACCAGCTCGTGCTGCAGTTCGCCCGCAACCTGAGCGAGCTCACACGCCGCCGCTGAGCTTTCTTCCCGGCTTCCCGGCGGGAATTCTCACTCTCCGAACGATTGTGGTTTACCTCAAACTGCGAATCGGTTTAGCTAAACTAACTAAACAGGAGGCTCCTGCTGCCACGGTAGCGAGGGGCACGGAGAGGATTGGTCTGTGGAGGCACACCAAGGTGCGGCAGCCCCCTTCGAGGAACGGCTACGCGCGCTCGAAGACGAGCGCGAGATCCGCGACCTCATCATCACTTATGCCCAACGCCTCGATGCGCGGGATTATCGCGGCTACGCCCGGCTGTTCGCCAGTGACGGCCGCTGGTCGGGCCGGATGGGCGACGCGACCGGGCCAGAAGCGATCGAAACGATGCTGCTCGAAGGGCTCGGTCCGGTTCCGGAAGGCTGGGTCAACACGCAGAACTTCCACCTGATGAGCAATATCGTGATCCGGGTGGACGGCGACCGCGCCGAAGCGGAGTCTCGCCTGGTTTACTTCGCCCGCACCGAGGATGCGAAACCCGGCCCGACGCTGGCTGGCCGCTACTACGACGAGCTGGTCCGCGAGGACGGTCGTTGGCGCTTTTCCTACCGCCGCGTGGTCGGCGAGATTCCCACACGCGACGAAAAGCCGGTGAGAACGGCGGAAGAGGAGGGTCATGTCCGCTGAACGACGGCAGCAGCTCATCGAAAGGGCAGCGCGCTTGAAGGGGAAGGCGCAGCGGCGGGAGGACTATCAGGCGATCATCCGCCTTCAGCGGACTTACGGCTTCTACATCGACAAAGGTTACTGGCGCGAGGCCAGTGATCTGTGCGTCGAGGATGCGACCTTCGAGCACGGCGTCGATGGCGCCTATGTCGGGCGCGAGCGCATCCATCAGGTGATCGTCAGGCTTGCAGGCGGCAACCGCGGTCCCGGGCTGCCGTTCGGGCAGCTCAACGAGCATTTCCAGCTCCAGCCGGTGATCACCATCGCGGAAGGGGGCCAGACCGCGCAGGGACGCTGGCACCAGCTCTCGATGACCGGTCAGTATGGCGAGCACGCCGAATGGGGCGAAGGCGTCTACGAAAACGCCTATCGCAGGGAGGGCGGCGTGTGGAAGATTGCCGCGCTGCGCTTCTACCCCAATTTCGTCGCGCCCTACGAGGGCGGCTGGGCTTCGCTCGAACCGGTGGTGAGCGACTGGCGCTCCCCGGCGCTGGCGGATTTCCCGCCGGATCGGCCGCCGAGCACGAACTACAGGCCCTTCCCCGAGATCTTCGTCCCGCCGTTCCATTACCACCACCCGGTCACCGGAAAGACGGTCGCGCGATGAGCGGCGGCGTACTGGATATCCTCGAAGCCCACCTCGACGAGATCGAGCTGCGCCTGGCTCGCCAGGCGGCGCACGAGGCCGTCGAACGGCTGCAGCGCAGCTACGGCTATTACATCGACAAGGGTCTGTGGAGCGCGGCGGCGGACCTGTTCGCCGACACTGGCACCTGGGAATGGGGCCAGAGCGGCGTCTACCAAGGCCGCGAGCGCATCCGGCAGGCGCTCGAGCTGCGCGGACCCGAAGGCCTCGCTCCGGGCGAGCTCAACATCCACTTCACCTGCCAGCCGATCATCACCGTCGCGGAGGACAACCGCACCGCGAAAGCCCGTTGGCGCAGCGACATCATGTGGCAGTCCAACGGCGAAGGCCGCTGGAGCGAAGGGACGTACGAGAACACGTACGTCAACGAGAACGGCACCTGGAAGATCGCCGGCCTGCACTTCTACGTCACGATGATCTGCGACTACGACAAAGGCTGGATCGCGGGCGACATTCCAATGGATGGCCCCAGCGAGGCGCTGCCGCCGGACCAGCCGCCGACCGAAGTCTATGCTTCGCTGCCCGAAGTCTACCTGCCGCCCTACCACTATCCCAACCCGGTCACGGGCGCGCAGCCGGAGAAACGCGCGCTCCCCGCGCTGCCCGAAAGTGGCGCGGACGATCTGGCGGATGAGATCGCAACGCTGTCACGCCGGGTCGAGCGACTGGAGGACCAGCGCGCATGCGAGAAGCTCCAACGCTCATACGGCTACTACGTCGACAAGGCGATGTGGAACGACGTGTCCGACCTGTTCGTCGAGGAATCGACGCTGGAGATCGGCGGCAGGGGCGTGTTCCTCGGCAAGAAGCGGGTGCTCGAATACATGGGCATCGGCCTCGGCCCGACGGGGCCACAGCGTGAGCAGATCATCAACCACCAGCAGTTCCAGGGCGTGGTCACGGTGTCGGAAGACGGACAGACCGCGCGCGGCCGCTGGCGCGCGTTCGTGATCGGCGGCAGCAGCTGGGCGCCGCTCAACTGGGGCGACTGCCTGTACGAGAACCACTATCGGAAGGTCGACGGCGTGTGGGTGATGGACAAGCTCCACGCCCCCTTCACCATGTACACGCTCTATTCGGAAGGGTGGCACAAGCAGGCCACGCCGAACACGCGGCCGGAGAGCTTCCCGCCCCCGCCGGACCTGGCACCGACGGTGATCTACCTCACCTACCCGAACTACTACTGCGAGCCGTTCCACTATCCAAACCCGGTGACCGGCAAGACCGCGCCCAAGCCGAATCCGGCGGCGGGCGGTGTCGCCAGCATGGCCGACTTCGCCGAAGGCGGCACATAGGTCATGGCAACGCTCGCGCAGGCCGGGGACATGGGCGCGGGCCCCCTGCGCAGCGGCAATGTCGACGCGCTGATCGACGAGCCCCGCATCACGCGGCTGCAATTGCGCATGTTCCTGATCTGCGCGCTCGCGCTGTTCTGCGAGGGGTACGATCTGCAGGCCCTCGCCCTCGCGGTGCCGGAGATCGCCGGCCAGCTTGGCGTCTCGCCCGAGCGGTTCAGCCTGGCGCTGTCGGCCAGCCTGCTGGGCATGGCCATCGGCGGTGCCGCGTTCGGGCCGCTGGGTGACCGTATCGGCCGCAAGCCGATGCTGGTCATCGCGATGGTGCTCACTGGCGGCAGCACACTCGCCGCGCTGCTGCACATCTCGGCGACATGGATGACTGTCTGCCGCCTGGCGACGGGCATCGGCCTCGGCATCACGACGGTGAACACCGCAGCGATCATGAGCGATTATGCTCCGGCCAAGTGGCGCTTCCTGCTGATGACGGTGATGAACTGCGCAGTCCCCGGCGGCGCGTTTATCGCCGCGATGGTCGCTCCGGCGGTGCTCGCGCAAGTGGGCTGGCACGGCATCTTCTGGGTCGGTGGGCTCCTCCCTATCGCGGTCGCGGCGGTGGTGTGGCTGGGCCTGCCGGAATCGCTCAAATGGCTGGTGGCGACGCGACCGGGCGATCGCCGCATCGCGGTGATCCTGCGCCAGATGGCACCCGGACTGGCGCCAGAGCGGCTGTTCCTGACCCAGCGGGAGCAACACACCCGCCAGTCGATCCTTGGCCTGCTGGCGCCGCAGCGGCGCGCGCTCACACTGGTCGCGTGGCTGGGCACCATGAGCGGCGCGTTCTGCCTCTACCTGATGATGAGCTGGCTGCCGACCGTGCTGCGCGAAGCACAGTGGAGTACCGCGGATGCGTTGCGTGGAACGGCCGCGGTGCAACTGGGCGGGATCGTCGGCGGCCTGGCAATCGCCTTGGCTATCGACCGTCAGAAACTCGTGCCGGCGCTGCTGGCCGGTTACGGCTGCTCGGCGCTGGCGCTGCTCGCGATCGGGCTGCTGCCGGGAACCGTGTTCGCATGGCAGGTTCTGCTACTGCTCGCGGGTGCGGGCACCGCGGGCATCCAGGGTATCTGGATGTCGATTGCCGTGGCGCTCTATCCGCTCGAGCTCAGGGCCACGAGCGCCGGGTGGATGGCGGCGATAAGCCGCGTCGGCGCGGTCTCGGCCCCGCTCGCGGGCGGCCTGGCCCTCAGCGCCGACATGCAACCGAAGAACATCCTGCTGGCGCTGGTAATTCCCATTGCCGCAACTGTGATCGCGATTGTGCTCGGCCGCCGGCACTTCGTGCTGCCGCCGCCGGTGATCGATAGGGGAGAACGCGGATGAGCGACGAGATCGACATGGCGGGTCTGGCGCGCGACGTACGTTACCTGAAAGATCGCGCCGACATTCTCGACTGCATGAACCGCTATACCCGCGGGGCCGACCGCCTCGATCGGCGGCTGCTGCTGTCCGCCTATCATCCCGATGCGACCGATGATCGCGGCGCGTTCACCGGCGGCCCCGAAGCGCGGGTCGACTGGCTGATCGCCTTCCTGCAGACGCTGGACCACACATCGCACCACATCTCCAATTTCACGTTCGAGATCGAAGGCGACGTCGCCCATTGCGAAAGCTACGTGATCACCACCCTGCTGCCCAAGAGCAGCGGGACGGTGACCATCGGAGGCGCGCGCTACATCGACCGGTTCGAGCGGCGCGCCGGCGAATGGCGCATCGCGCACCGCGAGGCGGTGATGGATTTCACCTTCAGTGCGAACAACGACGGCATTCCACCGCGGGCGATGCAAGGCCTGCGCGGTCCCTCTGACCGGTCCTACGCACGCCCGCTGGAGCTTTCCGCGGAAGGCAAGGCGCGCATGGATGCCGGCCTCGTGGAACCACGCGAATGAGCTCAGTGCCCATCCCCTCGCCGACCCGCGGCGCGGCCGGCTTTGCGGCCTATCCGCCGCGTCCGCTCGCCGGCGAGTTGGTTGCGTGCGAGCGTCAATCGCTGAGCCGCGGCGGGGCCCGGCTGGACCGGATCAAGGGCGCGGGCGCCCTCGCCTACGAAGACCCCGCCACCTGCCGCTTGCTGTTCCAGATTTCCGAACGCTCCGACCTGGCCACGTCCGCAACTCGTATGCCGCTTTCCGCCGGGTGCTGGTCGGCCAGCGTGGGCGGCCCGATCAGCGCACAAGTGCAACGCGGCGGCGAAATACTGGCGTTGTCGTTCCCCGTGTCGCATCTTTCACGCACCATCGTGTCACAGTTGCACAGCAGCGCCGGGGCGCTTCGCCCGACCGGCGGCGCGGCGCTGATGTGCCTCGAGCTCGCCCGCTCCTGCGTGGCGCAGACCGAACCGCTCAGCCCAAGCGTCGACGATGCGCTTGGCGAAGCCATGATCGAGCTGGGCAAGCTGGCGCTGATCGAGCAGTTCTGCACCACGCGCGGCGAAACCGTGCGCGAGACTGCCCGGGCGCGGATTCAGGCATTCATCCACCGCAACATCGCCGATCCCGAGCTGACGATAGCCCGCATCGCCGATCGCATGCGCTGCACCAAGCGCTATCTGCACAAGATCTTCAGCGAGGAGGACGAGACGCTCAACCAGTACATCTGGTCCCAGCGGCTCGAGCTGTGCCGGGCGCGACTGTCGCAAGCCGACCTGGCCGATCGCTCGATAACGGAGATCGCGTTCGCCTGCGGCTTCAGCAACGCTGCGCACTTCAGCCGCAGCTTCCGCGCCCGCTTCGGACAGGCCCCCCGCTCGTACCGGCGAACCATCCTGGCCTCTTCCACGGTTTAGCTCTAAACCGCCTTCCCTGCTTAACCGCACGCCACGGAAGGCTTGCCGAGTTTAGTGATATTCCATATCCACGCCGATAACTGGGCGTTGACCGATCTGGAGGAGAGGGGTTGCCGCAACTGGAAGAGTGGAGAGGCCGCCTGTCGCCTCCGCAAATCGACCTCAGCAACGTCGAGCAGGGGCAGCGCGAGCTTCTCTGGAACACGGCGGTGCGCGACAATTTCCGTGGCCTGTCGGTCAAGCTGGCCGGCAGCGGCCTCGCGGCGGGGTCCTTGCGCCGGGTGCAGATGGGGGTCGGCCAGCTTTTCCGCATCCAGTCCGCGCCGGCGGAGGTGGGCTATCGGCCCCCCAGCGACGGTGAAAAGGCCGCCACACCGCACTTCTCGCTAATGGTGCAGTTCAAGGGCAGCACGCTCGTGAGCCAGGGCGGCCAGGCCTGCCTGCTGGGCGAAGGCGACTTGTGTATGATCGACGAAACCAAGGCCTTCCGCCTCGTCGCCGAAGACGTGACCGGCTTCGTCATCGCGCGCCTTCCGCGCGTCGCGGTGCTGAGCCGCTATCCGCACTTTGAGCGCCTGTGCGCGAGCATCCTGCCTGCGTCGGACAGGGGCACCGGACTGGTGGGCGATCTCCTGCTGCGGCTGTCGCACGATGCAGACCATCTTGGGGAGTTGCAGCGCAGCGCCATGCTCAACGGCATCATCCAGATGCTCGGCGTCGCGGGTCCGGTCGCCAAGGTTCCTGCGCTCACCCATTGGCGGGTACAGCGGGCGCTCGAATACATCGAAGTGAACCTTTCCGTTTCCGGCCTGACAGCGGAAGCGGTGTCCAAGGACCAGCGGATCAGCCGCCGCCGCCTGGATCAATTGATGCACGACGCGTTCGGGCATTCGATCGCGAGCCATCTGTGGAGCCGACGTCTTGAACAGGCGGCCTCCGACTTGCGCGATCCGCACCGGTCAGACCGCTCGATCGCGCAGATCGCATTCGCAAACGGGTTCGAGGATGCCGCGCATTTCACCCGCGCGTTCAAGCGGCGCTTTACGGTGACCCCGGGCCAGTGGCGCCTGAACTGAAGGCTCGCTCGGTCAAGCCACCGTTCCAGCTAGGTCTACAGCTTGCCCTTTTCAGGCGGGTCCAGCATCCTATCATGGCCACTAAACCGGCACCAAGCCGGCACTTCGACGGGACAGGACTGGTGAGGCGAGCAGCACGGGAGAGCATCGTTTCGCTACCGCGCGTGAGCGCCGGATGTGCCGCGCTTGCCCTTCTTGCCGGCTGTGCCTCGCAAGTCGCCTCGCCCGAACCGCGCGACATCGCCATTGGCGGCAGCCGCGTGTTTCCCGAAAGCATCACCGCCGATGCCAAGGGCAACATCTACGTCGGCAGCATCGATGGCACGATCTATCGCGCGACGACCGGCGGCGACGTCGCGCCCGCGTGGATCAAACCGGACGCGGCCAACGGGCTGACCTCGCTGTTCGGCGTGCTGGCGGACGAAAAGAGCGGCTCGCTGTGGGTGTGCAACAATCCGCCGTTCGGCGGGCCGCCGCCCGCAGACGCGAAATCGAGCCTCAAAACCTTCGATCTGGCCACCGGTCAGTTGAAGGCGACCTACCCGTTCCCGGGCGATGGCCCGGCCGCCTGCAACGACATCGCGATCGCAGCAAACGGCACCGTCTATGCCAGCGACACCGCAGGGGGCCGTATTCTCGTACTCGCTCCCGGTACAACCCTGCTGAGGGAGTTCGCCGCCGGCGAAAATCTCGTCGGCATAGACGGGCTCGCCTTCGCCGGCGACGGCACGCTCTACATCAACAACGTCCGCAAGAACCTGATCCAGCGGGTCGAACGCGGCGCCGACGGCGCTTACGCCGGGTTGACGACGCTATCGCTGTCCGAGCCGATAAATGGCCCCGACGGATTGCGCCTGCTCTCCCGGAACCGCTTCCTCCAGGCGGAAGGGGCCGGCAACCGCGTGACCTACGTCGACATCGACGGGGACAGCGCCACGATCTACCCGATAAGAACCCGCCTCGCCTCGTCGCCCGGCGTCACGCACGTCGGCGACATCGGGTACGCCACCGAGGGCAAGATCCAGTACCTCGTCGATCCCGCGATGCGGGACAAGGACCCCGGCCCGTTCGTCATCCGGGCCTTCCAGCTGCCGGAGATTCCATGAAACGGACACTTGTAACCGTGCTCGCGCTCGCGCTGCTGTCCGGCACCGCGCAGGCCCAATCTACCCCGATCGATCGCGAGATCGATGCGCTCACCCAGCGGGTCGAGAAACTCGAAGGCATCCGCGCGGTGAAGAAGCTGCAACGCGCATTCGGCTACTACGTCGATCGCGGCTTGTGGGGCGATGCGTCCGACCTGTTCGCCGACGACGGCACGATCGAGGTCGGGGTCGACGGCGTCTACGCGGGCAAGGCGCGTATCCGCGAATACCTCAAGCGCCTTCACGGCGGGCAGGAAGGGCTGATCTACGGCCAGCTCAACGAATGGGTGACGCTGCAGCCGGCGATCGACGTGGCCGACGACGGCCGCACCGCGACCGCGCGCTGGCGTGACCTCGGCATGCTCGGCCAGTTCAAGAAGCACGCCGAATGGCGCGACGGCGTCTACGAGAACACGTACCAGAAGGGCGCCGACGGGATCTGGCGGATCAAGTCGCTGCACCTCTACGTCAACTTCGTCGCCCCCCTCGAGAAGGGCTGGGCGCGTCTGAAGCCCGGTGAAGGGCTGGTGCAGTCCGAAACGTCGAAGGAATTCCCGCCCGATCGGCCGCCGAGCGTGAAGTATCAGCCGTTCCCGGCGGTGCAGATCCCCGCGTTCCAGGCGCCCAACCCGGTGACCGGGCAAGCCGTGAAGGGAGCCAAGTGATGGCCCGGAAGATTGCCCTCATGCTGGCGGGCGCCGCGTTCCTCGCTGCCGCCGCGCCCGCGCAGGCCGCGACCGATCAGGAGCGCCTCGCCACCTACAAACACCGCGTGGACCTGCTCGAGGACCAGGCGGACGTGGAGAACCTTCAGGCGACGTTCGGCTTCTATTTCGACAAGGGCCTGTGGGACCAGGCGGCGTCGCTGTTCGCACGCAACGGGACGTTCGAATACGAGCAGCGCGGCGTCTACGTCGGCCCGGCGCGCATCCAGCGGGCGATGCTGCTGTTCGGGCCGCAGGGCCTCGCCGCCGGACATCTCAACAATCACATGATGTTGCAGAATGTGACCATCGTCGCCGAGGACGGGAAGACGGCCACCGCGCGTTGGCAAGGCCCGATCATGTTGTCCGCGCCCGGCACGACCGGCGAATGGGCAGTGGGCATCTACGAGAACGCTTATGTGAAGGAAGGCGGCGTCTGGAAGATCTCCAGGCTGCACTTCTACCTCACCGCCAAGACCGATTACGACAAGGGCTGGGCCAAGTCGCTGCTGCCGATGGAAGGGCAGAGCGCGCTATTCCCGCCCGATGCGCCGCCGACAGAGGTCTACCGCGCCTTGCCCGGGGCCTACCTGCCGCCGTTCAGCTTCAAACACCCGGTCACGGGCAAGCCGCTCACCAACCTGCCGGTCGCGGGCGACGATGTCGTCGGGCGCGCTCCGGTCGAGCTGAAGGACAAGTGATGACCCGGCTCCGCACAGCATCGTTCGCCGTCATCGCGGCGTCACTCGTCGCCTCCGCCACGCCTGCCTTTGGCCAGACCGCGTCCGAAAAGCTCGATGCGCTCGACGCGCGCATCACTCGGCTGGAGGACATGAACCAGATCGAGCGTGTCCAGCGCACCTACGGCTACTTCGTCGATAAGAGCCAGTGGCTGCCACTCGCCGACCTGTTCACCGACGACGCGACGCTGGAGATCGGCGGCAAGGGCATCTTCACCGGCAAGGCCCGGGTGCTCGAATACATGCAGACCGCGTTCGGCAAGGACGGCGTGAAGGAAGGCATGCTCGCCAACCACATGCAGTTCGAGCCGATCCCCGACGTCTCGCCCGATGGCAAGACCGGGTGGATCCGCAGCCGCGCGTTCGTGATGAGCCTGGGCGGCTGGGGCCTTCCGCTCTACGAGAACGAATACAAGAAGGGCGCCGACGGCAAGTGGCGGATCAGCCGCCTCACCGGTCCATTCACGATGTACACCAACTGGGACGGCTGGGGGAAATGGGCCCTCAACAACACCTGGCCCGACAAGTTCGACCCGCCGCCGGACCTGCCGCCGTCGGTCGTCTACCTGACCTACCCGGCGTACTACATCATCCCGTTCCACTACCCGAACCCCGTCACCGGCAAGGCTCTGGTGCCCGATAAAGGCGAAGTGGGTGCTTACGCCGCCCCGCCGGGGACGCCGGAGCAGCAGAAGAACCTCACCACCGCGCGCACCGCCGATGGCACGCAGCCAATCGCCGAACCGCCGCGGAACTGAGGATGAAAAACCGCCTTGTCCTGGCAGCCGCCGCGATGATGGCGCCGTCGCTGCCGGCGCAGGCGCAATCGCCGGCACTGGAGCAGCGCGTACAGCGGATCGAGGACGAGGCGGCGATCCGGAAGGTGATACTCGATTACGCCGTCCACCTCGATGCGCGGGATTTCGACAACTACGTCGCGCTGTTCGCCAGGGACGGCACCTGGCAGAACGGCGCCACGATCAAGCATGGGCGAGACGAGATCCGCCAGATGCTGGTAGGCATCTACGGCGAACAGAAGCCCGGTAGCGTCAACACCGATAGTTACCGGATCGTCTCGAATGTGGAGGTGGAGCTGAACGGCGACCGCGCCACTGCCCACTCGCGCCAGCTTACGATCATGCGCGGCGAGAACGGCACGCCGACCCCACGGCTGAGCGGCATCTACGACGATGAGTTTATCCGCGAAGACGGCGCGTGGAAAATCCTCCATCGCACTGACCGCACCATCATGCCCTCGCCTGCCGAATGGCAGAAGCAGATGGCCGACCTGCGGGCGAAGCAACCGCAGAAATAAGGCAGTTCGAACGCGCCTGCGGCGCTTCGCATCCAAGCCCGTCTCCGGCGATAGCCGGCAGTGTTCGCGGCCGCGCGCCTTTGCGTGCTCGCCGGATTTCCCTCAAATATCGGCACGACTGATTTCAAGTAGTTAGCGGATGTCGGCCCCTAGGTATTCCCACTAAATGCCAATTCAGGCGCCCTTCGTTAATCAGCCTTAATTCGAACAACTCGCTCACCCGCCTTCGCGGATGAATGAATTCGGATTTCGCAGAGTAAACTGTGGGGTTGTTATGACTATTTCGAAGCCCATTCTGGGCGCGCTTTCGCTCGCCCTCCTCGCCGGCCCCGCATCGGCCAACAATGTCGGAGAAAACGTCGCCTGGCAGTTCCAGACCACCGCCGACAAGGTCAACCAGGCGGCCATCCAGGACATGATCCGCAAGCGCAAGAGCGGCTACTACGCCGCGCCGATCTACACGACCAACATCGAGCGCCAGTTCAACTGCAACGTGAGCGCGACGGCGCAGGGCAATCAGGGCACCAACAGCACGATCGCCAATTCGCCGACCACCACCGGCAGCAGTGCCACCGCGACCGGCAACGACAACCACACCCATGTCGATGGCACCGGCGCGGGCAGCGCCGAGACCGATCAGGACAACAGCGGCCGGATCGGCTCCTCGATCGACGGCGGCACGTACACCCGTGTCCACGGGTCGGCCGACCAGGCGCTGAATTCCGAGCAGACCAACAGCGGTGACCAATACGCCAGCGTCGATGGCGCATCCGCCTGCCAGTTCGGCGCGCTGAACTGACGCTCCGGGAGGGAGAAGAACAATGAAACGGCAAAACGCCAGCGGGCGCGGCGTCCGCGCGCTCCGCGTCCTCGCCCCGCTTCCGCTGCTCGCCATGGTGGCCGCCTGCGCCACCCCGGCAACCCAGCGCGTCGCGCCCGGCGAAGTGCCGGTCGTGCTCGGCCCGGCAGTGCGGGACAACGTCACCCCGATGGAAGGGGTCATCGCCTGCTTCGCCGATCACGTCGCATCGGCCGGCCGCCGGCCCGCGGTGATCAGCGTGGGCGAGGTCAAGGACTACACCGGCAAGTATTCGATCAACGAAGGCAACGCGATCACCCAGGGCGGCGCGCTGATGGTCTATTCCGCGCTCGGCAAGATGGGCGGCGTGGTCCAGGTCGCCGAGCGGTTCGATCCCACGATCGCCGAGCGGGAGCTGGCCTATACCGACCGGCGCCAGCTGGGTGATGGCGATGCCCACCAGCTTGGCGGGCCGGACGGCGCGCAGCGAGTGCCCTGGCTACCCTATTTCGGCGGCACGATCCGTCAGTCCGATTATTTCATCGTCGGCGGGATCACCGAACTCAATTACGACATCAACTCCGGCGGGGGCGAAGCCGGTGTCGACCAGATCGGCGCGAAGGCGCGGCTCTACAACCAGCAGGTCGGCATCGACCTGCGGATCGTCGACACGCGCACGCTGCTGGTGGTCGATACCGTGAGCCTGACGAAGCAGTTCACCGGCTACGAGGTCGGCCTCAACATCTTCCGCTTCTTCGGCTCGAACCTGTTCGACATCAACATCGGCGCGAAAGGACAGGAGCCGCTCCAGCTTGGCGTCCGGGCCGCCCTGGAAGAGGCCGTGGTCCGGCTCGTGTCGCGGGTCACCAAGGTCGATTACAAGCCGTGCATGAACCAGCTCGATGGCGGACGGTTCATCCCGACGCCGGCAATCGAGCTGCGGCAGGTCGCAAATCCGGGCGAGAGCCGGCCGGACGGCGCCGTCGCGCCGGGTCAGCCGATCAACCGTTCCGAAGCGATCGGCGCAACGATGACCGGCGACGCGGTGCAGGTCGCATTCGATTTCGGCGCGGACAACCTCGGGGGAGCGGCGCTCGCGGTGATCGATCAGATCGCGGCCGCCGCCAGGAATGGCGGAGTCCAGGTGGTCATCGTGGCCCGCGACACCGAGAATTTCGATCCCGGCAAGCGCGATGCGCTGACCGATCGACGCATCGCCGTGATCACCGCCGCTCTCGCGAGCCGGGGAATAGCCTCGGGGGCAATCAGGACGAGCTGGAGGCCAGACCCGGCCGACACTTCGGTCCATCGCGACGGGCCGGGCCTTCAGGAAATCGCCAAGCTCCGCATCGGCGGGTGATAGGCAAGCAGCGAGTTCGTATTTTTACCTAATACTATCGCAAAATAATAATAATTGTCGCGGAATAAAGTTCATTATTAGGCGTAATGCCTTGGTATTATATCTTGGATGGGAAACAACAATGAATAACAACCGTAATATTATTCGTTTAACACTTCTCAACGGGGCCGGTACGGCTGCGCTCGCAACATTGATTGCGGCAGGCGCGCACGCAGGCGAAACACAGATCGTTCCTGAAATCGTGCCGCCCAGCGTGACCGGCATGGTCGATGCGCACGCGGTGATCAACGCGTCGCAATCGAACGAGGGCGCGGCCAGCGCCTCGATCGAAGACGCGGATACCATGTCCCAGGCCACCGGCGCTGATTCAGCCGTCTCGGCAACGGTCGACAGCAATTCGATGAAGGCGAACGCGACCGGCAACGATTTCACCAACACGATCGACCTCTCGGTCATCCCCACATCAGAGACGCTTGGCGAGGG
Organism: uncultured Sphingomonadaceae bacterium; assembly: GCA_964401045.1. Taxonomy (GTDB): domain Bacteria; phylum Pseudomonadota; class Alphaproteobacteria; order Sphingomonadales; family Sphingomonadaceae; genus CAYNXB01. The sequence continues at coordinate 744 of CAYNXB010000022.1, read as the reverse complement.
CGACGGCGCGGCCACGCTCGGCTTCTCGATCAACACCGGTGCCGTCTCGGGATCGGTGACGGATGACGAGATCGCCGCGCTGCAGGCGGACTTCCCGCTCGGCACTGTCGGCGTCACCGGCAACAGCATTGCGGCAACCGCCAGCGGCAACAGCGGCAGCACATTGCTCCATGGTGCGATCCTCCCCGACTACGCTTCGGAGACCGGCGGCTCGTCTGCCCTTACCGCCAACGAGCTTTCGCTCGCGGATTGGATCAACGCCGCCGGCAGCCTCGTGGCGAGTACGGTGCAGGTTCAGTCGGGCGCCATCTCGAACACCGCGACCGCCACCGACAACGACATCCGGTTGAGCATTCTCAATGATGAGGACGACGCCTCCATCGTCGCCTCTCCCGCTCTCGAGGACAACACGATCGCGGCGACGGTATCGGGCAACACCTCGAATTCGACGATCCACGTCCGGCCCGGGGGCGCCGCAACGCTGAACGGCTCCGCGGTGGTCACCAACGGGCAGATCAATTCCTCGCCCGAGGCCGCCTCGAGCATCGTCGCCAGCAACGTCGATTCCGCGATCATCGCAACGATCGCCGCCGACGGCGACCATACCGATGACGATGCCGAGTTGCGTGGCAGCCTTACGGTCAGCGGCAATGCGATCACGGCCAGCGCCAGCGGCAACCAGGCCCTTGGCACCGCCGCGGACCAGGCGGGCAACCGCATCCTGCTGGCCGACGGCGCCTCGTT
>CAYNXB010000021.1:0-35929 GCA_964401045.1 uncultured Sphingomonadaceae bacterium | reverse complement strand
GATGGTCACTGAGCGCCTCGACCGCCACCGCGACCCGGAGCAATTCCTCCTCGGTTACGCCCTGGGCGACGACCACGTCGGTAATGCGCGGACGGCCTTCCGTGAGCGTGCCGGTCTTGTCGAAGGCGATCGCGCTGAGGGTGCCGAGGTTCTCGAGCGGCCCGCCGCCCTTGACCAGCACGCCGCCGCGCGCGGCGCGGGCGACGCCCGAGAGCACGGCGCTGGGCGTAGCGATAGCGAGCGCGCACGGGCTCGCCGCGACCAGGACCGCCATCGCGCGGTAGAAGCTGTCGCGGAAGGGCTCGTCGACCACCACCCAGGCGAACAGCAGGAGCACCGTCAGGCCGAGCACCGAAGGCACGAACACGCGCTCGAAGCGATCGGTGAAGCGCTGCGTGGGCGACTTCTGCGTCTCGGCCCCGCTGACCAGCTGGACGACCTTGGCGAGCGCGCTGTCGGTCGACTTGCGGGTGACCTCGACCTCGACCAGCCCGCTGCCGTTGATCGTGCCGGCGAACACGCGGTGAGCGGCTTCGACGGCGTCGGGCCGGGCGCGGGCGGCGACCGCGTCGGGCACGGCTCGCTTGTCGACCGGCATGCTCTCGCCGGTCACCGGCGCCTGGTTGACGCTGCTGGTGCCCTTGACGACGAAACCGTCGGCCGGGAACCGCACATCGGGCCGGACCACCACCGTGTCGCCCACCGCAAGCTCCTCGACCGGGACCTCGACGAGCTCTTCGCCACGACGGACCAGCGCGGTTTGCGGGGCGAGCTCGGCAAGCGCCTCGATCGCTCGCCGGGCGCGGCCCATGGCGTAGTGCTCGAGCGCGTGCCCCAGGCTGAACAGGAACAGCAGCAGCGCGCCTTCGGCGAAAGCCCCGAGCGCGGCCGCGCCGGCGGCCGCGACCAGCATCAGCGTGTCGATCTCGAACTTCTTGAGGCGGAGGTTGTCGATCGCCTCGCGCAGGGTGAAGAACCCGCCGAAGAAATAGGCGCCGAGATAGAGCACGATCGGAAGCCAGGCCGGCGCGCTGCCCACCAGCATGTCGATGGCGAAGCCGACCGCCAGCAGTCCGCCCGAAACGAGCGCGAAGATCAGTTCGGTGTTGGGGCCGAGGAAGGCCCCGTGCGCATGGTCGTGGCCATCGCCCGGGCCGTGGTCGGGCGCATCCGCAGGACGGACGGCCGCCTCCCCCTTCTTTCCCGGTGCGACTGCGGGACGCACGCCGAGCCGGGCGAGCGCGGCGAGGATGTTGCTCTCGGATACACGCTCGCGGTCATATTCGACCCGGACCAGCCCGGCGGCGGTGGCATCCGCCTCCAGCACGCCGGGAAGCACGGCAAGCCTTTCGGAGACGGTCCGCGCGCGCCGGGCGTGCCCGATGCCCTCCACGGTCCACAGCACATGGCCGTAGCGCTCGGTTACCGCGGCGCCGGTGGCCGCCACGATCTCGCGAATGCGCGGCAGCGACAGGAGTTCGGGATCGTAATGCAGGCAGAGCTGGGCAGGGCCGCTCTCGCTCGCCGGCAGGATGTGCACACGCTCGACGCCCGGCCGTGCCGCCAGGGCGGCTGTCAGACGGCCGACGCAGGCGTCCGACTCATCCGCAACCTCGGGAAGAACCAGCGGGATGTCGAGCTGGAGCTTTTCGGTCATGCACCATGTCCCTCGTATGCCGATGGCGGGCCGGACGGTGTCCGGCCCGCATCGTTGTGGTTGCGGCTCGGTCCCACTTCCACCGTCCTAGGTCGCGGGAAGTTCCGAGCCGAGCGCGTCGACGTCGGTGTAATCGCCGGCGACGTGCTTCTTGTGCCGCCCGCGCAGCAGCAGGTGGCTGATCGCCGGCAGGACGAACAGCGTCAGCAGCGTCGAGGTGATCAACCCGCCGATGACGACTACCGCCAAGGGCTTCTGCACTTCCGCCCCGGTGCCGGTCGCGATCGCCATCGGCACAAACCCGATCGCCGGGACGATGCCGGTCATCAGCACTGCCCGCACCCGTTCCATCGTGCCCTCCCTGATCGCCTCGTCGACTGGCATGCCGGCGTCGAGCCGCTGGTTGACGCTGGTCATGACCACCAGGCCGTTGAGCACGGTCACGCCGGACAGGACAATGAAGCCGACCGCCGCGGACACCGAGAACGGGAAACCCGTCACCAGCAGTGCGAACACGCCGCCGGCCAGGGCCAGCGGTATCGCCGAATAGACCGCCAGCGACTGCCGGACTCCGCCAAGGGCCATGAACAGGAGACCGAAGATCGCGGCGAAGATCAGCGGTATGACCAGCGACAGGCGCGCCGAGGCGGCTTCGAGATTCTCGAACTGTCCGCCCCACTCGATGAACGTGCCGGCCGGCAATTGAACCTGTTCCGCCACCTTGCCCTGCGCCTCGGCGACGAACGACCCGAGGTCGTTGCCGCGCACGTTGGCCTGGACGACGACGCGCCGCTTGCCGTTCTCGCGGCTGACCTGGTTCAAGCCTTCGGAGAAGGTGAAGCGCGCCAGTTCGCGGAGCGGCACCGAGGCACGGTGGGCATCCTCGCCGGGCAGCATGACCGGCAGGGCGCCGACCGCGTCGAGGTTGTTGCGGGTGACCTGGTCGAGCCGGACGACAACGTCGTATCGGCGGTCGCCCTCGAACACGATGCCGGCCTCGCGTCCCCCCATCGCCGCCGCGACGGTGTCGCTGACGTCCTGGAGACTGAGACCGTAGCGGGCGATCGCGTCGCGATCGAACTGCACGTCGAGCACCGGGAAGCCTTCGGTCTGCTCGACCTTGACGTCGGCGGCACCCGGCACGGTGTTGAGGATCGCGGCGATCTCGTTGGCGGTGCGGCCCATGGCTTCGAGGTCGTCGCCATAGACCTTGACCGCGATGTCGCCGCGAACGCCGGCGATCAGCTCGTTGAAGCGCAGCTGGATCGGCTGGCTGATCTCGAACGCATTGCCGACCAGCGGTTCCAACGCTTCCTCGACGCGTTCGATCACGTCGTCCTTGGTGCTCACGCCGTCGGGCCATTGGTCCTTCGGCTTGAGGATGATGAACGTGTCCGAGGCATTGGGCGGCATAGGGTCGCTCGCGACCTCGGCGGTGCCGGTCTTCGAATAGACGAAGGCCACTTCGGGCAGCTTGGCCACGGTCTTTTCGACTTGCTCCTGCATCCGCGTCGACTGCGAGAGCGAGGTCGACGGAATGCGCACCGCCTGCATTGCGAGGTTGCCTTCACCGAGCACCGGCAGGAACTCGCTGCCGAGCATGGTGAAGACGAGAGCCGCGGCGGCAAAGGTCCCCGCACCCGCGCCGACCCATGGCCACGGCCGGGCGATGACCCGGCCGAGCACCGGCTCGTAGCGCTCCTTGACCCAGGCCACCGCCTTCACGTCCTTCTCCGCCACTTCGCCGCGAATAAGGATGGCGACCATGGCCGGAACGAAGGTCAGCGATGCGATGAAGGCGCCGGCAAGCGCCAAGAGCACGGTAACGGCCATCGGCGAGAAGGTCTTGCCCTCGACCCCCTCGAACGTGAGCAGCGGCACGAACACCAGGAAGATGATCGCCTGGCCGAACAGCGTCGGCCGGACCATTTCCTTCGAAGCCTCGAACACCTCGTGCAATCGTTCGCTCTGCGACAGGATGCGCCCTTCGGCCTGCTGACGGTGCGCCAGCCGCTGGAGGCAGTTCTCGATGATGATGATCGATCCGTCGACGATGAGGCCAAAGTCGAGCGCTCCGAGGCTCATCAGGTTGCCCGAGGTACCGGTCAGATTCATGCCCGTTCCCATGACCAGGAACGAGATCGGGATGACCATCGCGGCGATCAGCGCCGCGCGGAAGTTGCCAAGCAGCCAGAACAGCACGCCGATCACCAGCAGCGCTCCGAACAGCAGGTTCTCCTCGACCGTGCCGATCGTGGCATCGACCAGTTCCGAGCGGTCGAGCACCGTGGTGACCCGGATTCCTGGCGGCAGGGACTTGGCGACTTCTTCGAGCCGGTCGGCGGCGGCAGCGGCAACGATGCGGCTGTTGCCGTCGGCGAGCATCAGCACGGTGCCGACGACTACTTCCCGGCCGTTCTCGGTCGCCGAGCCGGTGCGCAAGTCACCGCCTACGCTGACCGTCGCGACATCGCGCACCTGCACCGCGACCCCGCCGCGCGAGGCGACCGTCGCACGCTCGATCTCGTCGAGCGTGCGGATACGCCCGTCGGCGCGGACGAGGAACGCCTCGCCGCCGCGTTCGACGAAGTTCGCGCCGACCGAGATGTTGGCCGCTTCGAGCGCTTCGGCCAGCTCCGAGAACGAGATGCCGTAGCTCGACATCCGCGCGGCGTCGGGCTGGACGACGAACTGCTTCTCGTAGCCGCCGATCGAATCGATCCCGGCGACGCCGGTGACCGAGCGCAGCTGCGGCCGGATCACCCAGTCCTGCACCGAGCGCAGGTAGCCCTGCTTGGCGACTTCGTCGGTCAGGATCTCGCCCGCCGGCGTCAGGAACGAGCCGTCAGGCTGAAAACCCGGACGGCCCGCGACCCGTGGATTGGCCTTGGTACCGGCGGGGGCGAAGTCGACCACGTACATGAGGACTTCGCCGAGCCCGGTCGAGACCGGACCCATCTCGGGCTCGACGTCTTCGGGCAGCGTGCCCTTGGCCTGACCCAGCCGTTCGGCTACCTGCTGGCGCGCGAAGTAGAGGTCGGTGTGGTCCTCGAAGATCACCGTGACCTGGCTGAACCCGTTGCGCGAGATCGAGCGCGTGCTCTCGAGGCCGGGAATGCCGGCCATCGCCGTTTCGACCGGGAAGGTGACCAGCCGCTCCATGTCGAGCGGCCCGAGGTTCGGCGAGACCGTGTTGATCTGCACCTGCTTGTTGGTGATGTCGGGGACCGCGTCGATCGGCAGCTTGAGCAGCTGCGTCACGCCGTAGGCCGAGACGATGAGGGTGACGATCACGACTGCCCAGCGGAAGCGGATCGATGCGTCGAGGATGCGTGCGATCATCTCAGTGCTCCGCCTCGCCCTTGCCGAGTTCGGCCTTGAGCAGGAAAGCGCCGCGCGTGGCGACGGTCGCACCGGACTTCAGCCCGTCGACGATCTCGATGCGCCCGCCGCTGCGTTGCCCCGCAACGACGGTCGTCGCCTGAAAGCCGTTGGCCGTCCGCACGAACACGACGTCGCGGCCCTCGACGTTCTGCACCGCCTCCTCGGGCAGCGCGATGCGTCCGGCGTCGCCGCCGTCGGGACGGATGCGGGCGCGCAGGCCCTGCCCCGGGGTGAGGCCGCCTATGCCGTCCGGCTGCAGGACCACCGTCGCCGTCCGGCTCTCGGGGTCGAGGCTCGGCGTCACCGAGCGGACCACCGCCGCACGGGTCTCGCCGTTGGCGAGTTCGATGACCGCGGCATTGCCGGGCCGGATACGCTGGACATCCGCAGCAAGCACCGAGACGTCGACCTGGATTCGGTTCGGATCGGCCACCCGGAACAGCTCGGTGCCGGCGGGCACGAATGCGCCGAGCGTGGCATCGGCCCTGGTTATCCGTCCGGAGATCACGCTCACCACCGCAAGGCTACGCCCGTCCCCGCTGACCAGCGACGCGCTGGCGGCGGACCGGGCGCGCCGCGCCTCCGCTTCGGCCTCGGCGAGCGCCGCGCTCGCTCCTTCGAGGTCCTGCCTGGCCGTGACGTCGGCATCGAACAGCCGCTGCTCGCGCTCATAGGCCATGCGGGCAAGCGCGAGCCGGGCTTCGGCGCTGCTGCGCTCCGACGAGAGCGCTGCAGCCTCGCGACTGTCCATCGTCGCCACAGCTTCCCCGGCGCGGACATGGTCGCCGAGGCGCCGGTTGATGCGCACGACGGTGCCGTCGGCTCGCGCGGTCAGCACGGCCTCGCCAGCGGGCGTGGGGGAGACCATGCCTTGCGCGAGAATCTCGGCGGCGAGCCCGCCGGCCTGGACCGCCTCGGTGGCGATGCCGGCCGTTCTCGCCCGCTCAGCCGTCATCGCGACGAAGCCTTCGGGGCCGTGCTCTTCGCCTTCGTGCTCTTCCTCGGAAGCGGTCTCGGCAGACGGAGAGGAGCCGGCCTGGCCAAGCCAATAGCCGCCGGCGACCAGGACGAGCGCGCCGGCGGTGCCGAGAGCAATCAATCGGTTTCTGTTCGTTGGGAGTTCCATGTTGGGAGTCCTTGTTGCGCCGTCAGGCGCATGAATGGGATTGGCGAGGGGCCATCGGGTCAGCGGGCCGTCGCATCGTTTGCGGCCAGCCGGATCAGCAGCGCCGCTGCCCTGCCTTGGGCCTCGCGCGCATCGATGAGCGTGCGGCGAACGCCGTCGCGTGCATCGGCGGCCGAAAGGACCTCGATCAGCTCGAACTTGCCTTCGCGGTAGCCGAGCTCGGCCAGCCGCAGGGCTTCCTCGGCCTGTGGCAGGGACTTGGCTTCGAGCGTGTCGGCCTTGGCCTCCGCCGCGAGGTATTGCGCCCGCGCCTCTGCCACCGACTGCCGGTAATCGGACTGGGCGACCGCCTCGCGGGCAGCAGCCGACCGGACCCGCGCCTGCGCGGCGGCAATATTGCCCTGGTTCCGGTCGCGGATCGGCAAGGGTATCGAGACCCCGACCACCAATGCCTGGTCGTTGCTCTCCTCGAACCGGCGGACACCCGCCGACACGGTCGGATCGAGCCGGCCCAGCGAGCGCTCGCGGGCGACGCCCGCTTCGGCGGCCTGCCGCTCAGCTGCCGCAAGGCGCGGCTCGAGACCGTCGTAGCCCGAGAGCAATTCGTAGGGCGGTTCAATGTCGGGAAAAGCGAGGCCGGGCACCGGAGCCGGTTCCTGCGACCACAGAGCACCGAGCGTAAAGCGGGTCGCAAGGGCATCGGCCTGGGCGGCCTTCAGCTCCGCCTCCGCCTCGGCCAGCTCGGACTGCGCCCGCAAGGCCCGCAGCGGCGGCTCGCGCCCGGCATCGACCAGCGCCTGCGCAACGCGGGCGAGCTCGCGGCTGCGGTCGAACACGTCCTGCGCCAGGGCGACGCGGGCCTGCGCCGCGACGGCCGAGACATAGCGCTGCCGCACCATGAGCCCGATGTCGGCCAACGCGAGCTGCTCCTGCAGCCGCGCGACCGTCAGGTCAGCCCGAGCAGCACCCAGCCGAGCGCCGCGCTTGCCGCCGAGTTCGATCGGCAACCCCGCGCTAACGGTGTATTCCGAAGATTGCGTCCCCGAATATGGGCCTGTCCCGGCGAAGTTCTCGGCCTCGAACGAGACTTCCGGGTTGGGCCGCAGTCCCGCCTGGGTGACGAGCGCCTCTGCCGTTTCGACATCGGCGCGCGGTCCCATCGCCCGGGGGTTCTGTGTTTCGGCCGCGGCGCCGAGCGACACGCCGGCAAGCGTAAGCGCCCGTTCGAGAGTCAGTGCCTCAGCTTCCTGCGCGGCAACGGCCTGCGGCAACATCGCGCAGCCGATGCCCGCCAGGAGGGCACCCCAAAAAAAGGATTTCATGAATCATCCCACTCACGTCCTGTTAGATCATCGAAGCGCCGCGACGGCGGCGCGCGACGATCAGGCGCGAGGGGGACGTTTGGGAGAGCCTGGAGAAAGCGAGGCTAGGTCACTCTCACCGGGCGCAACATGCTCGACCGACACCATCGGCGGCACGACCTGAAAGGCCAGCGCTGGAACCTGCTGGGCGCCATGATGGCAATGCCCGTGGATGCAGTCCCCGTGGCGTTCCTTGACGGGCGCCTCATCCTGGCTTCCGGGCTCGGCTGCGAGCGCAGTGACGGCAGCTGTCTCCGTGGCCGACTCGCAGGCAACAGCGTCGACCGCACCACCGAGCACGATGCTCAGCAGCAGCAAGAGAGCTGCAATGTGCGGGACGTTCCCAAGACGAAGCCGAAGAAGCATGCGGGCGGGTCTCATACCGCCGAGTTTGCGTTCCGTCACCCGTTACTTTCATGGCGCCGCGGACGGTGATGCCGTTTTGAAACCGGTCGCCTAAGGCTTGTCGAACAAGACGATCGGGCCGGTACTCCGACCTGAGCATCAAGTCGGTTGAGACGCATCGCTCGGCAGCGATACTCATGGTCGGCGCCCGATCCGCCGCCGATCTCACGCTCTACGCAGCTTGGTGCAACTCTAGGCGGAAATTCCGATGACCGCTTTCCAACCCAGCCGCGTTCAGTCGCCGCCGCCAAGGTCCGCTTCTGGGATGCCTCTGGTTCGACGTGAATGGCCGAAATGGGCGCAGAGCAGCCATTCGGTAGAGCACCGCGGCCTAAATCCCGATCTCGAAAGGCTTCGTCCGCTCCTGCGATATCTCGCGCTCCTCGGGTTTCCGGCCTTCCACCAGTCGCCCGGCCCCTAACCCACGCGCCGCGGCTGACCGCAGGCGTTCGGTCACCTCGAGCGCCGAGGCCTTCTCGCCGGCATTTCGCCCGATCGCAGCGCCGAGCTTGCCGGCATTGTCGACCACGAGCGTTAGGCTGTCGCGCAGCCGCGTGACCGTGACCAGGAAGGTCTTTTGGTTGGCGAGGTTGCGTTCGCGGCTGTCCATTACGGCAATCCCCCGATCCGAGGTCAGGCCCTGCGCCATGTGCGCGTTGAGCGCATAGGCAAGATCGAGCCGCTTCAGCATCGGATCGTCGAACTTCAGGTGGTGCGTCATGCCGGCCGAGGTCTCCACCGTGACCCGCTTGCCGTCGATTGCGACAATCCTCGCCTGATCGGCATTAAACAGCCCGCGCCGGTGATCGTTCTCGGTCCAGCGGATGCGGTCGCCCTCATGGATGGCGAGGGACTTCGTTTCGAACAGCGCCAGGCGGTCGTCCTTCTCGCCGGGCCGGATGCGCGACGGGCTGAACGAGGTGCGTCGTTCGTGCCGGTCCTCCAGCTCGACCGACTTGCCGGCGTGGTCGACCGACGCGACCCGGTATTGCCCGCCTGCCAGCCGCAGGGCCCTGTCGCGCCCGCGCACGTCGAGGATCATCCCCTCGCGATAGGCAGCGAGATAGCGCAGCTCCTCGCGGGTGGCGTTGACCCGCGAGAGCACCTCGAGTTGCAGCGACCCGGGGCCGAGCTCGCCGTTCGCCTTCAGCCCAGTCTGCACAGCGACGTTGACCGCCGAACGCAGCGCCCGCCCCGAGGCGTAGATCGCGGTTCGCTCGCGCTCCGCGGGGGCCACCGCGAGCCATTGCTCGGCCGCGACGACCGCGCTGTCGCCGTCGGTTTGAATGGTGGCGCCGCGCAAGTGCGCGAGAGCCTCCTCCACCCGGCCGCCCTGGGCCGCCGCCTGCGCCTGTCGCAGGACCGGGTCGCGCCCGCGCAGGTTCACGCGCATTTCGGCGCGCTCGATCCCGGCCTTCTGGACGAGGTCGAACGGCTTGCCCGCATCGACCGCGCCCAGCTGCTTGCGGTCGCCGATCAGCACGAGCCGGTCGACCTCGGCAAGGTTGGCGAGGCGGACGAGCTTCTCCTTGTCGGGATTGGAGACCATCGAGGCTTCGTCGAGCACCAGCACGTGCCCGGACAGCGCCTGCCGCGCCTCGGCCAGCAAGCCCGTGCTCGCGGGATTCTCGAGCAGCTCGTGCCAAGTGCGCAGGAAGCGCGCGAGCGTCTGCGAGCGGATGCCGGTGTCGCGCTCGAGCATCTGCACGAGCGTGTTCTGCACAGCGAGGCCGAGGACCTCCCGGCCTTCATCCGCCAGGACCTGCGCCACCGGCTTCAGCACGCTGCTCTTGCCGGCGCCGGCGACGCCTTGCACGGCGACGATCCGGTTCCCCGACGACAGGATCAGCCGCGCGGCCGCTTCCTGACCCGAGTTGAGGGAGAGCCCATGATTGAGGGCGGCCACGGCCTGAACGCGTTGCCCAGCGTCCTCCGGCGGCAGGATGGCCGGCGCCGCGCCCCGTCCGTGCTCGACCTCGGCGAGGATCCGCTGCTCGCTGCCCACCGCCTCGCGCGATGCGAGCCAGCCCTTGTGCACGCCGTTGCCCCTGACGAGGTCGCCCGAGCGCACCAGCGCCGCCACCCGGCCTTCGACGTGGTCGATCGTCGTTGGCAGCCCGAAATCGAGCGCGGCCTTCAGCAGCGCCTCGCGCGGGAACGCCGCCTCGCGCTGCGACAGGTGGCGCACCGCCGAAGCAACCGCCTGCGCCGCGGCGATCGTCTCACCGGCGCGCCTGAGAACATGGTCGGGAACCAGCGGGTCGCGCTCGGGCGCGCGAATGCGGTCCATCATTTGCCGCAGGAAGGCGAGCCCGCGCTCGAGCAGCGGCGCCTTCGTCCGCTCCCGCTCAGCTGCCAGTACTTCCCGGGTTCGGGCGAGGTCGATGATGCGCGCGAGATCGAGGCCGATCCCGGCCGCGGTGTCCCGCCAGGCGGCGCCGAGCGCGTCGCGGTCCTCGATTGCCGGCTTAGCCGAACGCGTGTCGAGCGCCGCGATGATTCCGGCTTCCAGACCCGGCCCGCGGCGCGCCTCGAGCACTTCGCGGCGGCGCGAGGAGAACGCCATGATCTCCTGGCGGGTGATCCCGGCGGCCTCGAAATTGCCGTGCTTGCCCACGGGTCCGGTCTCGTAGCCGAGCTTCTCGACCGCCAGGCGGAAGCGCGCCATGGTCATGCTGTTGAGGAGCGTGTTGAGCTCCCACAGCCGATCGTTGCGCAGCGCGCGCCACTTGCCGTCAGGACCACGGGTGACGTTGGCGACCACCGCATGGAAATGCAGGTTGGGCTCCTGGTTGCGGTTCGTGTCGTGCTGGAATAGCCCGATCGCGAGGTTGTCGGTCGCAACGAGGCGGATGGCGCCGATCCTCGTCAGCCGCGTCTGCGCGGCGTTGCGTTCGGCCCAGCGCAGCGTCTCCACGACGGCCTCGCGGTACGCCTCGGCGATCCGCCGGTCGCCGCCGACCAGCGCCAGCAGCGACCAGCTCTTGGGCAGAGAGAAGGTGAGGTCGGTGCCCGGCCGGTGCGGCTGTCCGGGATTGCCGACCCGGGTTCCGTCGGGGAGCTCGCCGCGCAGCAGCGCGTCGAACGCTTTCGCCTCGACCCGCCCCTCAAGGCCGAGTGCTTCGGCCCCCTTGCCGATCCATTGCCCGGAGCGATCCGCGTCGGCGCTGGCGTAGTAGTTGTCGGCCGCGAAGTAGTTCGCAGCGGCAGACGGCGAGCGCACGTTGGCCATCGAAAGCATCGGACCGGCACCTCATGGCAAAGCCCCTCGGCTCCCCTGCGTGCGGCTTAGAGATCAGGCTCGAACTCGCCGAGGTCGGGGGAGCGCGGCGGGTCGGCCGCGCCGTCGAGCAGGTCGCGTTCCTGACGCCGGCGATGGGTTTCCGCGCGCTCCCGGTCGCGCCGTTCGTCGCCCGATGCCTGCTTGCCCTCGGGAGCACCGGCGGGCCTGCCGTTCGCGGGCTCGGGCGCGCCGGGATCGCGTTCCCGCTCGCCCGCGCCCTCGGCCCTGACCACGCTCGCCAGCGGCAGCGAAGAGCTGTCTGTCGGCGCAATGGCCATCCCAGTCGGAGTACCGGTTTCCTCGGGACCGGCGCTCGGAGGGACGACACCGAGGGGAGCGCGCTCGATCGGACGATCAGGTTCATGTTCGCGAGGCTCGTCGCTCGCCAGGTCTCGGTAAGCGAGGGTCAACTGACTGGGAACGACGGGCTTGCCGGCGCCGTCGTCATTGGCTGCCGGATGCTCTTCCGAGCCGCCAGCCGGCGCCGCAGACGCGCCCTCCCCATCCGCCCACTCGTGTCGCGCCGCATCGGTCGGCGGGGTGGAGGCGGACGGCTCGCGCGCAATGAATCCTTCGGCGATGCGCGGCCAGGTCCGGGGCTCGAGCGACACGGGCGCCGCCGGAAAGCCGTCGGGGAACTTGAGGTACCCCGAGAGGCGCGGCAGGTTCATGAACTGGTCCGGCAGGAGCAGCGGCTCGATCTGCCGGCGGGGCGTGAGGCTGACCGCGTCGCGGGCGTTGTTGTAACCGTAGCTGTACCCTTCCTCCATGTCGCGGACCTGGCGGTGGCCGATAAAGTCCGAGCACCAGGTGGCGGTCTCGCGGTCGGCGGTGGCGAGGATCAGCTTGGTCCGCGCGAGCGATGACAGGGTCATGGCCATGTTCTCGCCGTAGACCTCCTTGAGCTTGGCGAACGCGTGCACGCCGACGACGATCGCGCCGCCGAAATTGCGGGCGGTCTGGAGGCCCTTTTCGAGAGCGGGCAGGCGGTGCAACGCGCCGAGCTCGTCGACCAGGAACCACAGCCTGAGATCGCCGGTCCGCTCCATCGACATCAGCGTGTTCATCGCCGTGTCGAGCCACAGCGTGAGGAGCTGCGAGCAGATCGAGAGATCGACGTAGCGCGCCGACAGGAACAGCACCGAACCGGGTGCGCTATCCCCTTTCGTCCAGTCACGGATCGAGAACGCTTGGCCTCCTGAAGGAAGCAGCTTCAGCGCCTTGGCGTTGGCGTTGAACACCGCGCGGATCGACTCCGCCATGCGCGCTGCCTCGGGCGCGGTCAGCGGGTCGGCCATTGTGCCGCGCATGAGCTTGTGAACCTGCGCCAGGTCGGCGGTCATCAACCGCGAGGCGAGCGCCTCATTGGTCGCCGTTCCCGCCCGCTTCAGGTGCAGGCACATCTCGACGAACAGCATGCGCGCGGCGAGCACCCAGAACTGCTCTGCGCCGCCGCCGTCGTGCGGAACGAGCGCTTCGGCGGCAGCATGAAATTCGCCCTCGCTGGTGCAGTCGTTGAACACGCTCCACGACGGGCAGCGCGCGTCGAGCGGGTTGAGAATGACGTCGCGGGTCGGATCGAAGAACGCCTCGATGAAGGCGCCGGTGAGGTCGAACACGACCGCGCGCTGCCCGCGCGACCGGGCCTCGGCGAGCAGCTCGCTGAGCGCCACGGTCTTGCCCGTTCCGGTCGTGCCGACGAGCATCGTGTGGCTTTGCTCAAGCCGCCACGGCCACTCGACGTCGGCCAGATGCGACGGGGTGTAGAAGCCGGCGCGCGCGAGCGCGGAGGACCCCGCTAGCCGCCATTTCCAACCCAGCGCCGCGTCCATCTCGCGGGCCCGTTCGGCGCGGTTGTGGCGCGCGATTTCGTCCTCGAGCTCGGGCAGCGTGACGAGCATCGCGCCGCGCTCGTGGCGCCGCTCGCGCGAGCGCCCGCCGAACCGCTCGGCGATCCACCAGAATAGACAGAAGGACGGGACAAGGATCAGCGCAGAGAGGCGAAAGGCGGCAAACAGCGCGGCCCCGAAAGCGCCCACCGCTTCGCGCATCGGCGGGAAGTCGCGGAGCACCCCGATTGGCAGCGTGACGCTTGCGCCCGAGGCCAGCTCAAGCGCGACCGGTTTGGCCGGATCGAACTCCATGAAGCCATACAGCGCGGCATAGAGATGCATCCACACGAGATAGAGCTGGTGGTCGGTCAGGGTGCCCGTAACCTCCCGCCAGGAGAGCCCGGCGAAGCACAGCACGGCGACGATCAGCGGCCCCTTGAGGCCCGCCGCGAACATGAACCCGAAGTGCCCGAGGAGCTGGCTGCCGCGGGTGAAGTTGAGGAGGTTATGCTTCATCGCCGGCCTCCCGCGAAAGGCCGCGCCGGGCCAGCTGGCGGGCGTAGGCATCGTGCGTCCGCTGGCGCAGCGAAGCGTCGGACTGGGCGGTCAGCAGGGCGTCGAGCGCGACCGAGACGAACAGGCTATGCCGCTCGATCCGCTCGATCCGATCGCCGGGCAACGGCATGCCCATCTCGCGCTGAAACGCGGCGACGATGAGATCGCGGATGAAGATGCTGACGCTCTCGCCGTGGTCGGCGGCGCTGTTCCTGACCCACTCCGCGATCGGATAAGGCAGGAAGGTCTGGAGACGGATGTGTTGGCTCATGAACAGGTCCTCGTGAGCGCGCTCGCGGACCTGGTTCACCCTGCGGAAGGCGAGATGAGAATAAATCGGGAACAACTCGCGGTCAATCGCCGAGTTTGCGAGCCAAATCAAGCGATTGGTTGCACGCGAGTGGCAGGCGGATCGTCGCAAACCCGCTCAACTCGTGGGCGAGTTGTTTCGGCCCAAGGCCGGATTTCGCCACTAAGCTGTTGTACTCGCTCTCATTCTTCACCGGCTTTCGCTGGGTACGGTGTGCCGTCAAGTCCCAAGGTGCGGAGACGGATTCGAGACCGCCGGGAAACCGTTCAAAGCCTTGAATGAGCGAGATTATTTTCGGAGCGAGAGCAATAGGGAAAATCCGGGACATGCCGAGAATTGGCCGAAATCGCGATCTGGCTACCAAATAGCCTTCGTTCGGCGAAAACTGTGGCCGATTCTTAGCCGATTCTGCTGACTTCAGGGTCAGCCTAGAGTCTCGCGCGGAGTGAACTCTTGCTAGGAGCCGAGGTCTAAAAAGGGCCCTGATCGGCATAAGAAATGCGCTTGGAGGCGGTACCGCTGGAGCGTCCTGGGGAACCTGTGCACGGTGTGGCGTCGCTGCTTGGCGCACAACTTCGTGGAGCTCTCTTCGGCCAATCCACGGCGCCTTGGGGGAGGAGTTAAACTGCTCGGCGATGATCTCTCCGCCGAACCCATCCGGGCCATTCGCTTCGTTCCAGTTGGTATGATCGATGCGGCCTGCGCGCGATCACGATCATGGCCTCGTGGCGCGTCTGCGGGAGCGGCGAATTCGATCCGCGTCGAGCAGGCGACACAGTTACATTTGGCCTAGTTGAGAGGTAGTCTTGGGCGCGCGTGAGATGGGATCCGAAGCGAGGAGGCGGCGTGACACGATCAGCGCGAAAGGTACGCGAAGTTCATCCAGGGTGTTGTCAACGGGCATGAAGCGGCCCCCGATTTGAGCCTCGCGACCGTACCGACGAGCAAGACCGATCGATGGTCAGTCGCCACACTGATGTGGAACCGATCACTTCGATTCTTGATATGGAGGGCAGCGGAGCTAAGGAACAACTGAGGAACAAAGTCGGTATGCGACCGTCAGGCTTGTTCGGCGCGGAATGGCATGCGATCAGGCGAACGGAGGGATGTGTATATGAAGAGAGAGACCGCTATGCGCAGCGTTGAGCTCTTCACGGGTTGCGGCGGGCTCGGGCTTGGTCTGGCGCGCGCCGGCTTTGAGCACGAGCTCATGGTGGAGTGGAACGTTTGCGCGGTTGCCACGATCGAGCATAACAAGAAGCTTAAGCTAAAACATGTGCGCCACTGGCCCATCGAACGGGCGGATGTTCGCGAAGTCGATTGGCGCGACCACGCGGGAATATCCTTGGTGGCGGGTGGGCCGCCTTGTCAGCCATTCAGCATCGCTGGCAAGCACCGGGGGAACGGCGATGATCGCGACATGTGGCCGCAGGCCATTCGAGCGGTGGCAGAGATCACGCCCGACATGTTCCTATTCGAGAATGTGCGCGGCCTCATGCGGCCCAAATTCGCGCCGTATCTCAGCACAATCGTAGCGGGACTAAGCAGGCCGGATCGCACACGTAACGTCCGATACGAGGTTCGGGTGCAGCAAGTCGACGCGGCGGACTTTGGCGCAGCGCAACGCCGCCATCGCGTCCTAATCCTGGGTTCTCGATCGGATCTTGGGATCATGCCTCCCGGTCTGAAGGCGACTCATTCGCGTGAACGGCTGCTGTGGGACCAATGGGTCACGGGAGATTACTGGCGGGAGCACGGCGTCTCGCTAGGCGTCGATGACTTCCCGCCTCCTGACGCCGCACTAGTGAAAAAGTTGCGGGTCGCGAACGCGCCACCGCAAACGTCTCGCTGGGTCACCGTTCGCGACGCGTTGCGTGGTCTTGGCGCTCCTTCTGGTTCCAACAATCACGTGTTCCAGCCGGGTGCACGCGTCTATAAGGGCCACACCGGCAGTCTACTTGACGCGCCAGCGAAGGCTCTCAAGGCGGGAGATCACGGCGTACCGGGCGGCGAAAACATGATGATTCTGGATAATGGTGACGTCCGCTACTTCACAATTCGCGAGGCCGCCCGCTTGCAGGGATTGCCGGACAATTATGAGTTTCCAGGGAGTTGGAGCGAGAGCATGCGCCAGCTGGGAAACGCAGTCCCATCGCAATTAGCCGAGGCTGCTGGTGATGCAATCCGTATTGCGCTGTTGAGCGCAGGACTAGCTGGCGAGCGTCGCGCGGCTTGATGGAGTTTGAAACGCCAGCTGCGCACGTAGCCGAACCCGCTCCGTTAGGTTACATCGAGTATGAAATTGACGTAGAGAAGGTCCTCCGCGGAGAACTCCCGGGCGTCTTAGAGACCGGGCGCATAGCGCCACTCACTTTGGAGGCGATCAACGCCATACCCGAGTGGGCGAAGGGAGCGTACGTGCTCTACGAAAACGGACACCCGGTCTACGCAGGTAAGACCGATACCCGGCATGGCTTCCGTGCGCGCCTCACAAGGCATTTTCAAACCGTGCAACATCGCAAGGGATTGGATCCGACCGCTCTTGGATTCAAGGCGGTCCGGATCATGGTCTTTTCCAACTTTGACGTGGAAGCGATCCTCATCGACGAACTCCGCCGGATCGATCCGAGTGCCCTGCGCTGGAATACGAGCGGCTTCGGGTCGAATGACCCCGGTCACAATCGCGAGACGCAGGAACCGGCCGATTTCGACAAGGAGCGGCCCATCGATATTGATCGACCGCTCCCGTTTCTCACGCCAGGAGTAACCGGCACATTTGAGCTGCTGCGGCAGTTGAAAGAAAGCCTGCCATACGTCTTTCGTTACGAGACGGACCTAAGTGATAACGGTCGACCCAAGCGCCACACAGTCGGGCATGTCGACCAACGTGAAGCCGGTTCGGTCGAGATCAAATCTGAGTCTGTCACGATGCGCGGCGCCCTTCATCTCGCTCTTGAGGCTCTTCCTGAGGGCTGGCGCGCCACAGTCTTTCCTGATCGCGTGATACTCTACCGAGAGCGCGTCGCGTACCGGTACGCTCGGGAGTATCTGGAGGATTGAAGCGAAGACGCGCCCCGCTCACTCGCTCCGAGCAAATGGCGCGGGTCAGGCACCGAGATACACGTCCTGAAATACGTGTGCGCCAGGCTCTATGGAGGCTCGGTCTGCGCTACCGTTTACAAGCCCGCGACCTTCCGGGGCGCCCCGACATTGTCTTTCGCACAGCCAAGGTAGCCATTTTCGTTCACGGTTGTTTTTGGCATCGACACCCTCACTGCTCACAGACGCGAACCCCGAAGAGTAGAATCGAATTTTGGGAAAAGAAGTTCGCGAGCAACGTAACGCGCGATGGGGAGACGCGGGCAGCACTTGAAGAGCGAGGGTGGCGAGTAGTGGTGATTTGGGAATGCGAGACTCGCAACAAAGATCGACTCTCGATGCTGGCAAAGGCGGTTTCGGAGATAATTGAACTCGCGCGCTATAGATCTAGCTCCGGTTGAGCGAAGCTGCGATCCCCAGGCTGTGGTCGTCGATCCGGTTCGAACATAACCAAGTGGTCGCGGCTCCACATCAGTTCATGCTGCGGAATAGGTTGATTGATGGCGGAGATCGCCCTGATGCAAAAGATATTAGAAGTGCTCGATGAGGTGGTCCTCTCATAGTAGCCGTCGGCCGACCGCTGATAGGGATCAATTTCAAACCGGAAATCCGTTTTTTGGACAAGCGCGTGTCTCAATGGTTCCGATCGCTGATCGTCCAGCCGATACTCAGCACCCGCCAATGCGCCTTGCAGTACGAACGTCGTGTGAGTGCTGATGATCGTCAACGGCCGCAGTCGGAGAACTGCGTAAAGCTGCGGCCAAAACAGTTTATAATCCTCAATCTGAGGAAACTGGAGAAATACGTTGTGTAGGCCGTCAATCAGAACGGTAGTGAAAGGTTCTCCCTGGAGATCGGCGGCATCCAACATCCACTCGATCCTATTAAAGAGCTGGTCAGCACGATAGTTGCCCGGATATAGATGAATGACTTCTATAGCGGGGCGCAGCTCATAGGCAGGGATACCGTACTCGACGCGCCTCAGCGTCAAGAGGGTTCTTACTATATTCTCGTAGTATTGGCTAGGATATAGAAATGATACGACGAGAACACGCTCAGCGCGCTCGATTTGTGAGCCGTCAGCCTCGAAAGTCGGCGAGATTGCAATCTTCAGCGCAAGCGCCGCCTTTCCTCCGGAACCCTCCCCATTCAAGAAGATATTTGAGCCACGGAAGAGCCTGACACCTAGTTGCAGGTCGTGAAAGCCTGCGTCCGCGCCGACTCGTCGGCGCGCTCGAAATCGGTCAAATCGCTCGAAAGCATCTTGAGAGAGTACTCTGCGCATGACGCGCTTTTCAACCCGCATCTCGGGTAGCCGAGTGCGCCAAATCGCTTTTCTATCGATTTGGTAATTTATCTGGGGTGAGAACCGTACGCCCTTCGTACCACCAATTTGAAGACCGTGAGTACCCACCGAACAGAGCTGGTGTCGCGCCTTGGACAAGCTCAGTCGGCGATCAGGTTTGCGGCCGTTGTCGGAGATGTGATCGTGCGTCAGTCGAAACGCGACGTCGACAAGATAGTCAAACGCTCGTTCACCCCCCCAATCCTCGCCGGCGGTCAGTACGACTAAAGCCTGCAATTCGCGACAACGAACCACAAACTCCCGCAAGCGCTTCACCAGATGGCTAGATCCTGCAGTGCCACTCGCTGCCATGATCAAATCGTGCACACCATCAAGCACAATCAATGCCCGGCAGGGTTTAGGTGCTGACCGCTCATGTGGCATCTCAGGCGCGGCTGAAAGCGCCCTCGCCAGTTCACCTAACGCCGCCTCCATTGACGCGAGTGCGGTGGCCGCCTCCTTCTCCGCCTGTTCAATCTGGAAGTGTTCGATCTCCAACCACCTCTCATCCCGCGTCGGATAGAAGGACAATCGTCGGATTTCGTCTGGGACAAGGCTATTGGCTTTCGCCTCGAGATCCTCTCGTGTTTCCTCCGCGGTTATGAACAAGGTATCGATGCCCATCGGCGCAAGCACCGCGCCGAGCGCGAGTGCAACGCTGGTCTTTCCGGTGCCCGGGCCGCCATGAACGCCGACGACCAGACCCCGGCGGCTCGAGAACTTGAGCCCGCCTCGCAATACCGTTCCGGCGCCGCGAATCGGAATGGGGAGTCCCCACAGCTCGTTTACGAGTTCGCCTAAGTCAGGAAGACGATCGAGATGCGTCGAGCGAACGAACTCATAAATGGGGCGCTCCGCCCTTAGCTTGCTGACCCGCAAGTATTTTTCCGCTTCTTCAAGGGACTGGAAGCGCATCCAAAGCGCGTTTCTGGCCGCGAGGAAATGACGCAGCACACCCCCAACCTCACTGCGCCCCTCGGCCGGCAAGGGATCCCGACCTCTGGACCAGTGGCGCGGCCGAAACGATGTCCAGATATGCGATAGCGCCTCTTCCAAATCACTGGGTGTGAATACACTTTTCGGCTCATCGACGCCGACGTCCGATGGAAAAATTCCAAAAGTTTCAAATATAAAGTTACGCACTGGCAGCAGCGCGTAAGCGCGCGAGGAGGGCATTCCTGGATGAGTCAAGTAGTCGAAGGCAATGCTAAGAGGAGAACGAAGAAGTATATCGTCTTTGCGGGAATTTTCGTCGATGTCGGCTGCTTCAGATGTTTCCTCCCAAGTCTCCTGGGCATCGACATCCTGCGGGTTGGCGAAGACAAATGACGCTTTAACGAGCTTCGAGATGCGTGTCGGCCCACTTTGGACCAAGCTGTCCCGACCTACGGCCTCAACTTCCGAAAAATCGAGCGGCGCGCGACGCTTCAGAGCTGCGCGGATGTCTGTCGAGAGAGACCGGCGGTGACGAAGCGCGGAAACGCGAAGCGGCTTCGCGCCTCCGCTCGCGTCGAACAAGTGTCGGTTCACACCCTCGTCGTAAACCTGCGTAAGCCAAGCGAAATGCCTGTTGATTAGTCCATCGGGCACAGCATCGAGCGCGCGTCCATCCATGGCGCCAGCGAGATCCGCTTGCGCCCGCATGATCGATTCGACGAGATCCTCGAATGAGTCATGGTAAGGCGTGATTTTGAGGCGTCCCTCGGCCTCAGGCACTGACCGCTCGCGAATAAAAGGCCGGGTTGGACATCAAGCGTCGGCCGAACCCTCTGATAGTGTCTCCAAAGGGTCGGTCACTCACTCCTCGCAATGATGTTGCTCTCGCCGCAGCGTTATGTTCAAGAATATCAGACTGAGAAGCAAGCGCGAGCCGATTTTCCCGGATCAGGGGCTCGATGGGCGCTGCTATGGCGGCCTCGCTGCCCACCGCGACCACAATGCCCACGAGAGCACCTACTTCGTTAACCAGAGGTGTTCCCGCCCCCAATCCAACCTCTTCATCCAGATCCAACGAGATTTCCAAACCACCCGTGTAGGGTATGGTCACACCCTCACCCACCTGCAACCAGAAGGCGGCCTCTATCGCGCTCACGCGACCGATGATCTTGGCGCCCCCCCCTGCAATCCTCACCCTTGCACCCAGCGACTCACGCAAGCTGGCGCAGAAGACATTGCCGGACCAATCTGTGGTTGCTTGATCAAGCTCCGCCGAGGATCCAATCGGGATGAGAGATAACGTTTGGCTCACCGGGCTGTAGTCAGGAAGTTGCCGTAGAGCATTTGGTTCCGTTGGGTCTCGGGTTTCTCTCTGAACCGAGTATTCGCGACTTCGATGTCGAAGCGCGCTTGCATCAGCTACACATATGCGCAGCAGTTCGTGTCCGTCTTCGTATCGAGCAATCACTTCGACTTGGTCGGAAGCGCACGATTGAGTCAACGCATCATGTTCTAGAAGCTCGCCTGCGTCATCCATGCTGGAATATCCGTTGGGAACCCATTCTGGTGGTGATACCAAAGAGGTGAGCGGGAACCCGCCTTGGCAAGTCCGGTCGCCTTGGATCGTGGCGCACTTGATAGCCAGCCTTTCCGTTCAGATCCGCTTGCTCAAGTGGAATCTTGAATTCTTTCAAGACGTAGTCTTGCGCGGCGGGAAAGCGAAAAGCGACGAACGCTGGATCGTCGAAGACTTGCTGCGGATATTCCGACCACGCGGCCCAATACGAACCATCGTAATGCCCGCCCGCGAGCACGTCGTCGAGGACCATTTGACGCGGCTGCAAGGAATCAATTTGCTCCTGGCTTAGCAATCCTCCGAAATCGGGATTGGGGCCGTGCCTTACGATGCAAGGCTGGGGAAGATCCTGGGCTTCGCCAGCGATCAGGAGCGATGGCCCGTCTCTTAGCTCCGCCTGACGGTACACTACCGCCCCCTTCACAATCGCATGAGCCAGCATCAGCTTGTGAATCGGAGCGGCGGTGAGGGAGTAGGGTTTCGTCGTTCGCCCGAACATAGCGACAGGGTCGCTCAGATCGGTGCGCAGCGATCGGTCTAATGGCCCCAACGCTACAGGCGGAAGGTCCTCGTAAATTCCTTTGTAGAGGTCATCGTAGAGACAGGCTGCGTTCTCGGCGCTGCCACTGGCGGCGTCGCGAACCCGTTTTTCCGCGGCCTTGATTAGTTCTGGAATGCCGGTCTCTCGGAGCGCCTCGACCAAGTCCAAGCTTAGCCGGCCGTGCCGGAAATCCTTATGAACGATTCGTAGCGCATCAATGAGGCCACCATCGCCGACGCCGCTCACAGACTTGGTGTCGGCCTTGCCTTCCGTGTCCGCCAGTGCGTCTCGATTCCAGTAACTGATGAAGGGAAGACCATCAACTTGGCGCTCCTCGCCGAAGCCAAGCGCCAATATGACGGCCTCGTAGGGGCCACTTCGCTCCGGCGCCTCACCATGGGGCGAGCATTCAATGAACACGCGCTCCGATTCGCAGTCAATCTTCTTCACGTGAGCACCGACGAACGTGCGTGTTATATACTTCTGAAAATGGGTCTCCCACTCATTGAACAGCGCTTCCATGATGTGCGAGCACTTATCAGCGTGCCAATCGAGGAATGGAAACCGAGTGGTCGGATCAAGCTCCGCCTCTGGCCAGAAGTTGATCGACGGATGCACAAACCGATGAGTGGTGTCGCGCTGAAGTGCCAGCACTCGGGCTTGGCTCTCGAATAGATGAACAATGCAGTGTCGAGCCGCCAGTGCAGTTGCGGCAGTCACTCCAGCCAAGCCTCCGCCCAGCACAGCAACCTTGCTTCCAGCTGTAATCCTCTGGTCTTGTTCCAATGCCCAGATGGTGTTGAGCGCGCGCTTCTGTTGCGAAGCGAAGCTAACGCGGCTGCCGAACGGACCAATCGCGAAGAGGCGTCCGTTACCGTCAACTCGAGCTGTTTTGAGAAAAAGCTTGATCGCTTCGTCTCGCGATGTGTCACCCACGCTGAAACTGGCCCCCTCCGCGAATGATTGTGTCTGCCAAACAACTTGGGTGCAAGGCAAGCTTCGATCTCTCTGTGCAAAATCCAGGAGGAGTGAAAGGCGGCCTAGCTCCCCCCGATTGTCGGTTTTATGCTGTTTTGAACCTTGCCGCCGACAATTGCGGTCGCTGCGAGAAGCGTGGTATCATCCAAGTGGGTGTAGCGTTGGGTCGAACCGACAGTCGCATGGCCGAGCAGCTTCCCAATCATCGGCAATGTCTCGCACGAGCGCGCGGCATGGCTGGCAAAATTGTGACGCAGGTCATGCAACCGGACGTCGGCGAGACCGGCGCGCTTGCGTATCCGCCGCCAGAAACCGTCAATAGCGGATTCTGGCTCTCCCTCGAACGGGAAGACCCGATCTTCTCCGCGCTTGCGCTGGAGTCCAGCCAGAACGGCTTGCGCCTCTGTCCCAAGCCACACAAAACGCGGCCCCGTCTTGCTGTCGGTGAGCTTCAGCCGCCGGCCCTTCACCTCCGACCATTTGAGATGGATGATTTCACCGCGCCGGCTGCCCGTCAGCGCGAGCAAGGTCACGGCCGCGCTTTGCAGCGGATAGGCGAGGCGCGCCGCCGCCAGAGCTTTGCCCAACCGCGCCATCTCGTCCGGACTGAGGAAGCGCTCGATCTTGCGCTTGCGGTTGCGCTTCACGCCGTTGAACGGGTTGCTGTGCTCAGGGAGGTAGCCCCAGCGCTCGGCTTTGTTGAACATGGCCTGCAGAATTTCCATGGCGCGGTTGGCGGCTCCCGGCCCTGCGGAACGGGTGAGCTCGGCATGCCAGCGCAGCGCGTCGGCGTGGCTAATCTCGTCTAGGAACTTCCCTCGGAAGGCATGGTCAAGATGCGCCTGCCGGTAGACGTCTTGGATGGTGCGCGTCGACGGTTTCCAGCCGGGCGAGACCGTCTGCCAGTAGTATTCCAGGAACTTGGCGTAGCTGGGTGTCGTCTTGCTCCGCAGCTTGTCCTCCGCAGGGTTCATGCCAAGCTCGACGCGCAGGATCAGCCGGCGAGCAACGTCCTTCGCAGCGTGCTCACCAATCACGGCGGCATTGCCGATGGTGATCAGCCGCTGCCTGCCCGCCATGCGGGCTTGCAGGACGTAGACCTTGCGCCCGGACGCATAGGTGCGGGTGCCGAAGCCCGGCAAAACCTTATCGAAGCGCGTTTGGCGGATCGGCTTACCGAACTGGTCGAAGCGCTCGTCCACTCGCGCCAGCTCCTCGGCCAGGATGGCCTTGAGATCGTAGCTAGTCATGTGTTGATCCTCATGGCGGCCGCGAGCCCCGAGCAAACGCGCTCGGCGCTCTCGCAAATCACCTCGTCCGCGAGATGGGCGTAGCGGGCCGTCGTCTCCGGCAGCGCATGGCCGAGCAGCTTGCCGATCGTCGCCAGCGGAACGCCATGTGCAATCGCGACCGAAGCAAAGCTGTGCCGCAGATCGTGAAGCCGGACGTCGGGCAAGGCTGCCCTGCGCCGGATCTTCGCCCAATGGGCGCCGAGACCGATCGGGCGCCGGCTGTACAGCGACGGAAAGACCAGCTCGTCGTCGGCGCGACGCTCCAGACGCTCAAGAACGGCAATCGCCTGCGGATTGAGATAGATCGTCTTCGGACCGGTCTTGCTGTCCGCCAGCGCCAGGCGCGGCACCTGCACCGAGCGCCAGCGCAGCGTGGTGATCTCGGAGACGCGCGCTCCGGTGTAGATCAACATCCATATAGCCGGGACCACGAACGGGTTGACGTTTTCGGTCTCGTCCAAGACCCGGCCTAACCGGCGATACTCTTCCGCGGAGAGGAAGCGCTCGGGCAACTCCCGTTTGTAGCGTGAGATGCCGCGGCACGGATTGCTGCCCTTGCGGCGGTACCCGAGTTGCTCGGCGTAGCGCATCATCACCGACAGGATCGGAATGCAGCGATTGAAGGTGCCGCCGCGCTTGAGCATGCTGTCGCGCCAGCGGTTGATGTCGGCGCGCATCATCTGATCGATGGGCATTTCACCGAAGACGGGGATCAGCTCGCAGTCGAGCTTGTATCGCGACGTCTTGCGGGTCGAGGCTTTCCAGTGCGGCGCATAGTCGCGCCAGAACTCCTCGGCATAGTCAGAGAACAGCGGGACCTTCGGGCGCTCCGGCGCAGTAGGAAGGTCGACGAGCGCAGCCTTGGCGAGCAATCTGCGCGCGCCAGCGCGCGCGGCGGGAGCGCTCATCGCTCCTGCCGCCCCCAACGTCACCATTCGCTGCTCGCCGCGCTGGCGGTATTTGAGAACCCACGTCAAATGGCCGGTCTGGCGCTTTCGCAGGCCGAAGCCGGCAAGCTCAGTGTCCCAGATGATGCCTTCCGGAAGGGACGTGCGTCGCGCAAGATTTCCGTCCAGTTTGGCGCGATTGGAGCGCTTCGCGCGGGCTACCCTGGAGCCTTCGCGCACCCCGATCTCCCGGGGCCGACTGGCTTCATAAGATATTGTATTATCGTCTTTTCCATTCACAAATGCAGGGTAGTCCTGCGTACGGTGTGCCCCTTTGTCCCCCATTGCGCGAGGTAGATCCGGTGCTGTAGCAGGTCCGGTGCGGGAGGTTCTGAACGCCCCCGATCACGCGGAGCCTGCGCGCCCACGCAGGTGCCTCGATGGCACCCCTTGGTCCAAAAGGTCCGCCTATGGCCCCGCGGTTGGAACCCGGGTCCGCCCGCATCGTTGGGCGGCCAGGGGCGCGCGAGGGCGAGCGGTGGAGGGGTTGAGCAAGTGGCCGGCAAGGGCGAGAAAACACTTACAGAGATCGAGGAGACGCAAGCCGCTCTTCGCGAGAGTATCGAGACCGCAAAGAATCTGGCGGACCAGTCCGATCGTCTGATCAAGAAGCACCGCAAGGAAATGAAGGAGGGCGGCTAGCCTTTTCTTCGCTGGGTCCGCCTCGCACCGCCGAGGCCTGCCCCGTGCGAGCAAAGAAAAAGGGCAGGAACCGGTAGCGGTTCCCGCCCTGTCGGTAGATCAGTATTCGTCTAGCAACGCCCCGTGAACCGTGTGCACCACGCGCGCCGCCAAGTGCGCCGGGAGCGCGTTGTAGTCGCCTTCGTCGAGCGCGACGTAGCCGAGCTCGTCGTCCTCGATGACGTGCTGGTCGAAGAAGCTGTGCAACGCCCGCCGTTCGGCGGTTTCGAGCGCTTCGAAGTAGCTGTGCGACGGCAGAGTGCAGTGTGCCAATTGAGCCATGATGATCCTCCTGAGGTTTGTCGTGAGACGACAGGAGGAAGGCCGATGTTCGGACGTGTCCCGGGTCCAGGATCGCCCGCACGGGCGACCGCGCCAGCGGCGGCGGGGGCAACGATTTTGTTCGGCCGGGCGCAGCCCGGACGGTCAAAATGGTGGGGCCCCGCCTGTCCTTGACGCGGGATGCGGCCGGACATCACGCTGGGCCATCCCGTGAGCCAGGACCCTCCAACCTCTCGGAAACGAACAGGTCGGCCGGTCCGGGCAGATACCGTTTTCCTACACCCCTCTGGGCATGGCAGGACGAGCGCAGGGGAAACACCCGCGAGGGAAATGGAAGGAAGGAAAATGCCCCGAAAGAACAGCGCCGTGGAGGCGCTCCGCAAGCTGGAAGTTGAGTGCGAGGCGCTGGCGGCAAAGCAGCGCGAGCTCGAGAAGGAAGCCTCGCTCGAGCTCGGCCAGGTTATCCTCGGCAGCGGCCTTGAGCGCTTCTCCGCCAAAGGTCTCCGACGGGTTGCAGAGGCGCTCGGCCGGCTGGGCGAACAAGCCGCGCTCGAGCGCCTTGCGAGCACAAAGCCGGGGCGCCCGGCCACTGCCGATCCAGCCTCCACCTAGCAGCAGAGGAAGAGGCTCTGCCGGGTTCCCGGCAGAGCCTCTTCGAGGTTGATCGAAGGACGTTCAGTCGATCGGGGGAGCGTCCTTGTTGTCGCTGCCGGCACCGCGGGTCGGGAAGTCGACCTTGTCGGCGAGGCTCTCGCAGCCGTAGCGCTTGTTGCCATCCTTGTCGTCCCACTGAGTGTAGTGGATGCGGCCCTGGACCGAGACCAGCTGGCCCTTCGAGCAGTACTGGCCGACGGTCTTGGCGAGCCCGTTGAAGCAGGTGACGCGGTGAAACTCGCTGTCCTTGGCGGTGAAGCCGTTTTCGTCCTTGTAGGTCTTGCCGTCTTTGTCACGCGCCGGGCGGTCGGTGACGACGGTGATACCCGTAACTGAGGTTCCGCCCTTGGTTTCGCGGGTCTCGGGATCGCGGGCGATGCGGCCGGTGAGGATGACGATGTTGGTCATAAAAACTTCTCCTTCAGTCTCAAACCGGAAGCCATTTCCGGCTTGCGAACAGTCGGGAGAAGCAGGGCATGGGAGGACTGCACCGCGGGCGCGCAGCGCCAAGGGAAACCTCCTTCCGCCGGGTGGTGCGGGCAGCCCGCTTAAGCGGGCAACACGGCCGGCCGGAAGGGGGTTGCCGGCCTCAGCTGACCTGTTTCAGACACGTTCGCATCAAAGCCGGATTGGGTGCGGGTGTTCGGCGTGAAGAAGATGCCTGGCGCAGGAATCTGTCTCCCCCGGTGCTCTTGATCCGTTTCCCGTGCAGGAAAGAATGGGGCGGCATCCGGCGAGTTTCGCGAGCAACCGGCGCCGGTCGCCCTGGACAGGGGAGTGCCAATGATGACACAGGTACGGCTCCGCACGATCTGATATTGAGAACCACTCGCACCCTGCTAGGGGACGGCGCATGGCTTTCTCACTCAGCTGCAGTCGCGCCCGCGCCGTGATCGCGTTAAGCTTCGTTCTCGCCTCGGCTCTGTTGCTGGTCGGCACCGCCCGCGCTTCCGCGCAGGGCGTGCAAACCACGTGGCGTCTGATCGACTACATCGCCGTCGACTACGGAGCGGCTGTCTCAAACGGGCGCGTCGTCGATCAATTCGAGTACGACGAAATGGCGGAGTTCTCCAGGTCGGTGGCCGAGCGGATTGATGCGCTACCCACAACGCCCGCCGAGGCCATGCTCAAGCAGGACGCCGCCCGGCTCCGCGCTGCGATCGCCGAAAAGCGACCGCCGGCCGAGGTGGCAAAGCTCGCACGCGGCCTGGCATCCGCCCTGCTCGCGGCCCACCCGGTGCCCCTCGCGCCGACCGAGGCTCCGGACGTAAGCAGAGCGACTGCGCTCTTTGCGGAGAACTGCGCCTCCTGTCACGGCCCTGCCGGGACCTCGCCCCCTGCTGAACTGCTCAAGCTGGACCCGCCTCCGATCGACTTCACCGATCGGGATCGCGCGCGGGAGCGGAGCCTATTCGGTCTCTACCAGGTCATCACACAGGGACTGGAAGGCACGACCATGCCAAGCTTCGCATCGCTGCCGGACCAGGATCGTTGGGCGCTGGCGTTCTACACGGGCGGGATCGCGTACCCAAGCACCGCCGAAGGCGAGCGCACCTGGCAGGAAGGCGAGGCGGCACGCCGCGCCGTGTCCAGTCTCGAGGCACTCGTCGGTCTCACACCGGCCGCGCTGGAGCAAAGCATCGGTGAGCGGAAGGCTTCGGCGCTAATCGGTTATCTTCGCTCGAACCCCGAGGCCGTCGTAGCGGCGAGAGGTTCGGGCTCGCTGGACTTCGTGCGCGATACCCTGGCGCAGAGCATTGCGGCTTATGAGACAGGCGACCGGGACGCTGCGAACGAGCTCGCGCTATCCGCCTATCTCGACGGTTTCGAGCCCGTCGAGGCCGTGCTCTCGACGCGCGATGGCAACCTGATGATCCGGGTCGAGCGCGCGCTCAGCGAGTTTCGGGCGTCGATCACATCGGGCGCCTCGCCCGAGGCGCTGCGCGAGCAACTGTCCCGGATCGACCCGTTGCTGACTCAGGCCGAACAAGCCCTGGCTCCCGAGGCCGCGACGGATCTCTCGACGTTTCTCGGTGCGTTTCTGATTCTGCTCCGGGAAGGCGTAGAAGCCCTGCTCGTTGTGATCGCCATGATCGCCTTCGTCCGCAAGGCGGAGCGTACCGAAGTCATGCCCTACGTCCACGGCGGCTGGATAGCTGCGCTGCTCGCCGGCGTGGTCACCTGGATCGTCGCTACTTACGTGGTGACGATCAGCGGTGCCGACCGGGAGCTGACCGAGGGCATCGGCGCGCTGCTCGCTGCGGTCGTGCTGGTGTCCGTGGGCATCTGGATGCACGGCAAGAGCCACGCTGACGAGTGGCGGCGGTACATCCAGCAGAAGATGGGTAAGGCTCTGTCGCGCAAGTCCGCTTGGTTCCTGTTCGGCCTCGCGTTCGTGGTCGTCTATCGCGAGGTGTTCGAGACCATACTTTTCTATTCGGCGCTCTGGAACCCCGAGAGCAGTGGCACGATCCTCGCCGGCGCGCTCTCGGCAGTGGCGGTCCTGGCGGTGATCGCCTGGGTCATGCTCCGCTTCAGCCGCAAGCTGCCGATAACCCAGTTCTTCGCTTACAGCGCCGTTCTGATCGCGATCCTGGCGGTCGTCCTCGCGGGCAAGGGCATCGGCGCGCTGCAGGAGGCCGGTCTGGTCCCGATTACATTGCTGAAGGACGTTCCGCGTATCGCGGAACTTGGACTGTTTCCCACCGCCGAGAGCATCGCTGCGCAGCTGGTCATCCTCGCGTGCCTGCTCGTCGGCTTCCGGGCAAGCGGGCGGAAAGCCCGGGCGGCGGCCGTACCGGCCGAGTAAAGGTGGGACCGGCAGGGCCACGTGAAGCGAACCGGCGACCGGTCCGCCGGAGCAGGGAATGCACCACCGGCTGCGCGATGGCAGCGCACTCAGCCGGCGCCGGGGGATGCCGTCCCGAGAGCGTCGCGCCGATCGACGACGGTGATCCGCCGAGCCTTGGCGTCGATGACGAGCCGTTCAAGCACGCCGCTTCCAGGAAAGGCGATCACGTACCGCGGCGAAAGCGCGAGCATCTGTTCGTTGCGCTTGAATCCTGCGCGCGCACCGAGCCGGCGATCGAGTGCGAAGGTCAGCTGCTGGATGCCGCGACGCTCGGCCCAGCTGGCGGCCAAGCGGTCGGCGCCCTTGCCATCACCGCCGTGCACCAGAACCATATCCGGGACATTGGCGTGTACCCTGTCGAGCGTCGCCCAGATGTTGTCGGCAAAGACCTTGGCGCCCTCGTTGGTGGCGAACGCAGTGCGGCCTCCGGCAAACACGACCGGCGTTCCGTCAGGCATGTGCGCTTTCGTCCGGCGTTCGGAACGCGCCCTCAGGAAATCGCGCGCATCGATTACCGCCGATGTGAGATGGGCAGCGTGGCTGGACCGCGAGCCGGACATCGGCTTCCAGGACGAGCCGATCTCATGCAGATAGAGCGCGGCGGCAGCCTCGCGCATCTGTTCGAAAGCGGTCATGCTCGCTTCGGCTGCCTGCGCGCGCTCGACCTGTTCCTCGAGATTGCCGGAATGCACCTCGGAACCATCGGCCGAAGCCAGCAGAGCACGGATCTCGTCGCTGGCGCGATCGAGGTCGGCCGACTTGCGGGTGGCGGCGCGGTGAAACAGATTGACGAAGCCCCACGCGACATCCTCGCCGTCGGCTTCGAGGGCGGTATCGGCGAACAGCGCGAAGAGGTCTGACCAGACGCCGGCCAGCGTCTGCTCGATTGCCTCGTCGCATGGGAAATCGGCGGGTGTGAAGGGTGGCGGGGCGATGGTGAGCCCCGAAAGATCGAGACCGGCAAGCTGTTGGGTGAAGCTGTCGTACATGGGTTTGTCTCCTGATGTGGGCGTCAGGCAGGAGACCATCGTCGATCGGCTCCATGGCTGTCCGCCGGGAGCCCGATCAGGGCCGGTGCAAGGGGACAGGCGCACCGCGTCAGCGGGGAACCCGAAAGCCAAGGCTGGCGCGGGCTACACGGGCCGCAGGCTTTCGGGTTGCGGCTGGCTCCGGCCGGCCCAGGGCCTCTCCCGCGGACCGCCATGGCTGGAGCCGACGTGACCGCACCTGGACGGCAAGATGACGAAGGACGAGCCCCGTCAGCCGATCGGCGGCAGCCCGAACTGTTCGGAGCCGAAGTTGAGCACGACGTCGCCGGGAAACGCGGCAAATGCGGTCAACCGACCCTGCTCTAACCGCAAGTGCCAGTTTCGGCCGTGATCGGGCTGGTTCCGGGCGAACCCCGCCGGGTCGAGCAAGGCAAGGTTGATCCCGCCAGGATCGCGCGCCGAGCGCGAACGGATCGCCTGCGCCGAGGCTTCGCGCGCGGACGCGGCAAGCTCCTGGCAGGCAGTATAGTCGGCCGGGTCGATCCAGTCCGCGAGCCGGGCATCGAAGGGCGCCCGGGTGAGGTCGATCGCCCGCGACACGGCGACCGGCACGCTGAAGCTCAGGTGCTCGCTCGTGCGGCTGCCAGGAACGAAGCCCGGCGACCGGGCGATGAAGCGCAGCCGCCAGTACGCGGTTTCGGTGATCGCCGTCGTTTCTGCCTCGCTGGCATAGAAGATACCCGGCTTCTCGCTTGCGCGACGAAAGCGGCTGGCGACGGTGTGGCCATAGCGAAATGGCGAGGCGAGGAGATAGTGCAGCTCATCCGCGGCCTTCGGCAGATCGGGCTTGGCGGCGTCCGCGAGCTCTTCGAGCCGCGCCTGGTCGGCAAGGGTGTCCGCGAGACGATTGGTCGAGATGCGATGCTGCGCTTCGACCACTCGCCAGACGGTCCGGCGATAGCGCCTCAGCTCAGACGCGAGCGCGGTGGGCGTCCACATAGTCGCAAACGGTGATGAGTCCCTTAAAGCTGTCGATCAGATCGATCGGCCGCGCGCCGAGATCGAGGTTGCGGGTCGCGAGCCAGGAGCGTGCCGCCTGATCGTCGCTGCCGAGCAGCGCATCGAGCGAGCGAAACAGGCGAAGGAGAAACTGCCCGGCCTCGAAAGACTTGGAAGCCGGGTCAAGCCGGGCCTGGCCCGAACGCAGGCGCGATACGGTCGCCGCCGAGAGGCCGAGCACCGCGCCCAGCTTGGCGTTGGTCAGCCCCCAGAACTGAGCGACGCGAGAGACTGCCGTGGTGAGCACCCGATCGTCCTCGGCCTCGATATCCGCTGGCGCGGTCGCCATGAGCGCATCCTTTCAAGTGAACAATATAGCGATACTTGGTGCATTTGAACAGTACAATTTGCCGATTGCCGGGCGCCGGTGCGGTAAAATTGGCTGCGCCGCGGTTCGGCAATGGGCTTGTCCGTTGTGATGCTCACCACGGAATGGAGGCGGCGGGACTCCGGGCGGCGATCGGGTCGGACGGTGCGCCATTGATGCCAATCTCCTGTAACCGATCCGCCGCCCGTCCGGACGGGTGATGGCGACTGGTCATTGAGGCTTCTCAGCCAGGCGTAAATTGTCCGGGTTGATCGCGGCGGATAGTCGGGAGTGCTTGCATGTCCCGTTGAGCAATCCCTGCGGCCACTTTTCACTAGATCCGGTCGCCGCCTCCAATCGGTGATGAGCATTATGAACCAGGTTCGGGTTGCGACAGCGCTGCCCAAGTCCGCCGCGATGCCGCCCCATCAGGCGGCGAGTTTCTCGGGTGCATCGGGAGCAAGCGCCGATCGGTCGCCTCGCGCGAGCACAAAGGCTGCCGCCTCCTCGGCTTTGGCTGCGGCGGTCAGGATTGCCCGTTCGTCCGATTTGAGGAGCTTCAGCCAGTGCGCAATGTAGCTCGCGTGGCTGTCGAGATGCGCCACAGGCAGTCCAAGCTCCGCGCCAAGGATGGCGGCGGAAAGCTCCGCGACGAGCTCCTCGGCGGCGTAAGCTTCGCTGCCGAAGCGGTTCTTCAGATCGCGACCAAGGCGGGAGCGATGGCCGGTCCAGTGCGACAGCTCGTGGGCCAGCGTGGCGTAGTAATGATCGTAGCCGTCGAACAGCGCCGCCGGTGGCATTGTGATGCGATCGACGCTCGGCTCGTAATAGGCCTCGCTGCCGTGGTGGCGCAGCTCGGCGTCGACAGAACTGAAGAAGCCATCGAGTCCTGCCTCGCGACCATCCGGCTCGGCTGGTTCGACCACCGGCTTGGGTCGGTACATCTCGGAAAGACCGTCGCACTGGTCGACATTGAACACGGCATAGGCCTTGAGCACGCGGCGCGTCTCGGTGTCCTCCTCCCCGTTGTCGCCTTCGACCTGCTTGTCGTAGCTCCTGTAGAAGATCGCGATCGTCGACTTCTCGCCCTTCCGCACCCGTCCGCCAAGCGCTTGGCACTGACGGTAAGTCATCCAATAGGGCGAGGCGAAGCCCGCCGCCTCGGCGACCATCCACAGCCAGAAGGTGTTCATGCCGCGGTACGGCGTGCCGCAGCTGCGCAAGGGCCGCGTCACCGGAGCTCCGCTCCAGGGCTTTACCCACGGCCTGGTGCCGGCTTCGAGCTTTTCGATGATCGCAGCGGTGATGCGCGCTGCGGGCGACTGGGATTCGGAAGGGCGCTTGTATCTGCCCATGACGGTTCTCCTGACTGCCCGAGCCGGATTGCTCGGGACAGCCAGCCCGAGCGCTCTCTCCTCTGTGCGTTCGCATGGGACTTCACGCTCGCGACGAAACTGTCCGCCGCTCGGCACGGAAATGGCGGCCCATCCGGTGAAGAATGGGCCGCCTGCCGAGGCTCATGTCCTGTCAGGAGGCTCAGGCCGCGTGCTCGGCTGTCTCGACCTCCCGAATCTCTTCAAGCGCGCTCGTGACCTCGTTCTCAGCCGCAGCTTCGAGCGCTTCCGGGGCCTCGCTCTCCGGGGCATCTTCTCCGGCCGCGAAGCCCATGACCGAGGGCACCCACGACTGCGCGCGTTCCTTGACCCCGGCCTCGGCGATGAAGTTGCCCGAGAATATCCGTTCGGCGGCCGCCGCCAGGTCCGCCTTCTTCGATCCCGCGTAGCGGCTGACGAGCTCAGGCCCGCCGATCGCATCGAAAGCCTCGAGGATCCGCGCCTTGGGCACGCGGTCGAAGAAGTTGGCCGCGGTCGGACGCCACCAGTGCGCCATCTCGATTCCGAGCAGCGCCCCGAGTGTCTCGTGCAGCGGTATGCGCCGCTCGCCGTGGGTGTTGAGGCTGGCGATCAGTGTGCGCGCGACGACGAGGCCGAGCCAGGAACTGCGCGCTTCCTCCGGCAGCGCCCGAAAGGCAGCGAAGCGCTCGATCTCGCTGTCGCCCGCGCGCCAGCTTTCGTCGAGCGAACCGGCAAACTCGGCCAGCGCCGCAGTCGCGGGCGCGTCCTTCGCCTCGAAGCCCGAGATGGGCCCATGCGCGACCGGACCGGTAATGGTGACCGCTTGCTTCGTCCGCCAGTGCGGGCCGTCCCGATCGGCCAGGGTGAAGACCATCAGGTCCAGCGCGAGCGCGGGGTCGTGCGCGAGATGCAGCCCGAGAATGTCGCGCCGCTGCATGGCGAGCTCGTCGAGCAGGCGCTGCGAAAGCGCTGCGCTTCTCGTCTTCCCATCGCTCGCCGGCGTTACGGACTCGAGGACGTCGTCATCCGCATCCGGTGCGCTCGCCCGACTGAAGTATTGCGGAATAAGGGCCGGCACCCCGTCGCGCGAGAGCACGAGGAAAGCTCCGGCCTCCTGCTTGAGGTCGTCGGCGAGCACCGGCGGCCGGTCGTTCAGGGCCCGCATCGCGCGATCGATGCGGGCAAGCTCCGTCTCGGCTACGGCGACATCCTCGTCGCTGCTGCCCTCGTCCTCCAGAATGGCCGCCTGCTCGTCGTATTGCGCCTCGAACTCCGAAAGCTGCCGGGCTTCCGCTTCGCCGAGCGGTGCGGGCTCGGACGGTAGGCGCGTCAGCCCATCGACCAAGTCATGGCTGACATAACAGTCGAGCGTCGGCCTGACCCAGGCAAGCCCGCTTTCGGCAGCTTTGGCTTCGGCCGCTTCGGCCATCGCCTTGCCGGCGAGATCCTCCAGCAGCGCGATGTCGATCCAGCTCTCGCTTTCGTCGTCGTCGAAGAGTTCGCGCTCGATCCGGCCGCCGGCGGCGAGATAGGCTTCGTGCCCGACCAGGACGGCGCGCGGATCGCTGCCGCGCACTGTGGCGTTCAGCACCATGCGACGGATCGTGTCCGGCGAAGCCTCGTACCAGGCGCCGCTCAGTTCCTCGAACACCCGGGCCTGCCGGTCGACATCGGAAGTCGCGCCATAGGCCTTGGCCATTTCGAGGCTGATCGCGCCTTCGGCCAGCGCCGCGAACACGCATGGCGCAAGCGTTGCGAGCCGCAGCCTTCCTTCGACAAAGCGAGCGGTGAGCCCAAACCGGCGCGCCACGTCTTCCACGCTGGCGCCCGCTTCGATGATCGAGGCGAAAGCCTGCGCTTCGTCGGCGGGGTTCATCGCGAGGCGCTGGAAGTTCTCGGCGAGGCCCGCCTCGCGCGCTTCGGCTTCACCGCCTTCGATGACCAGACAGGTGACCTCGTGCTCATTCGCCAGAACGCCTTCCCTGGCTAGCGCCAGAAGCGCGGCGAGCCTGCGGCCACCGGCTTCGACCTCGAACTTGCTGCGGCTTGCCTTGCGCACGACAAGGTTCTGCAGAAGGCCGCGTGCAGCGATGTCCGACTTGAGCTGGGCATCGGCTGTCGCATCGCTGGTCTTGCGGACGTTGCGGGGGCTCGGGGCAAGCTTCTTCAACGGAATCGACTGGAACATGGGAATTCTCCTGATTGAGAGGACCCACGCGTTTCGCAGGCCCATCAAACCAGAAGGTCGCTCTCCTCTGATACATTTGTCGTTCGTTCACTCTCCAGAGACGTCTGAGAGGAGGCGCCGTTCATCGTCCCGCTGCAGCTAAACGGCAGATTGCGACCGCTTTGCGCCCAGCTGGTCGTTAGCCGGTTCTTTTGCGCACTCTGCAAAGCAGGCATTGACACCGCCATCGCGAAAGCGCGGCAACGAGTTGGTTGGCGAGGTCTCAGGCAGTTCGCGCCGCGCCCATCCGCGCGACCGAGCCCGGACCACACCCGTCACCGTAGCCCGATAAAAAGTGACTGATCGCGAATGACACAATCCAGCAGGACTTGGTGCGTGCGCGCAGGGCTCATCTGGTGATCCCACACCTGGGGCTGCCCCGACGAGGAAACCAACTTTCGGCCTTGACATGCCATTAGCTGTTTCTAATTTAGAGCATACTAATGGAGTAGGCGGATGAGCATGATAGAAAGTCCAGCTTCGGAATTCACGCGCCAAGCCGGGGAAGCGAGCCGCCTCCTGAAGGTCATGGCGAACGAATGCCGGCTGCTTGTTCTCTGCTATCTTGTCGAGGCGGGCGAGTTGTCGGTGGGCGAACTGGTTGACCGCGTCGGGCTCAGCCAGTCCGCGCTCTCGCAGCACCTGGCCAAATTGCGCGAAGAGGGCCTCGTCGCCACTCGAAAGGACGCCCAGTGCGTCTTCTACCGCGTCTGCGATCCCAAGGCGGAGCGTGTGCTTGGGCTACTCCATCAAATCTTCTGCCCCGAACTCGGGCGGGAACCTCGGCCGGCCGTTGAATCCGGAGAAAACACATGACGCAGGATACGAACATCGAAGCATCCATTGAGCAGGTGAACGCCGTGCTCGCCGGCCGCCTGCGGGCGCCGCACGTCAAGG